>JACPQF010000022.1 GCA_016190625.1 Chloroflexota bacterium | reverse complement strand
TCGAGATGAAGATAGTCCGCTTCAAACAATCCACCCTGCATAGAATGCCTTCCTAACATACCAAACCTCCGTTCGCATGTTAGGACGCATTATACTACATATCAGCCAAACCAGCAAGACTTTTCGGCTGGGTTTCTAGACGGCCGGCCGCGTTACCCGCCTGGCGGCTCGCGCTTTCTCCATGCCGGCGAAGAAGACGTAGTAGAGAATCGCCGGGGCCAGAAAGATGAGGGCGCCGGCCAGGAAGGCCGGGGCGAAGTTGTTCTCGACGATGAGAATACCGGCTGCCCAGGCGCCTACGGCTCCGCCGAGGTCGAAGACCATGTGCGTGATTCCTGCCGTCGTCGCCCTCTCACGCGAGGTGATGAACTCCATCGAGAGTTGATGGCGCAGAGGCATCGAGATGCCATAGAGGGCGCCACGCAGGATGAAGAAGGTGGCGGCCAGAGGCAGGCCGGGCAGCAACACCATCAGGATCAGGAACGGCAGCGAGCCTACCTGCGAGACCAGAATGCCCAAGACGCGGCCCCATCGGCGGCTCATCGCCGGCGAGGCAAGGATCAGCGCGGCCGAGCCCAGCGAGCTCAGGGCGAAGATGAGACCCACCTCTTGGTCGCTCGCACCCAGGCCGTCGGCGAAGAAGACGTTGAAAAACCTAGTGGTTAGCCCGAAGGCCACGCCGATGAGAACTGAGCAGAGGGTAAGCTTGGCTATTACGCTGTGGCTTACGATATTGGCCAGAGTGACGAGGTCGAGGAAGCTCTCGACTAGCGCTACCGGTCTCTCCTTGATCAAAGCCAGCGGCAGGAGGGCGATCACCGTGAGGGGCAAGGAGGTGACGAGAGCAAACCTCGCAGCCACCGGGTCCAAATCGGGTATTCCCATGGTCGAGGCCCAGACCAGCGGCAGAAGGCCGCCCGAGATGGAGCCTACGAACATGGAGGCGCTGCCGAAGGAGGAGTCAAGGCTGAAGAGCATAGGCCTCTCCGCCGGTTTGCTGTTCTCCATGATAAAGGGGGCGCCGGCCACAGCATGAAAGCCCTCGCCCGCGCCGGCGATGGCCGCGAGCACGATGAGCATGGTCGGATCGAGGGTGAAAAGCAAAGCGCCCCGGGCGAAGATGCTGATAAACGTGGCAAGGATGAAGGTCTTGCGCCGACCGATCTTGTCGCCGATGAGGCCGGCCGGAAAGGCGAACAGCCCGTGAAAAAGCATGTTCGTGAACCAGAAGACGCCGATAAACGGGATGTCGACGCCCACGCGCAGGAAGTAGAGGTTGAGCATGACGTTCCAGATGCCGGTGCCCAGTCCCGACAACAGGGAATAGGCTAAGAATAGCTTGGCGTTGCGACTAAAGCTCTTTATCGACTCAACATACCCCTTCTCGCCTGACCTTGGTGGACCTACCGGTTGGCCGGTACCCTCGACATCAGTCGTCCGATTCTCCGCTGTCATTTGTGCCCTCCTCTTCACTTCGCACCAACTCCCGGGACGCGGCGCTTCTGGTCCTTCCTGTAGAAGGACCATGGCGGGCAGCATTGAATCGAACCCACTGCCCGACGAACATCAACGTAACCAAGGCGACAAAGATGCCCACGAAAATGCCTACGACCGGATCGAAATGAGCGCTGCCGACGTGTATGTCATCGCCATCGGCCGCCGCCACCGCCGGCCACCCATGAACCGCCACAGCCGCGCCAAGTGTAGCAACCATCTTCTTAATCATGTCGTTCTTCCTTTCAACCAAGCACACACATTCGCGCTGTGCCTCGCTTCGAGCCAGAAGGTACAACCGTCGCCACGAAGAGAAT
This sequence comes from Chloroflexota bacterium, assembly GCA_016190625.1. Lineage (GTDB taxonomy): Bacteria > Chloroflexota > Dehalococcoidia > JACPQF01 > JACPQF01 > JACPQF01. Next base: position 15,910 of record JACPQF010000022.1, on the reverse strand, counting down.
GGCAGAGGCGGCCAAGTGGACCTCCGGCGGTAGACCGATCATGCTCTCCTCGACCTTGCTTTGGGAGTATTCTATCCGTGGCGTTCAAGCCCGTCAAGGCAAAACCTCTCGCGCGAAAACCAGCGCTCAGGCAGTTATCCAGTGTTATCATTCTGGATAAGGCCAAGCTCTCTCTGGAACCGGCGCCTGTTCACACCTGCGTCGAAATACAGGTCCAACGTCCGCTCCACCACGTCGTACGCCGCGCTGTAGGCCCGGGCGCCCTGGGGATCGGCGTCCGCGTGGCGGGCGATGATGGCCTCCCGGCGCACGGCGATGGGGACGATCTCCCCTGCTTCCACCATGGCGTCGGCAATGACCAGCACATTGTCGTCGATGGTCCTCGCCTCGGGATGGAGGGGCCGGAGGACGTTGTGCCGGCGAACGATTCTGGCGATGGTCCTCGCCCCGACCCGCCGGAGGTCGAAGGCCAGCCGCGCCTCGTGCCCGTCGTGGGTAAACAAGAGCCCCTTGGGCCCTACTCCGTACGGTCTCAGCCGGTGGCTGCGATCTTCGCTCCGGCAGGCGTCATGATACCGGGCGGCGACGACGGCTACGTCGGACAAAGTAATGTCGAGATCCTCCCGCAGCCGGGCGACGAGAACGCTGGCCACGCCAGCTACCAAGGCCATGTGCTCCCTGATCTGCTGGCTCAGTTCCTCCTGCCTGATGAGATCAAGGCATGCCCGCTCTTCTTTCTCCACTTGCGCCGGCGTCGTCCGGTAATGCCAGCCTACCTTGGATCTTTCTAGCGTCGCGTCGGCACGCCGAATCTGACTGAGTATCGCGGACGCGTGGGGAAGCGAAGCTGGGGCGCATTCCGCCTCGGGACATCCGGCGAGAGGGTCATCTATCCAACGGTGGGGTACGGCGTCAACGGATATCTGGCCCCCCCGCATCCGTTTATCCGTCATGCATCCGTTGACGCCCTGTCCCCGGACCAGGCTCAGCAGCCTGTCGATATCTTCCGGCCCATCCACATCGAAGGTCTGGGGAAGTAGGCCGACGCGTAGGCCCCGCTCCGCGGCCTTGGCGAGAGTCTGCGCCAGGACCCGGCAAGTGCTCCAATTCACGCTGGAAAAGAGGTCGTGGGCAACTCGCATGCCGATGAGGTAATAGCCGCCGTCCGCCGCCGGTCCGAGCGCCACATCGCATATGTCCATGACCGCGAAGGCCCGGTCCACGAGCGCGGGCGTGAGTTGGGGAATATCTGACCCCACTAGCACGACCTTCTCGAATCCCTGACTACAGAGGTGGCGAAATAGGTTGAACATCCTCTCGCCCAGATCGCCGCCCTCCTGAACGAGATAGCGTCTCCCGGTGCCAAGAAAGCTGGGGAAGGGCGAATCATTCGGGGTGTAGGCCCAGAATGCGCGGGGGAAGGCGGCGTCTAGGTCACGCAAGAAGGCCCGACATACCTCGGTGGCGAGGCCAAACCCCAGCCTGCTCGCCAGTCGAGTTTTGACGGCACCCGGATAAGGGTATTTGGCGGTAATGACGAGCGCACTACTCCCGGCCCCCGACCCCTGATCCTCGACCCCTGACCCCTGACCACCCATCCAAAGCCTCCTGCCCATACATGCGCATGCGCGCCGATTATATCACGCTCGTCAAATAGGAGCGGCGGAGAGGCTGAAACACAAAGGCACAAAGATTGGGTAGTTCTTCCCAGCCACCAACAGGGACTCTTGCTTTGTGTTTGGCCGTCCTCGGCGGGTTGCTGTAAGCAGAGCGTTCCTGTGGTATACTGGATCTAGAGGAAGCGTAGGCAATGCTTCGTGGACTTGTCCATGGCAAGTCAAACGGGAGGGCAAGACAATGGATATCAAGTTGCAGCCCGAGGAAGCGAAACTGTTCGCGCGAATCCTCGACGAGTATCTCTCTGACCTGCGAATGGAGATCGGCAGGACCGAGCAGTACGATCTGCGCGAGAGCATGAAGCAGGACGAGAGCATGATTAAGGCGATGCTGGCTCGCCTGAACCAGGGGCAAATGCAGGCTGGCTCATAATCGGGTCTTTCTGCAAGAGCCACATCAGGCGATGTGCCCAGCACCGCTCTAAGGCGAACCCGGGGGCGGTCCTTCAGTAGAAAGACCGCCCCTTCCCTTTGCTCGCCAGATGTCTTGTTATTTCCTTCCGCGTATGCTAGTATGGAGCGCGGCCGGTGGAACGCCGGCCGGACCTGGGATAGAGAATGCAAAGGAGGCAAGGGCATGCTAACCAAAGAAGAACTGCTGGCCAAGGCAAAGAAGCCGGCCGAGGATGCCATGAGGCTCCATCCGTTGTATAAGGGAAAGATAGAGACGGTGCCCAAGTGCGCCGTGAGAAGCCTCGACGACTTCTCCATCTGGTACACTCCCGGCGTGGCAGCGCCCTGCAAGGCCATCCAGCATGACAAAGAGCTGGCTTACCAGATGACCAACAAGGGCAACACGGTTGCTATCGTCACCGACGGTACCCGGGTTCTTGGCCTGGGCGATATTGGACCCGAGGCTGGCATGCCTGTTATGGAGGGCAAAGCTCTCATCTTCAAGTACCTGGGCGGCGTCGACGCCGTTCCCATCTGCCTTGATACCAAGGATCCTGAGAACATCATCAACGCGACCAAGTGGCTCCAGCCATCCTTCGGCGGCATCAATCTGGAGGATATCTCCCAGCCGAAATGCTTCTACATCCTCGATCGGCTGAAGGCGGAGTGCAGCATCCCGGTCTGGCACGACGATCAGCAGGGTACAGCCACCGTCCTTCTCGTTGGCCTGATCAACGCGCTGAAGATCGTCGGCAAGAGACTGGGCGACGTTTCCGTGGCCATGGTCGGCGCTGGCGCCGCCAACATCGCCATCGCCCGGCTGCTCCACTCCAGCGGGATCAAGCCGGCGAACACCATCATGGTCGACAGCAAGGGCATCTTGAACAAAAGGCGGAGCGACATCGAGAGCCGCCAAACCGAGTACGCGGATAAGTGGCGCATCTGCCAGACCACCAATGCCGGTAATCGAGCGGGTGGTATTGCCGAGGCACTGAGAGGAGCTGACGTCTGCATCTCCCTGTCTCAGCCAGGCCCCGACGTCATCAAGAAAGAGTGGGTGGCTACCATGGGCAAGGACGCCATACTATTCGCCTGCGCCAATCCCATTCCCGAGATCTGGCCCTGGGATGCCAAAGAGGCTGGCGTGAGAATCATGGGAACTGGCCGCTCCGATTTCCCCAACCAGCTCAATAACTCGCTCGTCTTCCCCGGCCTGTTCCGCGGCGCTCTCGACGTGCGGGCCAAAACTATCACCGACGAGATGTGCATCGCCGCCGCCTTCGAGCTGGCCAAGTGCGCCGAAGAGAAGGGGCTAAACGAGGAGTTTATCGCCCCCAACATGGACCAGTGGGATATCTTCCCCCGTGAGGCGGTGGCCGTGGGCATGAAAGCTCAGGAACTGGGCGTGGCCGGCGTGAAGATCGATGCTGACGAGCTCTATCAGCAGGCAACAGCTACTATCAAGAGAGCGCGGGCCATTACCGAGGACATGATGAGGGAAGGCAGTATCGCCCCCATCCCGGAGCTGTAGACTATGAGAGACATTCAAGCGGCGACGATAACCCAAGCCATTTCCCGCCTCTGCGAGGAAGCCAACCTCTACCTCGGCGAAGATGTGGTCGACGCGTTCAAGGCCGCTCTCGCCGTAGAAAAGTCGCCGATGGGCAAGGATGTGCTGAAGCAGCTTATCGAAAACGCCGACATTGCCCGGAAGGAGGGCTTTCCCCTCTGCCAGGATACCGGCACGACCGTGGTTTTCCTCGAGCTGGGTCAGGAGGTGCACGTGGTCGGCGGCGACCTATATGGGGCCATCAACGCCGGCGTGCGGCAGGGCTACACCGCGGGCTATCTCCGCAAGTCCGTGGTCGATAAGCCCTTCTCCGCTCGCATTAACAGCAAGGATAACACGCCGGCCGTGATCCACACCGAGATCGTTCCCGGCGACCGCCTGAAGATCACGGTCGCACCGAAGGGCGGCGGCAGCGAGAACATGACCAGGCTGGGTATGCTTACTCCGTCGGCGGGCCGGCAGGGCGTCATCGATTTTGTCGTGCGGGCCGTCGAAGAGGCAGGCAGCAATCCCTGCCCGCCGGTGGTCGTCTGCGTCGGCATCGGCGGGAATGCCGAAAAAGCCCTGCTTATCGCCAAAAAGGCGATGCTGCGAAAGCTGGGCGACAGGCATCCGGACCCGGAGTTGGCGGAACTGGAAAAAGAGCTCTTGACCCGGATCAACGCCACTGGGCTCGGCCCGCAAGGACTGGGCGGCACGACGACAGCCCTCGACGTTCACATCGATAGCTACCCCTGCCATATCGCCAGCATGCCCGTGGCGGTGAACATAGTTTGCCACAGCGCGCGGCATAAGGAAGTGGAATTATGAGGGTAGAGGGTAAAGGGTAGAGGGTAGAGGGAGGGAACGAGCCCCTCCACCCTATCCCCTATCCACTCTGGCCTCTACCCTCTACCCTAATCGGAGGCTCATGAATATGGAAATATCCGCCCCTCTCACAAACGAAGATGTGGCCAAGTTAAAGGCGGGCGATAAGGTGAGCATAAGGGGAGTCATGTACGTGGCCAGGGACGCCGCCCACAAGCGGATCGTCGAGGCGCTGGGCAGGGGCGAGGCCCCACCCTTTCCTCTGGAGGGCGCCATCGTCTACTACATGGGTCCCTCTCCCGCCAAGCCGGGGAAGGTGATCGGCGCCGCTGGTCCTACGACCAGCGGCCGGATGGATAGCTATGCTCCCACCCTGATGGCCCGCGGGCTAAAGGGGATGATCGGCAAGGGCATGCGCTCCAAAGCTGTGAAAGAGGCGATCAAGGAGCACAAGGCAATCTACTTCGCCGCGATCGGGGGAGCGGGCGCCCTCATCGCCCAGCGCATCAAGGCCGCCGAGGTCATCGCCTATCCCGAGCTGGGCGCCGAGGCCGTCTACCGCCTCGAGGTCGACGATTTCCCCGTGGTAGTAATCGACGACATCTACGGCGGCGACCTCTACGAGGAGGGCAAAGCCGCCTACAAGCGCGAGTTGGCGGTCTAAAGACGAAGCCACAAGTTCTCCAGTTTTTCGAGGACAAGCGATGCTGACATTCGACTCCCAGCAACTGGCCAGGGTGTGTAAGGACTACGAGCTCGATCTGGTGATCTTGTTCGGCTCGCACGCCAAGGGCTACGCTACTCCTGGCAGCGACTATGACATAGCCGTGCTGCCCAGCAAGGCTCCCGTGCCTCCGGAGGAGGTGCTCACGCTCGCCTTTGTTCTGAGCCGCGCTTTGGGCGTGCGGGAGATCGATCTCGTCGACCTCCGGCGGGCGTCTCCGTTGTTAAAGCACCAAGCGGCTGAATCGGGCAAGGTTCTCTACGAGCGGGAGGAAGGGACGTTCACCCGTTTCCGGGTCCTCGCCTACAAGCTTTATCAGGACGCCAGCTATGGCCTCCACAGGTTTCTGCCCGAATCAATCGAGCGAGCATTGGAGAAGTTACGCCGATGACGCCGGCAGACATGGCCGTCGTCCAGCGGAAGCTGGCCGTGATTACGGAGGCCCTCTCCCTTCTGCGGCCGATCAAGGACATGTCTCTCGAGGACTACTTGCATAAGATCTACGAGAGGAAGGCGACAGAGCGCATTCTCCAGACCCTAGTAAACGCCGCCATAGACGTCAACACCCATCTTCTCGTTGGTGCTGGGTTGCCTCCGCCAGTAGACTACTACCAGTCGTTTCTGGATATCGCCGAGAAACTCGGCGTCCTCGACCGGGACTTGGCGCTCCGGCTTGCCCCATCGGCCGGACTGCGCAACCGGCTGGTTCACGAATACGATACGCTCGACGACGCCATTGTCCACGCCAGCCTGCGCGAGGTCCTCGATCTCTATCCCCAATACGTAGAAGCGGTCCTGCGCTACCTGGCGAGAACCGGTTCCTGAACCAGCGACTGCGAGTGGGCTGATTCTGGATGTAAACGACGGATAGCTAGCCATGGTCGTAACATGATTTGGACTATTGAGGAGCACGAACAGATTGCATCCGCCCGACAACTTCGCTGGCGGGCAAGGCTAGTGACTCATGCCCCGGGTTCGTCGCTACAACCAGCCCTATTCACGCCCCAACTGCTCGTACCATGTCTTCCACGCCGGGTTTACCTCAATCGCCACGTCCGTCCAAAGGAGGATGTCCAAGATACGCAATTTCGTAAGGATCACGGGAATCGCCTCTATGCCGTCCTGCTTACACTGCCGGCTCTTAGCAGGCAGAGGCGTGATACCGCTATTCGCCCACTCATAGAGCGTTTCAATGGTCGCCGAGTTCCCGAAGCGAAGAGATCGCATTCGGTGCTGAACCTCAGCTACTTGCTGCGAGAATAACCTCTGTTTTGGCTGCGTGGAGGCAATAGGCACCGGCGGTATGCCTAGCATAGCACGGACGTAGGTGTCAGAGATCGCCACGAACTTAGGTCGCAACAGATGAAGAACCTTACTGGCAGCCATATCCGTCAGTCCTGAATGACGCACGATTTCCGCGACGACCTTCTTCAGGGCGTCGTTCCCTTTCCAAATCTCACTCAGTCCGCTGTCTATTAGGTCGAGTTCGTGAGGTATATCGTCCAGTTCGTCAGCGAGGTCTCGTGTGTAGTCACGGGTAAACACCCTCCAGGAATTGACGCTTGACCTTGCCCTCATAGCAACGTTCGTAGCGTAAACGTGGCGCTCGGTGACCATAGATGTAGGCATCTGACAGTAGCCGCCCCAGTAGTCGTACACCTTGTAGGCATCCCAGGTAACGAATCGAAGCAATCTCTCCTTGCAGTACCGAATCTCCCGCCCAGATGGAAGTTTCAACGTGGGCTCCATTGTTCTGTACCTCAATTCCCATCCGCTTCATTTTTCGCCTGAGCCCGGTCCTTGCGTTTCTGGCTTCTCGACCGCAGTGAGAATGGCGTTGATGGCCCCAGCTCGCTCGCCATAGCAGGAGAAGAACTCGAGCAACGGAGCGCCGACGACCTCCTCGAAGCAATCCAGCTCTGCCGGAAGGCACTTCCTCAACGGCTTTCTGACAACGTAGCCGCCTCCCCCTCTAATCTCGATAGTACCGATAACTCCCGTTTCAGCTCGCAGACTTTCCCGAAGAGCAGAGACGAGCTGAGGGCGACCGCCAGACACCCAAACATACAATGAAGCGAAGCTATCTATCCCCAAGAGCGCTTCCGCCGTGAAGTTCTCCACGCCAATCCAAATCGCGCTGTCGTTTCCGCGCTTCCATTCACTGCGAGCAATGTAGACCTGCACATCCGACTGGCGATTGAAGGAACATTTGTCATCCCACCACCTGCACTCGCCAACTGAGACTTGAAGCCGAGAAGGAATTCGCGCAAACAGGCGGAAAGTTCGATCTCTGCTTGCGGATCTCTCTCACGACATCCCAGTTCTCAATTATGAGGCGGCTAGTCTCCGAAAACATTGGACTCATGTTACACCCAAACGTCTGTATTGCCCTATTAGGTCCACAAAGAAAGCGGTCTTCCGATCGGGAAGCGCTGGCAATGCGGTCAGGAACTCCCGCGCTAAATCGCGGTAGGAGACCGGTCGCCAGGGGCGGGCGTCTCCACTCGTTGGAGAACGTCCATCCGGCGTGAGGAAGACCGGAAACATGCGGTTCGACGGAACCCGATTGGAATCCGCAACGCGAGCCATGTGGCGATACTCCCGGTCGATCTGGTCCACACCCTCCGCCGACACTGTCTCGATTGCCCTTGTTCGCTCCGCGGTATCGCCGTCCATGCTGCTCCCGTCTGCCTTTGGCGGACCCGATATAGAGGCGGCCGATCTTGTTCCCGGACCTCCAGATACTCGACGGCCACAGCGTAGGGGCGAACGGCCGCTCGCCCCTACGCTTGTCCTACGCCACGCATTGACGAGAGGCGCACCACTAGCTCTCTACAATCAAAACCAACCATCCGCGTCCATCTGTGTTTATCTGTGGTTTCTAGTGGATGGCTGCCGCCTGCTGCTTGGTCTTGGCGATGCCGATGCGGCGAGCCATGACGATCTTCTGGGCCTCGGGCGTGCCGCCGGGATGGGTCAAAATGCTCTGCCGCTGCTGGTACTCGAACTCGCCTGCTAGCGCCCGCAGCTTGGGATCGCTGGTGAGAGCGTAGGGCCCCATGATGCTGAGAACCAAGCTGGCCACCTTTGGTGCCCGCAGCTTGGCATAGAGCGCATTCTGCGCTCCCTCCCATTTCCAGGGAGTCTTGGAGGCGCGCATCCAGTAGTTCCGCATCTCGAACAGCCGGGTGACCTGCGAGCCCACCCAAATGTCCACGAGGGCGTCTCGTACATCCGGGTCATTGCTCAGAGGGATGCCGTTTCGCTTAGCTTCCCGACAATAGCTGGCCAGCTTGTTGAAGAAGTGATCGTGGCCGCCGACAGTGGCCGAGCCACCGTGCTCGACCTCGAGGGTCGACGAGGCGACCTTCCAGCCATCGGTCTCGCCGCCGATGAGCTGGGTCTTGGGTACCCGCACATTGTCGTAGTAGATGACCCGCTTGATTCCTCTGGCGACGAGCTCCAGCGTTTGGATGTCGATGCCCGGGCTCTGGGCTGGCACCATGAAGGCGCCAATGTTGGCGTGGCGCGGCTTATTCGGATCGGTGATGGCGAGGGTATAGAGCCAGTCCACTTTGCCAAAAACGCCGACGAAGATCTTTTGGCCGTTTAGGACGTAGTCGTCGCCATCCTTGTCGGCCCTCATCTTCAAAGAGGCGAGGTCGGTGCCGGCGTCCGGCTCGGTGAAACACTGCCAGGTGATGTCCTGCGCTGTGAGAATCCGAGGAAGATAGCGCTTCTTCTGCTCCTCAGTGCCCCAGACCATGATGGCCGGCGAGCACAACGATATCCCCAGATCACCGAAGTTTCGCAGCTCGAGGTTAGACATCTCCTCGTCGAGGATGATGGATTCCTCCATGCTCAGGCCGCCGCCGCCGTACTCCTTGGGAAAGTGGGGCGCCAGCCAGCCTTTGGCTCCCAGCTTCTTCCGCAGCTCGCGGTGGTACTCCCAGATCTCCCAAGTCATGTCGTTGTAGTCGACCGGCAGCTTCTGCTTCTCGTTTGGCTGGTAGTTGGCCTCAAACCAGGCTCGAACCTCCCGCCGGAAGGCCTCCTGTTCCGGTGTGTAATGGATCTCGAAGTCCACGCCTTGCCCTCCTTCACTTTACGCCTGCTTCGTGCAGGAGCTTGTAGGGATTGACCATGTTGCGCGTGAGTCGCAAAGTGGCCGGCTGCATCCCCAGAGCCAGCCCGACCAATTGGGGCAGATGGAAGACCGGCAGGCCGAGCTTCGTCCCGATTTGGGATTCTGCCTTGGACTGATAGATATCCAGATTGATGTGGCAGAGGGGACAGGGAGTGACCATACAATTGGCCCCTGCCTCCTTGGCCTGCTGCAAGTGGCGGCCGGTCATGGCCATGGCGGTTTCCTCGTATACGGTCAGGATGAGAAAGCCGCAGCACTTGGTCTTGCCGTCGTAATCGACCGGCTCGGCGCCCAGAGCGGTGATGACCGACTCCAGCGAGGTCGGGTTGTTGGGGTCGTCGAACCCGTTTAGCTCGCTCGGTCGGAGGATCTGGCAGCCGTAGAAGGGCGCGATCTTGAGTCCGGTCAGGGGGTTCTTCACCTGCGCCTTGAGCTTGTCGAGGCCGTAGTCCTTGATCAGCGCCCAGAGAAACTGAGTGACGTCCACGCCACCGTTGTACTGCAAGCCGATCTTACCCAGCACCTTGTTGGTGCGCTCCCGCAGCTCGGGGTCCTCTTTCAGCTCCTTGTTGGCCTTGCGCAGATTGAGGGTGCAGACGTTGCAGATAGTGAGGATGTTCAACCCATCGCGTTCGGCGAGGGCCAGCGTCCGGCCGTTAAGGGCCCTGGCCGTGTCCTCGCTGTACTCGTCGACCATGCCCGCGCCGCAGCAGCTCGCCGATTTCATCTCCTCTAGCTCTATCCCCAGTTTCTCGGCGACTTTCAGAGTGGAAGCGTTGAGCTCGGGAGTGGTCCCCTTGGCCACGCACCCTGTGAAGTATGCGTATCTCATTTATCCTCCTCCGCCGCTTCCATGATGCGCCGGATGTCCTCGACTTCGGGGATTGGGCGCTCGATCGGTAAGGGCATTTTTCCTTTAATGGTCATTTTGATGGCGATGGGCGCCATCGATAGCAGGGCCTTGGGGTCGAAGCCCCGGGTCTTGAGGGGAAGCGACACCTCGTTGAGCCGGCCGGTATGTTTGACCGACTCGACGAAGGCCTCCACGTGCCTCGCCCCCGGCGTATCCGTCACCCCCGCGGCGATGGTCTTGCCCCGAAGTAGGCTGATGCAGTCGAGGGGCGCTACGTGCTTAGGGCAGACCTCGGTGCAGGTGTAGCAACGGGAGCATTCCCAGGTGGCTCTGGCGCCGCTCATTCGCTTGATCCGCTCGCCGGATGCGCCATCTCTGACGTCGGCCACGAAGCGAAAGCCCTTGGCCAGGGCGGCCGGACCGGCGAAGGCCTTGTCCACCTCGGCTACGTTGCAGTCGGAGTAGCAGGAGGCGCACATGATGCACTGGGCCGGCTTGAGCAGAGGCTCAACCTTATCCTGGCTGACGATGTTCTCCCTCTCCGGCACCACCGGTTTGGTCGCCAGCCAGGGCTGGATGCCCCGGATCTGCTGCCAGAAGGGCGTCATATCGACGACGAGGTCCTTGATCACCCGCATGTTGCCGAGAGGGGCGACCTTGAGCACGCCGTTTCGCAGGTGGGGCTGAATCTGCGTCTTGCAGGCCAGCATGGCGTTGCCGTTCACCCGCACGGCGCAGGAGCCGCAGATGGCGCTCCGGCAGGACCGGCGGAAGCTGAGGGTGCCGTCCATCTCGTCCTTGATCTTGATCAGGCCGTCGAGGACGGTGGCGCCGTCGAAAAGAGAGACGTCGTAATCCTTGGTATAGGGCCGCCTATCGGCTTCCGGGTCGAACCGCTGTATCTGAAATCTTACTTCCATATTCCTAGTACGACCTCACTTCCGGCTTGAACATTGTGATGGATACCGGGCTGTATTCGAGCTTTATCTCGCCTCCCTTTTGCAGGGCCAGCGTGTGCCGCAGCCACTTGTCGTCGTCCCGGTTCGGGAAATCCCGACGACAGTGGGCGCCCCGGCTCTCCTCCCTGGCCAGCGCTCCCTTGCCTATGGCCTCGGCCAACTCTAGCATGTAGCCAAGCTCCAGCGCGGCGATGATGTCGGTGTTGAACACCTTGCCCTTGTCGTCCACCACGACCTTCTCATAGCGCTCCTGAAGCTCCTTCACCTTGTCCAGACCAGTGCCCATCTTGCCCTGCTCGCGGAAGATGCCGAAATTGGTGATCATGTTCATGTTCAGCTCGTCGCGGACGGTGACGACTTTCTCGCCCTTTTTCCGGCCGAGGATGTCGTCGATCTTGGCCTGGTCACGGGCCACGGCGCCTTTGGGGAACTCGTTGAGGGCCACCTCTTTCACGTACTTGGCCGCCGCCGTTCCCGACCGCCGGCCGAAGACGATGGTTTCGAGGAGGGAGTTGCCGCCCAATCTGTTGGCCCCATGCACGCTCACGCAGGCGCATTCGCCCGCGGCGTAGAGGCCCTTGAGGGTGGCGGCGCCGTCGACATCGGTGCTGATGCCGCCCATCGAGTAGTGCATGCCGGGCCGGATGGGAATCGGCTCGTCGATGCAGTCGACGCCGGCAAAGTCCATGGCCAGCTCCCGGATCTGGGGCAGAGCCGCCAAGATCCGCTTGGCGCCGAGATGCCGCACGTCCAGCAAACAGCAGCCGTCGATGCCCCGTCCCTCTTCGACCTCGGTCTGAATGGCCCGGGAGACGACGTCGCGGCTGGCCAGCTCCCATTTGTTGGGAGCGTATTTCTGCATGAAGCGCTCGCCGAGGGAGTTGAGCAGATAGCCGCCCTCCCCGCGTGCCCCTTCGGTGATGAGCACGCCGTTGCTTGCCAGCGCGGTGGGATGGAACTGGGTCATCTCCATATCTTTCAAGGCAGCGCCCGCCTGCAGCGCCTGGCCCATGCCGTCGCCCGTGGAGACGTGAGCGTTGGTGCTCTTATGGTAGACCCTGCCGAGGCCGCCGGTAGCCATGATCACCGCCTTGGCCCGGATCTCCTGCAGGCGGCCCGTGGTGAGCTCGCGGGCGACCACGCCCCGGCATTCCCCATTCTCCGCCACGATGGAAGTAACGAACCACTCCTCGTAGACCGTGACCCCGGCCTTCATTAGTTGCTCGTACATGGTGTGCAGGAGGACGTGGCCGGTGAAATCGGCAGCGTATGCCGTGCGGGCGAAGCCGGCGCCGCCGAAGGGCCGGACCGCCATCTTCCCCTCGGCGTCCCGCGTGAAGACGGCGCCCATTCTCTCCATGGCCACCAGATCATCTGGCGCCTCTTTGCACATGGCGATGATGGATTCCTGATCGCCGAGGTAATCGCTACCCTTCACCGTGTCGAACGAGTGCTTTTCCCAGGAGTCGTCGGGGCCGAGCGCGGCGTTGATCCCTCCTTGAGCGGCGCCGGAGTGGCTGCGCAGAGGATGGACCTTGGTGACGATGGCGACGTTGACCTCCTTGGAAGCCTCGATCGCTGCCCTCATGCCTGCGAGTCCGGCTCCCACAATGACAATGTCGTGCGTTGGCATGTTGTACCATCCTTCGGGATAGAATGTGAGCCAGGCGGTGTCAAAAAATCGCCCGGGTTGGCGGAAGCGGGAAAGGAGGGACCGACAAGCCTGACAGGCACCCCTTCGATACCCGCCTGAACGATTCTACACCCATAGAGCGGATATGTCAACACAGATTTCGCTAGACCGCTTCCTTGATTACTGGTTTTGCCATTATAGATCAATGTGTTATAATCTGATTTATAACGCGGTGCTTATTACCGGAATCGTTTTGCCTCCACCGGTATGGACATCACCGACGATGCCATAATGCGCATCCTCGACATTACAGGCTGTCATCCGCACGATACCCAGCAACTGGCCTGTTTTGTCTGGTCGCGGGACTACCTCCAGCAAATCCCTGTGACTTCGGCGGTAGTGGACCAGGCTTTCCAGCGGGTTCTCGAAGTAGAAAACGACCGCTTCGCCACCCTCTGGGAAGGTCTGCCGCGCAGCCAAAGGCAGGTACTCAAGGCCTTGGCCTCAACAGGTGACAAAGGCATCTACTCTGAAGAATATCGCATTCAGCATGGTCTTGGCGCTCCTACCACTGTACAGGGGGCCCTCGCCGCGCTGCGGAAGAAGGACCTCGTGGAATCTACAGAGGAAGGCTACGCCATCGCCGATCGGCTTCTTAGCGCTTGGCTGTTGCGCTATCGCACCGGACCCGAGCCGGAGGTGAGGATTTCCACAAGCCCGCCGGAAGCGATGCCGTCTGAACCGCGGATTCACGCGGTCGGTGGCAAACTGTGGTAGTTGCGTACCATCGGCCGTCTGCAGCATAGAACGTTCTACTTCGCAGGAGCGGGCAGACATATCGTTCTCCTGCATGCGTTCACGAAGAAGACGCAGAAGACGCCAAGAACGGAGATCGAGACCGCTGTAAGGCGGATGCACGATTTTCTGCAAAGGATGGGGAGAGAATGAGACATCGAGATTATGTAGCCCAGAGGGAGGCTAAGGACGAGAAGTTTCGGGCAGCACGCGAGGAGCTTCGTCCGCAATACGAGTTTCGTCGGGCCTTAATCGGTGCCCGAATTGCCGCCGGCCTGACCCGGAAGCAGTTGGCAGATAGGCTAAGCACTACGCAGTCGGCTATAGCAAGATTAGAAAGCGGCGCTCAAATGCCAACGCTCGACACTTTGTATCGTCTGGCGGTGGTTCTTGGCATCGATTTCACCATTACGCCGAAAGAGCCGATAACCGCCCGCCCCCATGAGGCAGCGTAGCCGCAGAAGAAGCTCCTGCCGCGCTCGTTCACGTCGAAAGCTCCCGGCTTCGCGGCCATCGCTCCAAGCCAAGGACGTACTCCCCAGTCAGAAAGCGCTCGCGCCCCTGCCAGAATCCGGTACCTGTACGATCCGTAGGCCCCTCGCATCCCCCGTCAATCTCCTGAACACGAATGCGTCGGCACGCACAGTTCCCCTCGTTTGCTGACAGCTAACAGCTCGCCCGGCTGACGGCACGATTGACGAACAAGACCTTGCAATCCTCCCTTGCCCACCTCATGCGATAAGGCTATACTATAGTCAACAGGGGACAAAGACTGAGCCGAGAAGCAGCCTTCTGAGCGCGCTCTTGACCTTGGGGCGCTGCTCCCGGATTCTGGTTTGTAGGGGCGTAAACCGGAAAGCATGACGAAGAAGGCCAAGGGTGTTGACCGAACTGCTAGAATGGGTCGACGATTCATGCTGCAGGCGGAGGGCGATCTGAGGGTTGCCGGTAGGCTGATGCAACCGGATAGCTACTATGTCGCCGCCAATCTGGCACACCAGGCCACTGAGAAGGCACTCAAGGCAGCGCACTGGCACCTGAAAGCACAAGAGCCGCCATGGAAACATGGGTTGATGGCCATTGCGGATGCGTTGGTCCCGGATCCGCAGGATATTCCACCTTCTGTTAAGGAGGCCCTCAACCAATTGGCTCCGATTTACGAGCACTCGCGGTATCCATCAGGGGATGTCGACGACCCCATTCCCCTTGATGCAGTTGAAGCCGGCGAAGCCCAGGATGCCCTGAGGGCTGCCGAGGATGTCATGACATGGGTAAGACAACTTCTCCAACAACCGCCGGGCAAATCAGCGCCCAAGACGAGCTAGTAGGCCGTTTCGCTCGTTTGATGTGGGATGGGTACCGTGCGCGTGTTTATCTGTTTGGGTCGCGCGCTCGTCGAATGGCGCTGGAGGCCAGCGACTATGACCTGGTGGCGGTCTCTCCCGCGTTTTCCGGCGTGAGTCGTTTCCGGCGATGCCTCGATCGCTATGAGCTTTGGCACGCTGCCGGTGGTTTCCGGCAATCGTTGGACCTCCATTGCTACGCTCCAAGTGAGTTCCGATCTGAGCTCCAGGGACTAGGCTATCTGGCCAGCGCCCGCGCTCGCGGCGAGCTGGTGTACGTATCCCATGCCCGGAGTAGACGACAAGCTATCTGAACCACTGATTCACGCTGATTACCGGGATTTCGCAAATTAGGGGGACAGGTCCTCAGTCATGGTGCCGTTGAGTTTGGGGGGGGGAGGCAGGAGAGAAGAGAGGCAATGCCCGAACGATTACCGGCGCAAAAAGCCATTCCAGCAACCGAGGTCAGGAATAAACTGGGTAGGCTCCTTGATCGCGTTTGCCGCAGTGAGGAACACATCGTCGTGGAGAAATCGGGCATTCCCGTGGCAGTGATTATCAGCATGAGGGACTACGAGCAGTACCGGCGCCTGCTGGCCAAGAAATCACTCGACACGCTTGGCCCTAAGCTTGCACAGGAGGCAGAGCGCCAGGGCCTCACAGAAGAAGGGCTGCAGACGGAGGTGCGGAAGGCCTAACGCTCTCCTGCTGAGGCACATCAAGGACAATCGGAGGGAGGGCAGCCAATTGAAGGAGCTCATGCAGGTACTTCCGTCGCTGTCGCGTTTTCAGGTTCAAAGGCTGGTTCAACAGCTAAAGGCAGATGGCCTTGTTCACAATATCGGTCACACAAATGCTGGTCGCTGGTACCCCGGCCCAGCTTCGGACCCAGCAGCGTCTAGAAACCCAGCCGAAAAGTCTTGCTGGTTTGGCTGATATGTAGTATAATGCGTCCTAACATGCGAACGGAGGTTTGGTATGTTAGGAAGGCATTCTATGCAGGGTGGATT
>JACPQF010000028.1 GCA_016190625.1 Chloroflexota bacterium | reverse complement strand
TCGAGATGAAGATAGTCCGCTTCAAACAATCCACCCTGCATAGAATGCCTTCCTAACATACCAAACCTCCGTTCGCATGTTAGGACGCATTATACTACATATCAGCCAAACCAGCAAGACTTTTCGGCTGGGTTTCTAGCCCGCTTCGAGGGCGAGAACGCCGCCGGGACGTGGACACTCACCATCGCCGATGGCGGCTCGCTGGCAACGAACGGCGCCTACAACCACAGCCAGTTGGTGCTGTCGCGCGCCGCCATCCCGGTCGACACGAGCGCTTCCTGGAGCTACGACGCCTCGCTTCCGGCGGCGACGGACGGCGTCACCACCCAACTGAGGCTGTACGGCTACGACAGCGTCGGCAACCGCTCCGACGCGACCATCATCAGCTACGCGGTCGACAACGTGGCCCCGGTAATCACCGCGACCGGCGCCCTCACTCAGGTGGCGGCGACCTTCGGCCTCACGGCGACCGAGGTTCTGTCCGGGTCGGTAAGCGACGGCAGCGGCCTGCGCACCATGTACGCCACGGTTCAGGCCCCCACGCGGAGCTACGTCGAGCGGGTCGTCGTCGCCGACACGGCCAGCCTCGCCCAGCGCCGGGTCCGCCCGGCGTCGACGGCCGCCAACTGGAGCTACTTCTTCCAGCCGACGGAATACGGCGACCACAGCATCTCGGTGGTCGCCCAGGATGCCGCAGGCAATGCGACGGCCGTCGGGCCCTACGTCGTATCGGTTCCGGCGCAGCCGGCCGCGCCGACGGTCTACCAGTTGTTGATATTCCCTATTTACAAGGAGTTCAACATCCCTCCCATACTGGCTGCCGGCAGCACCGGCGCGGCCGGAGCCCCGACCCCGGCCAATTCGGCTACGCCGAAACGGCCTGATCCGTCGGATCGGACCGATGGGGCGACGCCGACGGCCACGGCGATGGCGGCCAGGACCTCCACGGGGACCAGCACGGCTACGCCGACCGGCATCCGCACGGCCACCGCCACGGCGACGGCCAGTGAGACACCCGTGGCCACGGCAACGCCCAGCGGGACACCCGTAGCCACGGCAACGCCCAGCGCGACCCGCTCGGCCACTGCCACCGCGACTGCCGTCCTAACGGCAACGGCGACGTCTTCCGTCACGCCGATGGCGGCGCCGATCGGGACCGCCACGGCAGCCAAGACGCCGAGCGCGACGAGCACGCCAACCGCGACTCCTTCGCCCCGCGCGAGCGTGCATCAGAAGCAGGGAGCGGCCTTCACGATGGGGTTGCCCGCGACTGCAGAACCCATTCTCTATCCGCTAATGCCGACATGGCGAGTGAGCTGAAGGTTGAAGAAGATGACTACCGGCCGTAAAGATCTGATTCGCATTCTCTACGCTTGTCTGGCGCTGGCGCTGGCGCTGGTAGCTGGCGGCTACGTGCTGTCGCGCGCCGGTGCGGCCGGGCTTCAGGAGCCGGCCGGTTCGGCGCGTCCTGGGGGCGAAGGGGTGGGCCCCGCCGGCGCTAACGGCCTATTCTTTGGCGACTACGCGCTCGAGAACTGGACGGCATCCGGCACCGTCGGCAGCACCACCGGCATCAGCCCAGCGACCGGAGTCACCACCACGGCGGTGTTTACCTACAGCTACTATCCCACGTTCTCAGGGTCGTGGGAGTACAAGACAACCGCCACAGCGTCGGAGAGCTTCGATTTCTCGTGGCGGCTTGACGGCTGCCACTCGTGGTACCAGTCGAAGGCGCAGGTGTACGTCTTCGCCGACGGGGTCGGAGGGCGAACGACCACCACGCTATATAACGGCAGCCCCGGCTGCTCATTCACGAGGAGCGGATCGGGCTCCGTGCAAGTGAATCAGGGCTATACCTTCGGCTTCAAAGTTAGCGGCTCTCACGGCGACAGCTACCAGTGGCTCAGGGGCAGCCTGACCATCACCGGCACGGCTTCGGCGCCGACGCCAACTCCGACTGCGACGCCCACGCGGACGAGCACGAGCACGCCCACATCGACCTCAACCGCCACCAGCACGAGCACACCCACATCTACGGCAACCGCCACGAGCACCGCGACCGCGACCGCCACGGCGAGTGCGACGCCCACGCAGACGAGCACGAGCACGCCCACATCGACCTCAACCGCCACCAGCACGGGCACGGCGACCGCCACGCCCACCGCGACGGCAACCGCCACCAGCACGAGCACGGCAACCGCCACGCCCACCACGACGGCAACTTCTACGGCAACCCAAACCAGCACGGCGACAGCCACGTCGACGCCCCTGAACCCCATCGTGGGTTTGGTCGCATCGAACGATAGCCCGACCACGTTCGGCAACAGCACGGTTCTGTCGGCCACGGTGAGCGCCGGCGACGACGTCAGCTTCACCTGGAGCCTCGGCGATGGCGCCGTCGCCAGCGGCAGCGTGGTGACCCACGCTTACCCGGCGGTTAGCCAGTACACCGCTATTGTCACCGCTACTAACAAAGTAAGCTCCCGAACGGCGACTACTCTCGTGAGGATCGCGGACCGGCCAATCGCCGGCCTCACGGCAAGCCACAGCGGCCCGACGACACTGGGCGAACGGACGGTGTTCAACGCGGCTGTGAGCGAAGGGACCAGGATTACCTACGTTTGGAACCTTGGCGACGGCGCCGTGGCCAGCGGTAATCCCATCTCTCACTCTTACGGCGCGGTAGGACAGTACACCGCCATCGTCACGGCGACCAACGAGATAAGCTCGGCTTCCGCGGCGACGACGGTCACCGTTCTCGACAGGCCGATCCTCGGCCTGTCGATCGCCAATAGCTCGCCGGTGTACGTGGAAGAAACCGCCGCCTTCACGGCGACCATCGCCGACGGCAGCAACGTGGTCTATGCCTGGGACTTTGGCGATGGGCGGACAGCTCCCGGCAATCGGTTATCGGTCATTAGCTACGCCTACGCGGATATCGGCGCCTACACTGCCACGGTGACCGCCACCAACGGCGTGAGCATGGTAACGGCCAGCAGGAAAGTCACCGTCGACATACCGCCGCGCCGCTACGTCTCGACGGCGGGCAGCGACACGACCGAATGCTATAAAAGAAGCCAGCCCTGCGGCACCATCGCCTACGCCATCGACCGGGCCGTGCCTAGCGATACGATCAGGATCGCGGACGGCACCTATACCGAAGCGCGCATCACCGTCCGTAAGAACGTCGTGATCTCGGGCACCATCGCCGGCGGCACTATCGTGCAGGCGGCGGCATCGCCCGGCGAGGCCAGCAGCCTCGTCTTCTACGTTCCGACTGGCGTCACCGCCACCATCCAGCACCTCACAGTCCGGCACGGCAGCGGCGACGGTGGGATGCGCAACGACGGCGTCCTCAGCCTCGACGACGCCGTGGTGGCCGGCAACACGTCCCAATACGTGGCCGGCGGCATCTACAACGTGGGCCACCTGAGCATCACGAACAGCCGCATCGCCGACAACAGCGCCGGCAACAGCAGCGGCGGCATCTACAACCGCGGCACGCTTTCCATTACCGGCAGCACGGTGGCCGGCAACAGCGCCGATAACGGCGCCGGCATCTACAACGCCGGCGCTCTCACGGTCAGCACCACCAGCATCGTCAGCAACACGGCGTCCCTGAGCGGCGGCGGCCTCTTTAACGTGAGCAGGCAGCCCAGTAGTCTGATCCGCAGCACCGTGGCCGGCAACAGCGCCGCCGACGGCGGCGGCATCGTCAACTACACCGGCAGCGCGCTGGTGGCGGTCAACGGCACCATTGCCAACAATAGCGCGAGTGACAGCGCCGCCGGCATCCTCAACCTCGCCGACCTCAAGACGGGCAACGTAACCATCGCCGGCAACCGCAGCGCCGGCAGCGGCGGCGGCATCTATAACGGCCCGGGCGCCACCTTCACCGCCAAGAACAGCATCGTCGCCGACAACAGCGCCGCCGCCGGCGAGAACTGCGGCGGCTCCGGCACGGTCGTCGACGGCGGCAACAACCTCCAGTTCGGTCCGACCTCCGGCTGCGGCTCCTTCACCGCCGGGGACCCGATGCTCGGCCCGCTGGCGGACAACGGCGGCGGCGCGGCGACTATGGGCCTCCGCTTCGGCAGCCCTCAGAGCGCGGCCATCGACGCGGGGAGCGCTACGGGCTGCACGGACTTCGACGGCAAGGCGATCGCCACCGACCAGCGCGGGGTGGCGCGGCCGCAGGGCGGACGCTGCGACATCGGCGCCCTCGAGTTCCGCACGAATCTCCTCGAGGGATTGGCGGCCACCGACGACGGTCCGACCCTGTTGGGCAATGCCACGATGCTCCGGGCCACCGTCGAGAGCGGCAGCGGCGCGAGCTTCATCTGGAGCTTTGGCGATGGCGCCGCTGGAACCGGCGTCTCCGTGCCTCATACCTACGCCGCCATCGGCACTTACACCGCCACCGTCACGGCGACTCTCGGCAGCGCCACTGCCGTGGCCACCACGATCGTTTCGGTCTTCAGCCGGCCGCTTGCGGGCCAACGGGCCACTAGCAGCTCCCCCACCACATTGGGCGCTGCCACCTGGTTCACCGCTACCGTCACCAGCGCTGGCAACCCGACCTACGTCTGGGACTTTGGCGACGGCAGCGCGGGCAGCGGCGCGTCGATCTCTCATACCTACGGGACCGCCGGTAGCTACCTGGCCACGGTCATCGCCAGTCTGTCCTCCAGTATCACCGCCACCGCCAGCACGCGCGCCGTTGTGATGTGCGAGTATCCTACCGTTTGTCTCGTGGCCGGCGCCGAGGGACAATTTTGGGCAACGTACACGGGCTTGTTTACTGCCACCACCCTGATCGGTCCCAACCCGACCTACACCTGGGATTTCGGGGATAATACCGCCCAGATGGTGACGACCACGACAAGGATCCCCCACGTATACGCGGCAGCAGGCGCCTACACCGTTACGGTGACGGCCAGGAATGACATCAACAGCGCCAGCAGCCAATTTCAGGTCGCCGTCCTGAAAGCGCCTTTGTA
Source organism: Chloroflexota bacterium (assembly GCA_016190625.1). GTDB lineage: Bacteria > Chloroflexota > Dehalococcoidia > JACPQF01 > JACPQF01 > JACPQF01. Next base: position 15,814 of record JACPQF010000028.1, on the reverse strand, counting down.
CGTCAACGCTGTCGCCACCGGCGCCAACAATGGCTCTTCTTGGGCCAACGCCTATACCAGCCTCAATTCGGCCCTGAGCGCGGCGACGGCGGGTAGGGAAATCTGGGTGGCGCAGGGGACGTATAAGCCGACGCACGGGACCGACAAGACGGCATCGTTCTGGCTCAAGAGAGGGGTTGCCGTATATGGCGGGTTTGCCGGCGGCGAGAATTCTTTCAGCCAGCGTGACTGGCAGAAGAACGTCACCATTCTGAGTTGTGACATCGGCACGCAGGGCAACGACGACGACAACTGCCGTTCGGCAGTGATTTCCCCCTACAACGCCGATGCAAGCAGCATTCTGGACGGATTTACCGTCACGGGCGGTAAAGGCGATGTCTCCGGCGCCGGGATTAATTCTCAGGGCAGCCCCGTGATCCGAAACGTCACCATAAGTGGGAATTCCGCAGGCATGGGCGGCGGCATGCTCATCGGGGGTGGCAGTCCCGTCTTGACGAACGTGATCTTCATTAGCAACACAGGCCGGTTTATTGGCGGCGGCCTTGTCGTCGAGGATAACGCCAGCCCGATTCTGGAGAACGTGACCTTTACCGGCAACAGCAGCCCCAAGGGTGGGGGCCTTTACGTTAGTGGATCCAGGGTGAACCTGGCGAAAGTAGTCTTCCGCGGGAACTCTGCCCCTATTGGCGCCGGCGCGTACCTCACCAAGGCCAGTGCGGATATGGAAAACATAGTCTTCAGCGGCAACGTAACCACGACGGTGGTAAGCGCTGACGCAGCCGTTCTCACCCTCGATCAATCGGCGACCAGCGTGGCGATCCGGAATGCCACCTTCGCCGGTAACCGGGCGTTGGCGATTCGCGTGGTTTCCGGCACGCTGACGTTGGACGATAGCGTCCTCTGGGCCAACTGGCCCCAGGGCAGCACGCCCACCGACATCTCCGCGAGCGCCGGAACCACCGTCACGGTGCGCGATAGCCTGGTTGGAAGCTGGCCTGGGACCGGAAGCAACATCCTCCGCTCCGACCCCAAGTTCGTGCGCAATCCCGGCGCGAACGGCGCGTCGGACTACGGCGACCTGCACCTGCAGGCGACCTCGCCGGCCGTCAACGCCGGAAACAACGCCACCTGCGCCGTCACCGACATCGAGGGCTACACCCGCCCCCGCAGCACCACCGACCAGTGCGATATGGGCGCCTACGAGCATCATACCACGTCGCTGCAGAACGTCGTGGCCGGCGAAAGGGAGGATCTCGGGAGCCTCCCGCTCGGGAGCCTCGTGACCTACACCTTGAGCCTGGCCGTGGGCGACGATCTGGACGGCGCCACCCTGGTCGACATGCTGCCCGATGGAGTGGATTTCGAAGGCTGGCTCGAGCGAAATGGGGCATCGGTGTACGGCAATACGGTGATAAAGGACCTTTCCGGCGCACCGGCGGGAGCGGGTCTATCGGTCTCCTTCCAGGCGCGTGTCAGGCGAGACGGCTCTCTCGCCGGCACGACCCAGGTCAACTCCGCTCGCCTCTTCGCGGCCGGCTCTGTCTTCCCCGAAGCCGTCTCAGTCTTCCGCGTGGCCAGGCTGGAGAACCGGATCTATCTCCCCATAATCATCAGCGGCGCGTCGGGGCCGTAACATGCCCAAAAGGGCTTGCGAAACTAAACGGGGGTTCCACTCTTGAGCCCAGTGGCCGCAAGGATCTCGGCGACCACGAACAGGGAACCGGAAACGAGGATCAAGTCGCCGGAAACGGCTGCTTTCTTCGCCTCCCTTAGGGCCGACGGCACATCGAGGGCGACCGTGCAGGCGACGCCGCGCCCTTCGAGAAGAGGGACTATGGCCGAAGCCTCGGCGGCGCGGGGATGGGCCGACCGGGTCACGATCACCAGGCGGGACAGTGGGCCAAGCTCCTCGACGATGGCGCCGATATCCTTGTCGGCGGACGTGCCAAGGATGAGGATGACGGAGCGGGAAGGGAAGTTGTCCCGAATCGCCTGCCGCAGCCGCGCCGCCGAGTCGCCGTTATGGGCTCCGTCGACTACGACTAGCGGCTGGCCGTTGCTCGTCTCCACGATCTGCAGGCGTCCCGGCCAGACTGTGTTCTTGAGACCTTCCGCGATCGCCTGCGACGAGATATCGGCCCCCAGCATTCTAAGGGCTTCGATGGCGGCGACGGCGGTGGCGGCGTTCTCCTGCTGATGGTCGCCGATGAGGGGAAGCCAGATATCGTAGCAATCCAGCAGGCCCTGAATTGCCACTTGCTGTCCATCGATTCTCTTCTCGTCGGAGCGCCAGGTTACATCCTGCCCGACGGACAGGAGATGGACATCTTTCTCGCTGCAAGTGAAAATGATTACTCTCCTCGCCTCTGTTGCTTGGGGGGCAGTGACCGCGATGCTTCCCGGTTTGATGATGCCGCACTTCTCCTTGGCGATCGCCGCCAGGGTGTTTCCCAAAATGGCGGTATGGTCCAGGCTGATCGAGGTGATGACCGCCACAAGAGGCGAGACCACGTTCGTGGCGTCGAGCCGGCCGCCAAGACCCGTCTCCACCACTTGGAAGTTCACGGCCTCCTCGGCGAAATAGACGAAGGCAAGGGCGGCGATTAGCTCGAAAGTAGTGAGGCGCCCGAAGGACTCTTCTTCGGCCAGCACCTCTTCGACCTCCGGCTTCATTCTCTCGACGATTGCCGCCAGGCGCTCGCCCGGTATCATCCGGCCGTCGACCTGAATGCGCTCTCGGAAGGACAGCAAGTGAGGAGAGGTGAAGAGGCCGACTCTAAAGCCAGCGGCGCGAAGCGCCGACTGGATCATAGCCGCCGTGCTGCCCTTGCCCTTGGTCCCGGCTATGTGCACCGTCTTCGCCGCCAGATGGGGATTGCCCAGCCTCGCCAACAACGCCTCGACCCGTCTCAGGTCGAAGTTGGCGGGGGAAAAGGCCTGTCGCGGCTGCCGCTCGTAGTCGGTAAAGCCCATGATGTATTGCAGGGCCGCTTGATAATCCATGTCCAGCCTGTCTCCGGAAAGTGGGAATTCCAGTTCTCTTTTAACCTGTGGCAGCAATGGTTGTCAACAGGAAAGTGGATCCCGTCAAGGGGCTGGACCTGAGGGCGTTATCTACGAAATATAACCCGTCCAAAGTAGCCGCTAGAACGAGAAGCGGCTGGGGAATCCAATCAGCCGAGGATATCGCTGGCGTCCAGAGGTCTTTCGGGAAAGGCCGACGGTGAGATGTGCTCGCCGCGACGCACCACCCGGGCAGTTCGATAGCCACCGGGGGAGGGGTCAAGGTAGATGGTGATGGTTTCCTGGACGAGGTCCACCATCCACACCTCTGGAACACCACTGCGAGCGTAGAGCGGCACCTTCAGCCGGCGGTCTGCCTCGGCGGAGCTGTCTGCTACCTCAATGAGCAGGAAAACGTCCGCTGGCGTTGGTTCGCATGCAGCGTAGTAGTCCGGTCGGCGATGGAGCAGGGTGATGTCGGGCTGGGGCTCCGAGTGCTCGTCAAGCACGACTGGATCCTGCACCCCGACATTAGCTTCCCGCCTAAACGTGTCAAACATCAGCTCAGCCACTCGTTTTACGCAGGCGGCGTGTCGGCGGCCAATCGGCGTCATTCGCATAACCTCGCCCTCGATGAGCTCGACGCGGTCGTCCTCGCCGAGGATCCCCGCCTCAGCCATCCGGTGATATACATCCACAGTAAACCAACGTCTGGCGTATTGAACAACCACGATAGGCCTCCCGACCTCTCACCTGAACCCATTTTAGGACACCTTGTGCGAACGTGTCAACACCACTGGCTCAAAGCAAAAGCCAGCCGTGAGAGGTATTGACGCTATTCCGCCTGATGATATAATAGGACTGCAAGTTCGGCGAGGCAACCGGCTTGCTCTGATCGGAAGATCTGCGTCAGCGATGACCTCTATCTTCCTCATTGTGGACAATGGTCGACGGCGACTCGTTGGAAGCGTCGGAGGCAGCGTGCGAGATGTCAGGTCCTAGAGCTTTATCGCCTCTTGTCGGTCGTGACTACCAACTGCGGCGCCTAGCCACGGCGTTGACCCTTGCCGCAGAGGGTCAGGGCGGTGTGATCCTCCTGACCGGCGAGCCCGGCATGGGCAAGACTCGCCTGGCCAGAGAAGCGCTCGTTCTGGCCAAGGGGCGGGGTTTCACCGCGCTAGAAGGACGGGCCTATCCCTTGGGAGCCGGGCTGGCCTACGCCCCGATTGTCGATGCCTTTGGCCCTGTGCTCCGTAATCTCAGCCCACTTCACCTGGAGACTTTGGTAACCGGCTTGCCCGACCTTGGCCGTCTGTTTTCTGCCCTGGAACCTCCACTACCAGTGCTCCCACCTGAGGGAGGGGGTGCTTCGCTGGAGAAAACTCGTCTGTTTGAAAGTGTATCGCGTCTTCTGGAAAGGTTGGCTAACGAGGCGCCGGTGGTCCTTTTTGTCGATGACCTCCATCGCGCCGACCGTGCTTCTGTCGAGTTGCTGCACTACCTGGCGCGCGGCCTGACTGGCCGGCGGGTCTTGTTGCTCGCCACTTACGGCGCCGAGTTTGCCGATACCTCTGTGAGCTTGCGAGAACTGGTAAGGTCACTGCGGCAAGATGGGCTGGCCGAAGAGATCGTCCTCCCTCGCCTCGGGCCGGAAGCGGTGGGCAAACTGGTTCGGGCCATTCTCGGCGGAGATGTGCCGGACAAGCTAGCGTTTCTCCTGAATGCTCGCGCTGCCGGCACTCCTCTCTTTGTGGAGGCGCTTGTCGGTGCACTTGTCGATTCCGGCAATCTCGTTCGCTCTGGCCTGGGCTGGGAGTTGGTCGACGAAGGGACGCTTGTTCTCCCATCTAGCGTTCGATATCTGATAGCGGGGCGTCTGGACCGGCTTGACGTCGCCGACCGCCATCTGTTGGATCAGATCGCCGTTCTGGGCAATGCGGCGTCTCACGCTGTGCTATTGGCAGCCAGCCGCTCGGATGAAGAGGCTGTTCTCAATTCATTGCGGCGACTGGAGGCAGCGGGATTGGTGGCCGAAGGGATAGACGGCTCGGACGTAAACTACGGCATTACTCATCCTCTGATTCAGGAGGTTGCCTACGCCGAGTTGCCAGAGATGGAGAGGCGGCGGGCCCACTTGGCGGCAATAAGAGCGCTCGAACCCTTGTCCGGAGGGCGACCGGACGACGTGAGTCGTCTGGCTCACCACTATCGTGGCGCAGGGACCTATGCTAATCCCGACCGCGCTTTGGCTGCGATGGTAGCGGCCGGGGAACAAGCGCTCGCCCTTTATGCCAACGAGGATGCTTCACGTCACTTCGGCGCAGCCTTGGCGATAGCGCGTGAGAGTCGACATACGGAGCGATTGCCTGGTTTAGATGAGCCGCTTTTGCCCTGGCTCCTCGAGCGGCAGGGCGAGGCCTGGGAGAGAATCGGCAAGCGGGAATCTGCCGTCGAAGCGTGGAACGAGGCGCTGGCCGAACGAGAGAGGAGTGGCGACGCCCTCGCCGCGTGTCGCCTTCATACCAGTTTGGCTCTGGCGGAGTGGGCGCGCGTCGACTTCGAGGCCGCCCAAAGCCGTCTAAGAGCCGGATTGGCCGCTGTCGCCGACCGGGGTCCCTCGCGGGAACTGGTCGAGCTCCATCGCGTCCGGTTTGCAATCGCGGTCTCTCAGGGAGACGCGGGGCAGATGACGGATACGGCGGCTGAACTGCTATCCGTAGCCAGGCAGATCGGTTTGCCGCAAGCAGAGGCCGAGGCCTGCCTGGCTTCTGCCATTTCCCTCCTGTGGGCGGGCGACGTCGCCCGTGCGCATCAACACACTTTGCGCGCTTTGACGCTAGCTGAACAAGCACAAGACATGATGATTTGCTGCCAGGGCTACGGAGTGTCGGCGTTGGTCGGCATGTCTCTGGGAGATCACTCGTCTATCCGCGACAACGCCGAGAAAGGTGTGGCCCTCGCCCAGCGCCTGGGAGCGCCCCAACAGGATATCCATCTTCGCCCCTATTTGGCTTTCGTGGGCTACATGACCGGAACTTGGGATGAGTCTCGGCGGCACGCTATGGAGGCCGTTGTTTTGGCTCGTAGAATCGGGCATCCTCGTGATCTCGCCTGGGCTATCGCCTGGCGCGCCCTAGTTCTAGCATTGCTGGGGGATATACCCGAGGCCGAGGCTTGCGTCGCCGAGGCCAGAGCCGCTCTGGCCGTTGTCACATCCGTTGATAAGTACGTCCTTGGGCTTCTCGATATTACCGACATGATTCTCGCCCTCGAACGGGGTCAGGCGCGGAGCGCCTTGAGCATTGCCAGAAGCTTCACCGTTGCCCCGTCATTAGGCGCCGTTCCTGCTGGCCTGACACCGTGGATCGCACCCATTGGCCTCATGGCGCTGGCTGAGGCGCAGGTCGAGGTAGGGGAAGCGGAAAGGGCGCTAGAGACTGGCAGCAGGATCGCCGGCTTGGGTCCACCTGGCACGCCGTATCTGACTGCCCTGGCCTCCCGGGCCGAGGGCCTCGCTCGGCAGGCTCTAGGCCAGCTGGACATCGCACTAGCTTGCCTCGCGCGGGCAGAGGAGACGTTCAGCGCCCTGGGAATGCCCTTCGAGGCGGCAAGGAGTATGCTCGACCGGGCTGCCGTAACGGCAGTCTGGGAGCCGAAAGGAGCAGCGAACGCTGTGCAGCAAAGCTTGACAACATTCGAGCATCTTGGCGCGCGGCGGCATGCCGATCGCGCGCGGCGATTGCTTCGCGGCCTTGGTGCCTCGCCGCCTGCCAGACAACGCCGTCACATAGGCGAAGGTTGCCTCAGCCCCCGTGAACTCGAAATAGGGAGATTAGTGGCAGAGGGTTTGAGTACCCCCGATATCGCCCAGCGACTGGTCCTCAGCCGGCACACTGTTGCCACTCACCTCAGCAACATCTACGCTCGCCTGGGTATTGGCTCGGGTCGCGCCCTAGTCAAATACTTAAGTGAGGCGGGCCTCCTTTCGCCCACTAATAATACTTAATTCACGGTCCTTAGAATACTCTAGCTGAGGGATGTACGCGTGAGTCTCGTCCGGTAGAATTAGCTCATCGTACGACACCACACCGGACGCCTCTAATTCCAGCCTCACCTGGAGAGGCATCCCCATTCGGCGGTTTGCCAAGAAACTGAGAGTGATAGGAGAAACAGAATGACCCGAATCGACGAACTGCAGAAAAAATACCCGAACATCCCGACGGAGGTGATTATCAAGTGGGAAGTGGTCGCCAGTGGCGTGGCCTATTCGCCGGAGCTCGACGAGGTAAGCGAATGGACCCGCATGCCAACCTATCAGAGCTACGACTTTGACGTGACCCTCAAGCAGTTGGAGCATACGAGAGGCAGGAGGTCACACGGAGGAAAGCTCCTACGACCGGGAAACTTCTACATGAAAAACGGGATGGGCGCCGTCATGCGAATGGCCTCCAACAGCCCCTACCAAATCAAAGACAGCGGCGGCCGTCTGGCTCTTTTTGAGGGAGAAGAGAGGATCGACGAAGACCTTTACTTTGCCTGGCCGAAGCCACGTGAGGGCAAAGAACCTGTGACGAGCAAAGGAACGCCCATCGACAACCTTATCAACACGCCGCGTCAGTGCTTCTTCGTGATGCCCGTGCGACACTGCGAGTATTTCGCCACCCGGGAACAGTGCAAGTTCTGCAATTTGAATGCCACACAGGAAGATGCTGGCTCCGTTGGCCTTTCTCGCCCCGTGACGATCAATCTGGAGGAGGTTCTGGAGGCCTACAAGATCCGCAGCCAGGAGATAAGGATCCTCGAGGGTCGACTGGAGATGGGCGGCTTCATGAGTGCCGAAAACGAGTCGAGGATCTACTTCGATTTCGTGGGGAAGATCGCTAACGCTGCGTCTTACAAGCCTAACTTCACCATCCATACCGAATCTATGGGCAGAAAGGATATGCAGAGGCTGAAGGACGCTGGCTTGGAGTGCATCACTATCCAGCTTGAAGTGTGGGACCCAGATCTGTTTAACCAAGTGTGTCCCGGCAAGGCCAAGCATGCTCCCCACGAGAAATGGTTAGAGGCCTGCACGGACGCGGTGGACGTCTTCGGGGTGGGCAACGTTGGGGGCAAGATCATTGCTGGCCTGACGCTGATCCCTGAGAACGGGCATAGAACCTGGCAGGAGGCTCTAGATTGCCACATCGAGGGGAACCGCTGGATGATCAGGAACGGCGTTTTTCCGATCACCTCGAACCTGCGCCTACCGCCGGGTTCGGTCTACGGCGAAGATCCGTCCAATCGGGCCAAGCTTCCCCCGACAGAATACTATCTGGAAATGGCGCAGGCTCACCACAACGACATGAATGAGTTTGGCCTGTACGACAATCTAAATAAGTTCCTGTATTGCGCGCTGTGTTGCGTTCCCGCTATCTACTGTGGTGAACTGGGGATGCTGGAGCGTGCCGGAGACATAGGTAGCTGGATGTCCGATGTAGTTCCTAGCGAGGCAAACTGGATGGCACATCTCACTGAGTCTCTAAAGTCGCCAGCGGGAGGAACGGCCGGTCAGAAGTTCTACGTCATTTAGCAGAGGACATCCTATTCATCACGGGACGCCATCGCCTCTCCGTGACGTATGCTACTGGAGCTTGGCCGCTGCAGGAGGTTGCTGTGTCAGAGGCACCATTATCGGGCATAACAGTCCTGGACTTGACCCAATACATAGCGGGACCTTACTGCACCAAGCTGCTCGCCGGCTTGGGGGCCGAGGTTGTCAAGATCGAAAAGCCAGGCAGAGGGGATGGCGCCCGAAACGTGGGACCTTTTGCTGAGGATGACCCTCATCCCGACAAGAGCACGCTCTTCCTCTACCTGAACACTAACAAGAAGAGCGTTACCCTCGACCTCAAATCGGCGACCGGCGCGAGCCTGTTTAAGGATCTGGTGAAACAGGCCGACCTGGTGGTCGAAAACTTCGCGCCACGGGTGATGCCTTCGTTGGCACTCGATTATGAGACGCTCAAACAGTTCAAACCCAGCCTGTTGATGACCTCGATCTCCAATTTTGGCCAGACAGGACCGTACAGGGACTACCTTCTGACCGAAATGCTCGGCCTTGCCGTCGGCGGGCTGATGTTCATAACCGGCGACCCCGAACGCGAGCCTTTGAAGCTGGGGGCAAAACTGGCACAGTACATCACTGGCCTCCATGCCTACACGGGTACTATGATAGCTATTCACTGCCGGGAAAGCACCGGAGTTGCCCAGCAGGTCGACGTATCAATAATGGAATCGGTAGCCTCTATCCTCGACGTGACCCCTTTGTGGGCCTCCTACAGCAACCTGGTTAGGCCTCGAGCGGGAAACCGGCATACCGGAGCTTATCTCTTCTGTATCCTATTCTGTCGCGACGGTTACACCGGCATCATCGCGATGACGCCCAAGCATTGGGAGATCTACTGCAAGAAGATCCTGGAGAGGCCTGGGCTTATCAACGACGCTCGTTTTGCCACGTCTCACGCGCGCCTCCAGAACGCCGACGAGCTGGATGCAGTGATGCTCGAATGGACAATGGAGCATGAGAAGGAGGAGATCTACCATTTAGCGCAATCCGCGGGCCTGCCCTTTGGCTACGTAGCTACCTTCGAGGACCTCGTGAAATCTCCGCAATTAGGGGCAAGAGACTACTTCGAGGAGGTCGACCACCCGGTGGCGGGAAAAGTCCTCTATCCCGGTCGCCCCTTCAAGCTAACCGAATCTCCCTGGGAACCCCTGTCTTGCGCTCCCTTGTTGGGAGAGCACAACGAAGAGATCTACGGCCGCTTGGGTCTCAAGCGGGAAGACCTCACCAGGCTCCGAGAGCGGAATGTGATCTAGAGGTGGGAGAGAGATGCTGCCACTCGCCGGAATACGAGTCATAGATGCAACGGTCATCTTCAGCGGGCCTTACTGCGGGAAACAATTGGCCGATTTTGGCGCAGAGGTTATCAAACTAGAGTCGGCCAAGCATCCCGACCCCAGTCGGGGGAGTCCCAATCCACCGAGGGGGTCGGGAGTATACCCGGATGGAGAACCCGGGCCGAGACCGTGGAATCGCGCCGGCCTGTTCAACGCTCTGAACACCAGCAAGCTATCGCTCAGCGTGGACCTCACTACCCCAGCCGGCGTAGGTATCGTCAAGCGTCTGGCCAAGGTGAGCGACGTGGTCATGGACAATTTCCGGGCGAACGTGATGGCGCGTTTCGGCCTCGGCTACGAGGCGCTACGAGAGGTCAATCCTTCCATCATCGTCATTTCCATGTCCGCCAATGGCATGAGCGGGCCGGAAAGGGATTACGCCGCCTTCGGCGCTACGCTGGAACAGACTACTGGCATGGCCTGGCTGACCGGGTACGGACCAGATGACGCCCCCTATCGGGGAGGCGTGAATTATCCCGACCCGGTTGCGGGACTTCACGCCGTCGGCGCCATCCTCGCCGCTCTCCGCCACCGCCGGAGAACCGGGAAAGGACAGTTTGTCGACCTATCTCAGCGGGAGGGAGCTGCCTGCCTCGTGGGGGAATCCATCCTCGACTACACCATTAACGGCAGGATCGCCGAGCGACGGGGGAACCGGGACTCGTCGATGGCACCGCATGGCTGTTACCGTTGCAAGGGCGAAGATTCATGGGTGACGATAGCGATCGGCACCGACGAGCAGTGGAAGAGCTTTAGCGTGGCGATTGGCAGTCCTGCCTGGGCGACAGAGGCGCGTTTTCGCACCGTTCTCGGTCGCTGGCAGAACCAGAACGAGCTGGACAAGCTGGTGGAGGGATGGACTGTCGGGCGAGACCACGTCGAGATCATGCACCTTCTCCAGAAGGTTGGCGTGCCGGCCGCGCCGGTCCTGAACAACGTCGAATTGCTCCATGACCCCCACCTCAACCGGCGCGGGTTTTGGGAATGGGTGAACCATCCCGATGCTGGTCGCCATCTTCACTATGGCGCTTCGGTAAGGCTGGCGGCAACACCGGGGGGTATTCAACGGCATGCTCCCTGTCTAGGTGAGCACAACCACTATGTCTTGCGCGCTATTCTTGGCTTATCGGAGGATGAAGTGCGACAACTGGACGACGCGGGCGTCACCAATAGCGACCCACGGTCGCTTCAACCAGGCTAGGGTTGCGATGGGTAGGGCAGATTCATTTGCTAGCCGTGGTCCTCCGTGGAGAAGCCACAAACTACGCCGTTGGGGGGCCGCTGCGACACAGAGCACCAGATGGCTTGAGTCCTAGAAGAGTCATGATTTCTCTCGCAGTCAGGAAAGAACCGCGAGAAACAAGAAACTGGAGGGAGCCCACATGAAAACGCGTTCTTTACTCGGAGGGACCATCCTGGTAGCAGCAGTAATCATCGTGCTGCTTTTGGCTTCCTGCTCGTCTGCACCTTCGAGCACGTCGACCCCGGCGGCGGCGTCCAAGCCGTATGGCAGCCTCGTGGCCGCCGTCAGCTTTGGCAATGTTGGCCTCGATCCCATGATGATGTCGCGCAACACGCTTCAAACCGCCGCTCTGGGTATCCTCGACTCCCTGGTCGAGCTCACGCCAGGTGCGCAGATGAGGCCGGGCATCGCGGAGAAATGGGACATATCTACCGATGGCAAAAGCCACACCTTCTACATCAGGAAGGGAGTGAAATTTCAGGATGGCAGCGACCTCACCGGGGCCGACGTCAAGTTCAGTCTCGAGAGGATCCTGGATCCCAAGGCGACCAACCTGGACTCTCCCACGTGGCGGGCGGCGATAGCTGGCGTGGACCTCAAAGATGACTACACTGTGGTGATTCGCCTGAAGGATCCGCTATTCGAGCTCCTGACGGGCTTTGCCGATTTTGGCGGTAGCCCTGCCGTAGTGCCCAAGAAATACGTGGAGGCTGTTGGCAACGACGGCTTCGCGGCCCGTCCGGTCGGCAGCGGTCCTTGGAAAGTCGTCAAGTGGGAGCCCGGTAGTCGCCTCGAACTCGAGGCGATGGAAAGCCATTGGCGAGCGGTGCCGAAGTTCGAGAATCTTACGCTTCTCAACGTTCCCGAGGAGGGCACCAAGGTAGCCATGCTCAAGACCGGCGAGCTAGACATAGCCAATGTCGCTCCTGATTCTGCGCCTTCGCTCAAATCGGCTGGGGTCCGGATAATCGGCTTTGAGGGAGGAGCGCAGTACTACGCGGGCCCCTACTACGATCTGGATCAGCCCGACAAGTACGCTTTGGGCAGTGTGGACGTGCGCAAGGCCATGTCGCTGGCTGTAGACCGAAAGGAAATGGGCGACAAGCTATATGGTGGCTATGCGGAGCCGTCCGGCATATTCTATGCTCGGCCAACTGCCTACTTCTGGGACGCCAACGCGTTGAAGCCAGATGCCTACGACCCTGATGGGGCAAAGAAGCTTCTCGCTAAAGCGGGCTATCCTAACGGTTTTCCCGCCAAGATATGGGACATGGGGGGAGGCGGCATGCTCAGTATCCTCAATCAAGCGCTCGCAGGGTATTGGCGCAAAGTAGGGGTCAATGCAACGATTGAGACCATAGACCAAGCGGCGGTGACGAAGTTGATGACCAGACCCAGGGTCCAGCCTCAGTTGTTCGAGACGGTCCGTCCTTCCTTGAGCGGAGGAGGCGTGTTTCAATTCGAGAAGATGGCAACGGTGTATCACTCCAAGAAAGGTTCTGTCCTCAATATCAACAACCCCAAACTGGACGAACTGATCGACAAGGTGCCCCTCACCGCCAACCCGGCCGAGAAGAAAAAACTGGCGCTGGAGGCTGCCGTGATGGCCAAGAACGAGTACAACGCAATACCAGTCTTGGAGATGAAAACCCTCCTTGCGTTGGGCTCCAAGGTAGGCGAGATAACGCCGATAAAGGGCATGACCGGATTGGGGGCCGCTTACGATTCGGTGACCCACGCGAAGTGAGGACAGGCGACGATCAACTGTACCGATGGAAGCGAAGCAGCGGGAGAGCTATTAATTGACCGGCGTCATTAGCCATGAAACTCAACTATCTCTTGAGCAGAGGCTTGTTTCCTACCTGAGCACCAGGTTGCCGGAAGCTAAAGATATCTCTGTCTCAGAGCTAACTCAGGCTACAGCGGGTTTTTCCTACGAGACCTATCTCTTCCAGGCTTCATGGCATCAGGGTGGCATGACGAGGAGCCAAGGGTATGCTGTCAGGATCCAGCCGCTCTGGGGACCTGTTCCTCCTTACGATGTGGAGCCGCAGTTCCGTATCCTCCAGGTTCTCTATAGAACTGAGGTGCCAGTACCTCGTGTCTTCTGGTTGGAGAAAGACCCCAGCATCCTGGGAGCGCCTTTCTTTGTCATGGAAAAGGTGGAAGGGGAGACTCCTCTACCCTGGAAATCGGCCCATACTTCCTACAATGATCCTGCTCAGCGAGAACTTATGGCCCATCAAGTTGTAAGGGTGCTGTCAGCACTGCACACGATTGACTGGAAGGCGCTAGGGATTGATTTCTTCAAACCACCCGCATCGGCTACTGAATACGCAACACGCGAGATCAAGCGCTGGGAGACCGTCCAGAAGGAGAATGAATATCTCGCCGAGCCAATACTGGCTGAGGCTTACGGCTGGCTGAAGGCTAACATCCCCATCGCCCCCTGCACCACCATCGTCCACGGGGATTTCAGGTTGGGCAACTTCATCTGGCGAGACAACCGCATAGCCGCTTTCCTGGATTGGGAAATGGCGGCTCTGGGTGACCCTTTGAGCGATGTTGGCTGGATGTGCGTGAAGGTGTTCCAAGGGCATACAGGCAAGGTCAGCGGCCTGCTGAGCAGGGAGGAGTTTCTCAGCTCTTACGAGAAGCTAACGGGGTTGCACCCCAAACCTGAGTCGGTCCTATGGTGGGAGGTCTTTGGATATGCGAAGCTCGTAGCTGTTTTCAGCGCCGGACTAAGAGCCTATGTTGACGGGCGTCGGGATGACGCCCGACTGGCGAATTTTGAATTTGATATTCTGTCACACCTCAATCTCCTGGCGCAGACGCTTGGTTTTTAGTGGCACGAGACTGTTTCGGAATCGTAGTACTCGGTCCACCAGAGGTGGCTGTCTCTACCGTGTCGGAGGTTACATGCCATGCGGGTTGTCATTGCGGAAACTTTGCTAACAAGGCTTGCGGGTACGGTGGATAGTAATCTTTCTCAGCACCTGCCAACACCTTATTTACGATCACAGAGTATCGCCATAGCAAGCCTTCTTCGTAACCTGGCGGAGCGGATGGAGGAAAAGGCAGAACTATTAGCGCCCGGCAACACGGAAATGAGGAGCATACTGGCGGAAGCCCTGGCGATATTGCGAGATTCTAAAGAGGCCAGGACGATCGGCGTGTCTACGGAAAAGACGCTGGACATGGTCCTTGCGTCATTGATAGATGAGAACGCCGCCTTGCGCCGGTCCCTCTATCAGGCTATTGAGACCCTTTATCGGTGGGAAAGTAAGCTGGACGGCGAAAGGCTGGCAGCTCTGAGAAGCAGAATCAGGAAATACCTGCGCCGCCAGCTTGACCAGGATCTGGCAGTATACCGGCCTGTCCGAGCCGGCAGGATGGCGAAGGGAGCTTAGATATGTTGTCTCCATGGGATGATTATCTGGTGCATCAGACAGCCAACCCCCTAGACAGAGTGGAGAATGACGACCCGCGGTGGTTCGACAGGCTTTATTTTGGCGTCCATGACCGCAGTGGAAAGTTATTGCTGGTTACAGGCCTGGGTAACTATCCGAACACCGGAGTTATGGATGGCTACGTGGCGGCGGTGCACAACCACGTCCAAAACAATCTCAGGCTGTCGCGCAGACTGGCTGGAGACAGGGGTAGCACGCAAATAGGCCCTCTATCCTTTGAAGTATTGGAGCCACACAGGCGGTGGGCCATGAAGCTAGGCGAGAACCCCTCGGGCGTACACTTCTCCCTTGAATACAAGAGCCGTCCTGTCCCCTACATGGTGAAGAAAGTGGTCTATCCGCTTCGGGGTGGACAACCCACGGGGTTTTCTCATTTCTTTCAGCCGGGTAGGTTCTCAGGGACTATTTCGATTGGCGCTTCAAGGTTCGAAGGAGACTTTATGGGCAGCCGGGACCGCTCCTGGGGAGTCAGGGCGGCAGCGGAGAGGATGGGAATCCATTTCTGGATCCAGGTCCAGTTCTCCAGTTTTTGCATCTCCTTGTACTATAGCGAGGACAGGGACCACAGTGTTGCTTATCTGGATGGAGCTGTTCTCCCTGATAACAGTGAGCCTGTTCCGATAGTTGACTTGCGCCATAGTGTTTCATTCGACAGGGACGACCGTGAGCACACGGGGGGCCGTTTGATGGTTGTGGACTCAAGGGGACAGGGATATAGACTTCTCTCCAAGCAACTCTCCCGAGGGGTCTATCTCCAGGGGGCGGGATATGGGGGGTGGCACGGGCAGGACCGGGGCCGGTACCACGTGGAGCACGAGTATTGGGACTTGACCCGGCCCGACTTTTTCAGGTCGCTCGGCTTCCCGATGTACGACCAGCTAGCCGAGTTCGAATATGAGGGGGAAAAGTCTGTCGGCATATTCGAGGCTGGTTTCAGCCGCAGCCAGGCGTACGAGTATAAAGCACGGGTGTGAAGCTGATGCCTAGAAATAAAAAAGCCTTCTGGCAGTGACATATTTTCCCAAGGGGTTGCCCCCTCAGTATCGTCTGCGCTGGAGCCTTTCACTGCCGTGTTCGGGATGGGAACGGGTGGGACAACTCCGCACAACCCACCAGAAGACTTCTTTATTGTCAGCCATGTGTGTGGGGT
>JACPQF010000021.1 GCA_016190625.1 Chloroflexota bacterium | reverse complement strand
GAGGCACAACCGAAGCGCCCGCTCGTCCAATCTATCGGCAAGGGTCTCATATTTCGCATGCAGGGCACTAGCATCCATGACACGTAAAGCATAGCAGATGCCCTATGTTGTGTTCAAGTTATTCTGTATAGACTCCTTAGCGGTAAAACTGACCATCGGCACCTCCGCTCGCGATCGGGATTCGCCTACCAACAGTGTACACCAGCACGGTTGGACGCGCAAACACAGTGCGGAAAGTGCACCCCAAAGAGACCTTGCCAGTTAGTTTGCCGGTCCTGCGCGGCCAAGGTTGATTATGAGAAGCGGACGAATGCGACGGCGGCCTTTGCGCTGTCGTTTGTCTGCAGCGATACGCTCTTGTGTGCGCACCGGAATTACGTGGATGGGAACGCCCTCCTGGACGTTGAGATCGATCACTCGATCGACTACCAGGTCGTCCCCTTCGTCGGGATCGTCGACGTCGACGATGGCGGTTAGGTGGATGCTGCGAGGATCCTCTGGGCTGTGGGACAGTTCGAAAACCGCCGTCGGGTAGCTTCCGAGAATGGTTCTCTCCAGTTCTTCAACGGCTCATTGGGTCTTCTCGTCCAACGCCAGCACTTCGTCCCGCTCCTTGTTCATCGAGATCTCCCGCTCTCCTGTCTTGCCTCAAGTTTATCAGTTTCCCTCTCACGGATCAAAAAACAGAAGGCCCTCGCCTTCATTCCCCTTTCGCCCACTTCTTCACCGCCTCGTACACTGCCTTCGGGCGGAAGTCGGGGGTGAGGAAGGTGTAGTAGTCGTTGTAGTTGTTGGCCGGGCGGGGAAGCTTGAACTCCCACATGGCCACCGCCATCACCCAGGGCCAATCCTGCTCGGCCTTCTGGTAGGCCCGCACGGTGTACTCCACCCGCTGCCCCGGTCGCACGGCCCTCGTCCAACGGGGATGGTCGTTCCAGCCCGCCTCGGTGATCATGACCCTCTTGGCGCCGTCGCCGTTCCGCTCCATGACCTGGCGGAGAAGCTCCACTCTGGCGAAGTTGATCTTGTCCGGCGCCGGTGGGTCGTCCGGCGGCGACTTGTAGCCATAAGCGTGGGCGCCGAGGATGTCGAAGTAGTCCTTCGCTCCCGCATCATACATTTGTTGGAGATAGTCGAGTTCGTCAAGGCCTAAGTCGCTTTTCTCCAGAGTCGGCGCCAGGCCGGCCGAGACGATCCGGGCCTCCGGGTCTGCCTGCTTGGCCCTCTCATAGGCTGTTTTCAGCAGCTCCGTGTAGGCCCCGCCGCTTATCTTCCCATATCCCCATTCGGCCGCCACGTTCGGCTCGTTCCAGACGATGTAGTGCTTGACCCTATCCTTGTAGCGGTTGACGAAGGTGAAGAGGAAATGGCCGTAGTCCTTCACGACCTGGCGATCGACATAGCGAGAGGTGGAATCCTTGGGCCTGGCCCAGGCGGGCACGTAGTCGACGCGGGCCACCAGATTGAGCCCCTGCCGGTAGGCCGCGTCGACCACCAGATCGGCATGGCGCCAATCGTAGCGGCCCTTCTCCGGTTCGATGTAGGCCCAGGGAAAGTACTCCACCGCCCAGGCCGCGCCCATTCCGCCGGCGAGGGCGAGGGTTCTGACGATCTTCCTAGCCTCGACCTCCTCTGTCAACCGGGTGTGCACGCTGACGATGGGATGTCTGGTTTCCAGGGGAAGACGAGCCAGAACGGCAGGCGGGGGAACGTAGCTCGTGAGCCCAAGGAAGAGCAGAAGGACCACAGCTAGTGAGAGTTTCAGCGGAGAGCTAGCCTCCCCTACCACCTCTTATCCATCATCACCCAGCCAGCGTACTGATTGGTGGGGTTTACCCAGCCGTTGCGGAGATTGACGAACCACTCGAACCCGATCCAAGTGCTGTTCTCCTCCCGCAGGCTGAAGAACACCAGATAGCGATAATCATCGATCTTGTGAGCCGACCAGCCGACGACGTCCTCCTTCAGCCCGGCTTCCTTGGAGCGGTCGATAACTGAATCGATGCGATACTTGATGGTATCGTCAGGTCGGAACCCCAACTGGAAGCTCTGAACGTGGCTGATTGCCCCTCCCTCCCCCATCTTGCCGTCGTAGGCATCGGCCGACCGAAAACCGGACGCGGTCGAGTTGAAGAGAAAGAAGCCGATCCCGAACAGTATCCAGCCTGGTGGAAAGGTTATAACCCGGACGACCGATAGAAACACTCGAACGACTCCAAAATCCATGCCGTCAACGGATGGAACAGCGGATAAACGGATGACAATAGATCGGACATCCGTTTATCCGTTGCCTATCCGTTGACGCCGAGCCCTGCGTAGTTGGCCGGCAAATCGAACTCCCAGCCCGACCACTATCTGCCCGGCATCCGGACCGAATACTGGACTTCCATCGGGATATCCACCACCGTGACCTTGCCCGCCGACAGTGCCTGCCCGACAACCGAACTAAACTCGCTGAGGTCGTTGACCCTCAGGCCAACGGCCCCGTAAGCCTCCGCCAGCTTGACGAAATCGGGATTAACCAGATCGACCATGTAGTGCCGGCCTCCGAAATAATTGTCTTGCAGGTCCCGCAGCACGCCCCAGCGCCGGTCGTTGAACACCAAAACCGTGACGTCGATGCCAAACTGCACCGCGGTAGCCAGCTCCTGGAGGCAGAACTGGAAGCCGCCATCGCCGCAGATCGCCAGGACCTTGCGGTCGGGAGCGCCGACCTTGGCGCCCAGCGCAATGGGAAAGCCGAAGCCAAGGGTCGCATAGCCGGCCGGGAAATGATAGCTGCGTGGCTCGAAAACCCGGAGGCCACGCGTCACGAAGTTGCTGGCCTTGGTGGCGTCGCAGACGACGATGGCGTCCCGGGGCAGTAGCTCCCGCAGTTGCCGCATCAAACCTATTTGCAGCGGGTTCTGTTTCAATCCCCATTCGTCAGATTTCCTCATGATTTCGGCAACGGTGGCCTCGACGACGGGCCTCTCCACTATTACGCCGCCAAGCCCTGCGAGCAGTTGTCCCAGAACCGCCTTGGCGTCTCCCACCAAACCGAGGGCCGCCGGATAGTTCTTGCCGATCTCCTTCCCGTCGAGGTCGATTTGGATGAGCTGTTCCGGCAGCTTCACCCGCCAGCCCGCCGTCGAGCTGAAGCCGAAACGGGTTCCTACCGCCAGCATGACGTCCGCCTCGGCCATAAGGTCCTTGACGGCCGGTTCGGTGGCGCGGGGGCCGAGGTAGAGGGGATGGTCTTCCGGGATGACCCCCTTCCCCTTGATGCTGGTCAACACCGGCGCTTTGAGCGCCTCGGCCAGCCGGCGAACCTCATCGGAAGCGTGGGCATTGGCGGCGCCAGCCCCAATCCACAGCACCGGCATCTTCGCCTTGCACAGCGCCTCAACCGCGTCCCGCACCTTCGCCTCGCTTGCCCGCCGCCGGGGATGGGCGACCTGCTCAAACTTGAACAGCTCCACGTCCGCCTGCTTCTCCAGGGTGTCGGTGCAGAACTCCACGGCGGTGGGACCGGGATGCCCGTGGATCATCTGGTGGAAGGCCTCGTGGATGGCGGCGGGAACCTCCTCGCTGGTGTCCACCCGCGTGTTCCAGCGGGTGCAGCTCCTGAACGTCCCCAACTGGTCCTTCGCCTCGTGGAGCGCTCCCTTGCCCTTATCCACCAGGTCGCTCTCGATTTGAGACATTATGTTGAGAATGGGAATGGAGTCGCCGTAGGCCGTGCCCATGGCGGCCACGGTGTTGGCGGCGCCCGGCCCCGTGGTGGTTATGCAGACCCCGGGCTTGCCCGTGACCCGCGCATAGCCGTCTGCCATATAGGCCGCCGCTTGCTCGTGCCTCACGGCGATATGGCGGATCTCCCGGTGGTGGTACAGTGCGTCGTAGATGGAAAGACCGTGAACCCCGGGCAGACCAAAGACGATCTCCACCCCCTCCGCCTTCAGAGCCCGAACTACAGCCTCACCTCCGGTCATTTGAGCCATTCTCTTCTCCTCGTTTGTTCCGCTACCGCATCCAGTTCACGCCAGCCTATGGAGATAACTTACCTTACCGGCCTGGCGTTGTCAAGATGGGGCCAGGGGCTAGGGGATCAGGGACAGGGGATGGGAGGATGGGGCACTGGCCCCCGACTCCTGTCCCCCCTGCCCCTGACCCCCACCCCGAAACGTGATATAATTTATCAGAACCAAATCCCTGGGTGAGAAGGTCTTTTGCGCGAAGCTGTACTATATGAGAGACGGGTAAACGGCAGCGTGAGGTGCAACGTGTGCCAGAGGCGGTGCATCGTCGCCCCCGGAAAGCGGGGCGTCTGCAAGACGCGCCTCAACGACGGCGGCGCGTTGTTCACCCTGATCTATGGCAAGGTCTCCTCGGCCGCTGTCGACCCGATCGAGAAAAAGCCTCTCTACCATTTTCATCCGGGGACGAGGGTTTTCTCGTTAGGCACGCTGGGCTGCAACTTCCACTGCAAGCACTGCCAGAACTGGCAGATCTCCTTCGCCCAGCCGGAGGTCTCAGGCAGGGACGTGCAGGAGCTGGCGCCCGCGGCGGCCATCGAGGCCACCAAACGCTACGGCTGCGGGGGCATTGCCTGGACCTACAACGAGCCGGGAATCTGGCTGGAGTATGCCCTCGATTGTGCAAAGCTGGCCAAGGCTCAAGGCCTCTACACCGCCTACGTTACCAATGGCTATTTGACGCCCGAGGCCCTCGACCTCATCGGCCCCTACCTCGATGCCTACCGCGTCGATGTCAAAGGCTGGTCGGATTCCGCCTATCGGCGCCTCGCCCACGTTCCGGCGGCGGGAGGCATTCTCGCAGTGGCGAAGCGGGCCAGACAAAAGTGGAACATGCACGTCGAGGTGGTCACCAACGTCATCCCCGGCCTGAACGACGCCGATTCCGACTTCGCGGGTATAGCGGCCTGGATCGCCAAAGATCTTGGCGAGCTCACGCCCTGGCATGTCACCCGCTTTTATCCCCACTACGAGCTGAGCCATCTGCCGCCCACGCCAGTCCAGACCATCGAGAAGGGCTGTGAGATCGGCCGGCAGGCCGGGCTTCGCTTCGTCTACGTTGGCAACGTTCCGGGCCATCAGAGCGAGAACACGGTTTGCCACCAGTGCGGCCGCCTGCTGATTCAGCGGCTTGGCTATAGTGCCAGAGTCGTCGGAATCGAGGGAGGCCAATGCTCCCGGTGCGGCGCCGACGTCAACATCTGGCAGCAATTCCGTGGGACGACTCATGAGGCAAGCTGACGGCGTGGGCGGTTTCGGACTGAACGCGTTGTGGCGTTGTGACGCTGAAGGAGGTGGAATATGCATCCTATCGTGAAGCTAGCGAAACGGGCGGTGGAGAGCTACGTGCATGACGGCAAGGTCGTCGTCGCCGACGACTTGACCGAGGAAATGCAGGGGAGGGCGGGAGTATTCGTGAGCCTGAAGGTCGGTGGCCAGTTGCGGGGCTGTATCGGCACCTTCGAACCGGTGCGGGCCACTGTCGCCGAAGAGGTGGTAGCCAACGCCATCAGCTCGGCTACGCGCGACCCCCGCTTCTACCAGGTTGCGCCTGCCGAGCTACCGCTCCTCGAGTACTCGGTGGACGTGCTCACCCAGCCTGAGCCGGCGGGCGATCTGTCGCTGCTCGACCCCAAAATCCACGGGATAATCGTGGAATGCCTCGGCCGGCGGGGATTGCTCCTGCCAGATCTCGATGGCGTCGACACGGTGGAGGACCAGATCGCCATCTGCCGGGGCAAGGCGGGCATCCACCCCTGGGAAGAGGTGCAGTTGTTCAAGTTCGAGGTCAAGCGATTCACCTAGGCGTGAAGGAGAGAAGCTGAAAGCCCTAGATATCCTCGAGTTCCCCAAGATCCGCGAGCGGCTGGCCGGACTTACGGCCTTCTCGGCTAGTCGCGAGCTGGCGCTCGGTCTGACTCCATCGTTTCAGTTCGACCAGGTTCTGCGAAGCCAGCGGGAGACCAGGGAGGCGAGACGTCTTTTCGAGCTGAAGCCGTCGTTCTCCATCGGGGGAGCTCGTGATGTTCGCCCCCTCGTCCGCCAGGCCGGGCTGGGCGGCACGCTTGAGCCGGCAATGCTTCTGGACGTTCAGGCTACCCTCGCCAGCGGACGAGGCGTAAAAGACGCTTTCAACAAACTTGGCTACCAGTTCTCGGCCCTATCCGACATCGTAAAGCCCATCAGCGAGCTTCGCCCGCTCGGGGACGACATTGCCCGGGCCATCAGCCCTCGCGGGGAAGTGCTCGACAGCGCCAGCCCGGTCCTTGTCCGCATCAGATCCGAAATCAGGATCGCCCACGACCGGCTCGTCTCCCGTCTTAACGACATCCTTGCGTCGTCTCTCGGCCGCCTGGTGGTTCAGGAGCCCATCATCACTATTAGAGAGGGCCGCTACGTGCTTCCCATCAAGGCGGAAATGAAGGGCCAGTTAAGGGGAATCGTCCACGACACCTCGGCCAGCGGCGTCACCGTGTTCATGGAGCCGCTCGGCACCGTCGAACTGAACAATCAGTGGCGAGAGGCCCAGATCGAGGAGCGACGCGAGATCGACCGCATCCTCAGGCGGCTTTCGAGTCGCGTGGCCCGGCTGAGCCAGGCCATCGCCACCAACGTCGAGTGCCTTGCCACCCTCGACCTCGCTCTGGCCAAGGCCAGGTTGGCGCAGGCCATAGAGGCCACGGAACCGGAAATCCTCGCTTTCCAGAGCGATGATCAACCCAGTGTCGAGGCGACGCCGGCCGGGCAATCATGCACGGAAGCATCTGTAGGGGCAGCATCCTGCCAAGAAGGATGCCCGCCCCCGTACCCCCGTCCTTCCAACGGAGGTACGGTCACTACGGCACCAATCCAGTCAGGTGCTGGGGTGTCCAAACCGCTCATCCGGCTTCTCAATGCCAGGCATCCGCTCCTCACGGGACCGGTGGTGCCGACGACCGTCGAGGTAGGAGCCGGCTTCTCGATCCTCGTGATAACCGGACCGAACACCGGCGGCAAGACCGTGGCCCTCAAGACGGCTGGCCTACTCACCTTGATGGCGCTTGCCGGCCTCCAGGTGCCCGCCGACGACGGCAGTGAGGTGAGCGTGGTCGACGGCGTCTACGCCGATATCGGCGACGAGCAGAGCATCGAGCAGTCCCTATCGACCTTTAGCTCGCACATTGGGAACATCATCGACATCCTGAAGGTGGCCGGGCGGCGGTCGCTGGTCCTTCTGGACGAGCTGGGAGCGGGAACCGATCCCACCGAGGGATCGGCTTTGGCGAGGGCGATACTGGCGTATCTGCTGGAAAAGGGCATCAGCGCCATCGCCACCACCCATTTCAACGAGCTCAAGGCCTTCGCTTACACCACGCCCGAAGTGGCCAACGCCAGCGTGGAATTCGACCCGGAAACCCTGACGCCCACCTACAAGCTCCTCATTGGGCTGCCCGGCCGTAGCAACGCATTGGCCATCGCCGCCCGGCTTGGCCTGCCGGAGGAGATCGTGGCCAACGCCCGAGATCTCCTGTCGCCGACTCAGATTCAGGTTGAGAACCTTCTGGGCGCCATTCAGGCCGAGAGAAACGAGGCCGAGCTGAGCCGCCGGGCTGCCGAGGAAAAGCTGGCCGTCACGACGAAGCTCGAAGAAGACCTGCGCCAGAAACGGGCGGCGATCGAAGCCGAACGGGCCGAGGCGATGGAGGAGGCCCGCGACGAGGCGCTCGCCGAAGCTCACGACCTTCTGGAGCAGATCCGGGAGCTCAGTCGCGCTGCCCAGACGAGTCACGTGGGGGCAAGGCCACTGGCCGATGTGCAGCACAAGGCGGCGGCCGCGGAGCGGGAGGTCGTCAAGCGGCTGAGACGCCCGGCCTCCAGGCCATCCTCCCCTGACAACGAGCCGGTCAAGCCGGGTGACCTAGTGTTTGTCCGCCATCTCCGGCAATTGGGCGAGGTAGTCTCCGATCCGGACGCCAAAGGAGAGGTTGAGGTGCAACTGGGATCCTTCAAAGTGAGGGTCAAGAGCGACAACGTGGAGAAGCGGTCCCGTAGGTCGGTGCGCCAAGGGCCGCCACAAGCGCCCCATCTTGGCTTCGGCGGCGCGCCGACGCGCGACGTTCCTCTCCAACTGGACCTACGCGGCCGGCGGGCTGATGAGGTGATCCCCGAGGTCGAGCAGTATCTGAACGACGCATACCTAAGCGGCCTACCTTACGTCCGGCTCATTCACGGCAAGGGCACCGGCGCTCTGAGGCAGGTGGTAAGAGAGCAGCTTTCAAATCATCCTCTCGTCCGCTCGTTCAGCTCGGCCGAAGACAAAGACGGCGGCGACGGCGTCACTATAGCCGTCCTCGCGCTGTAGGAACTAAAACCAGTAGAGTAGAGAAGTGAGTGGAGCTGTTAAGGCTGCGGCGTAGCTCCATGTCGGGATTTCTCCCTTTATGCTTTACACTGCCATCAGCTTTGCCGCGATATCTCGGTACCGCTGCGTCAGGGGATGGTCGGGATACCGCAAGGCGAAGATGCCGCCGCTGGCCAGGCCGATCACATCCTCCGAGAGTGGCAGCACCCCGGCGACCTCGGCGTCGTAGGTCCGCGCTACCGCCTGCCCCACCGCCTTGAGGTCATAGCGGGGCAGAACCTTGTTGACCACCACCAGCAGCCGGGGAACTTCCAGCTTTCTGGCCACGTCCACGGTGACAGCCGTGCCCTGATAGTCTTGCCGGTCGGGCCGCAGGATGACCACCAGCACGTCGGATATGGTGATCGACACCAGCGTCTCCCCGCTCAAACCCGGCGGTGTGACGACTAGGAGGTAGTCCAGATTCTGACAGCGGGCGAGATGGCGGAGGCCGTCGCTCAACAGGTTGACGTCGTAGCCCTCGCATAGAACGCGGGCGATGTCGCCGGCCCTGATGCTGGAAGGGACGAGATACAAACCGGCGCTCGCCACGGCCGCCTCGCCGTCCAACTGGAGTGCCCGGCTGCAGTCGTAGGCAGCCTCCTCGATAGCGCATTTCCCGCAAAGGTAATCAGTGATCGATTTGTCAAACTCGTCTTCTTCGAGATTGAAGAGGACGTGGATGTCGGGAGACTGGACATCGGCGTCGACGATTCCGACTCGCTTCCCCGCCAGCGCCATGAGCGCCGCCAGATTCGCCGCGGTGTTCGATTTCCCCGTGCCACCATGAAAGGAGTGGATGGACACGATCTTGGCCATGACGGCCTCCCCATCAATGGATCTGACGCCCGCTCTATTCGCGAACGGTACGCATTTCCTTCGCCTTTTGGCGCAGCGACTTGAAATAATCGGACTCGGTGATCTCGGCCACCTGCTTCGCCTTCTTCGTCTGGTCGATCTCGATTCGCAGCTCTTCCACCTGTTGCTTCAGCCGGGTCTCCCGGGCTTTCACCTGGGCCGCCATGTCGCCGAAGACGCGCGCCAGTTGGCCCAGCTCGTCCTTCTGCTTCGACAGCCCGGCCAGCGCCTCGGGGCGATAGGGGTCGCCGCGCTCCAGGCTCTGCGCTACATCGGTCAGCCTGAGGATCGGTCGCGTTACGGTGCGAATCACGACCATCGCCCCGGCCGCCGCCAGCGCGATCATCACCACGAGGATCGCCAGAGACGTCCCGGCGATGGCGGACTTGATCTGATTCGCCATGATCGCCCGATCCATGCCGACGTGAACGTAGCCGGCCTCGCCGCCGAGGATCGGCGCTGCTATGTCGGCGAAGTCCCCCAGCCCGTCGACGTGCACATCGCGGATGGTCGTCGTCGCCCGGTTGCCGCTCAGGCTCCGAACGGCCTCGGGAACGCTCGGCACGAATGTGTGCGCCACGATCTGCCCGCGATCGTCGACGATGAACACGTAGGATACGCCCTGAATCTCGGCGGACTGGTCGAGTGCAGATTGGAGCGTGGAGGCATCCCGATTCAGAAGGGTCTCTACGCTCGCGGCCGCAATGTCGTTGGCCAGGGCGGCGCCTTTGCTGTCGTACTGCTCCCGGAGCAGCCGGTCGAGATTCCAGCCCGAGATGACCGAGGTGGTGACCACGACGGCGACAAAGAGCACCAGCACTCCGGCGAGAACCTTCTGCAACAGCTTGGGCATCCTCATTTGGCCCACCGCCTCCAGTCCCTTATCGGGACGAACCTGCCGTTCTCCACCGAGGTGTAGTAGACGGCGTTCAGCCCCTGGTGCCTGCGAGGGCCAAAGGTGATGGGGATACCAATGCCTATGTCGACGCCGTCGAGGCTCTCCAAGGCCCCCATGAGTGCTTCGCGCCCGCTTGTCCCAGTCATCCTGCCAAGCGCCGCCACCAGCACCTTAGCGTTCAGGAACCCTTCTAAGCTTACAGGGCTGTATTTCAACGGCTTGTATTGGCCGCCCGTGAGCTCGCTCGGCGCCGTCGGCTCGTACTCGTCCATCATTTGTCGATACTCCCTGACTGCCGGCAGAGAGGCGTCTTCGAAGCTGGGAACAACCTCCGAATTGATGAGATTGGCCGTGTAGTCCTTCCCCCGCTGGCGGCCGCTGTCCAACAGCAGGTCCAGCAAGCTCCCGCTGCCCACGAACGAGACGTTGGCGATGGGGACGTCCCAACCGGCGTCTCTGGCGTCCCGTACGAACGCGGCGCAAGCGGCATAAGCGCCAATCGAGATGATGGCGTCCGGACCGGCCTTTCGGAGGATGTTTACCTGCTCGCCAAGGCTCGCCGAGTAGGGGGTGCCACGACGGTAGGTCGCCTCGCCTGCCAACTCCAGCCCCCGCTTCGCCAGCGCCCGCTTCACGCCATCCCACCCGCTTCGCCCGTAGGAGTCGGCCTGGAAGAAGACCGCGATCTTCTTTCGACCGGCGGATACAAGGCGGTCGACCAGGCCTTCGGTCTCGTCCCGGTAAGAAGCCCTCAGATTGAACACGAACTCGTCGTAAGGCGGTTCCCGCTGCGGCTGGGCGCCCGTGAAGGGAAAAAGGAGACTAACGCGACTATCGCTGTACTTCTTGAGAAGGGGCAGCACGCGTGTGACGGTGGGTGTTCCCACGTAATCCATCAGGACGAGAACATCGTCCGTCTGAATCAGGTCCACGGTGTTGTCGATCGCCGGGTTCGGATTGTAGCCGTCGTCGTAAGCGCGGACCACAACCCGGTGGCCGTTAACTCCGCCGTTGCGATTGATGTACTCCAGGTAGGCTGCCGTGCCGCGATAGAGCTCGTTGCCAAGGCCGGCCGAAGGTCCGGTGAAGGCTGCCGACATGCCGATGACGTAATCGCCCGGCGAGGGAGCAGTTGAGAAGACCCGCGCCGACTTGGCAATTGGCGGCGCAGGCGGATTCGGCGAAGCACAACTGGCGATCGCCAGCAGCATGCTCAGCAGGATGCCGAAGGGGAAAAATGGCTTGCTCATCCTCGCGCCGCTCCGTGGAAGTACGCAAATAGGGCCAAGTCGTCAGTTCGTCCGTCCGGATGGTAGCATCAATGGCGAATCTTGTCAACGCGTCGGGCGGAAACCTCGCAACTCTAGATCTGAACTTTTACCCTGCGGGCGCTGCACTTGTTCTTCTCGCCGTCTTGGGCTATCCTATAGTATGTTATGCAACTGGCCAGGGGAACGCGCTCTGGCCAAAGACCTCAGGGGATGCCTGTGTTCAGTTCCCGGATAGCTCGTGTTC
Organism: Chloroflexota bacterium; assembly: GCA_016190625.1. Taxonomy (GTDB): domain Bacteria; phylum Chloroflexota; class Dehalococcoidia; order JACPQF01; family JACPQF01; genus JACPQF01. Next base: position 1,816 of record JACPQF010000021.1, on the reverse strand, counting down.
TCCTCGTCGCCCTGGTCGTCGCCGGCTTTGCCCTGGCCATCGCCCTCAGCTACAGGCGGCCCATGCTGGAGCTGGCAGCCAGGGATGAGGGCCTTACCTTCGGCCAGTGGGAGTATCTCAGCGACCTGCCTTGGCCCACCGCCGGAACGGGCTGGGTCGCCGTGGCCAACGAGGGCCAGCCCCTGCGGGACGAGGCCTTTCTGGGCGGTCCTATCCGAATTGGCGGCTACGTCTACGAGAAGGGGATCGGGACCTATTCCCTGTCGGAGATAGAGTTCCGCCTGAACGGGGAGTACAACGCCTTCGAGAGCGAAATGGGCGTCGACGACAGCGTCCCGGCAGGGCGGGGAGGCGCCATCTTCCAGGTCTTCCTCGACGACGCCCTCGTCTACGCCAGCGAGGCCATGAAGAGGACGACCTCCAATTCCATCAGCCACTATTCGAGCGGCTGCGCAGTTTGCGTAAGCGGCTGGCGGAGGAATCTGGGCTTCCCCCCTACGTGATCTTCCACGACTCGACGCTGCGGCAGATGGCCGCCGAGCTTCCCATAGCCCGGCAACACCTGCTGCGCATTCAGGGCGTCGGCGAGCGCAAGGCCAGCCAGTACGGGGACCTGTTCCTCGACTCGATTGCCGCGTATATTCGGGAGACTGGTGCACGCCCGATTGCTATTACACCGACCCCGCCACCGCGCCGCCAGAAGGGTGGGTTGAGCCTCACCGTTCAAACGACCCTAGATTCGTTCAGGGCAGGGAAGACCATCGCCGAGATCGCCGCCGCCCGCCAACTGACTACGAACACCATCGAAGGTCATCTGGCGGGAGCCATTGAGGCCGGGGAGAGGGTCGATATCCAGCGGCTGGTGAGCGAGAAGAAGCGCCAGGCCATCGAGGCAGCCCTATCGGAGCTGGGTCCCGAGCCCCTCAGGCCCGTGATGGACCGGCTAGGCGACGGCTACACCTACGGCGAGATCAGGATAGTGCTAGCCTGGCTGCAGGCGGGTAAGAGGGAAACATGAAACACGTAACAGAAGTGATTCCCTTTGAAATTGCCAAACTGCTCGACCTCAAGCACCGACAAAAATGCTTGACCCACGGCTAGGGAGGTGCTACCATTGGTCGAGGCTGGAGCGCACGGTGATGCCTGCAATACAAGCTCCCGCTATGCGGGTTGAGTGACATATGAGGGCTTTGAGAGCAGCCAAGGGTCGGATGAGGTTGTGGCGTGAGAGACAGGATTTCTAGGACCCGCACCTGTACCTCGAACTTCGGGGTCGGGAGACGCGAGGGGCATGATTCCAGCCAATTCTATTTGCGGTTCACACCCCCCGAAGTAAGCAAGGACGATGTGGTTCACATGCCACCGTGGCGGCCGGACAATCCCTACGTTTGTGGCGATTCTAGGGACCTGCACGATATTCCAGACAACTCGGTAGCGCTCGTGGTCACTTCACCACCATATTTCGTGGGCAAGGAGTATGAAGAGGCGCTGGGACAGGGCCATGTTCCGGCGACCTACTTGGAGTACCTCCACATGCTCCATGCAGTATTCGAGCAGTGCAGGAAGAAGCTGGAGCCCGGGGGTCGTATTGCGGTAAACGTAGCGAACCTAGGCAGAAGACCATATAGGAGTCTCTCTGCCGATGTCATAAGGATCTTGCAGGATGACCTTAGCCTCTTGCTGAGAGGGTGTTACCGGCGGAATTGTGTGCCGTCGAGTCGGCAGGGATAGTGCGCGGCCGGGTCTGGGTGATTATGGTTTCGCCCGTACTTTTGTACGGGCGCTAGTGGGAATGCCGATGGGCTGTCAGGGTCTT
>JACPQF010000157.1 GCA_016190625.1 Chloroflexota bacterium | reverse complement strand
TGCAGAGACCCGCGAATTCTGTCCCCACTAGGAGGTCTGAATTGTTTGCCAGACCTGCTGTTGCCCCCCACATAGTGCCAAAAAGCGGATGCGATTCCCCACCGCTTTTTCAAAAGGGGCTTTTCGGCTGCGCTTCTAGGGTGGTGCGAGGAACGACGCGAGGAGGCTGCTCATGGCGCTTCACGTACCGCGAAGGCGGTTCACAGTAGACGAGTATCACAGGATGGCCGAGGCAGGCATCTTGGGGGAGGACGATCGCGTCGAGCTCATCGAGGGGGAGATCACGGAAATGACGCCGATTGGCCGCCTACACGCTGCGGCTGTAAACCGACTGGTCAACTTGTTTGTGACCACCTTCGGGAAAGAGGCCGTGGTTGCCGCCCAGAATCCCGTCGTTCTGGACGAGCGCTCGGAGCCGCAGCCCGATCTGGCCGTTCTTCACCCCAAGGCCGACTTCTACGCTTCAGCCCTTCCCACGCCGGCCGATGTCTTCTTCCTTGTCGAGGTGGCCTATAGCTCGGCGGATCCCGACCGCCGGGTCAAAACTCCCCTCTATGCCAGGAAAGGCATCGCCGAGTTCTGGCTCATCGATCTGGAGGAAGAGACCATCACCGACTATCGCGATCCTTCCGCCGACGGCTATCGCACTGCCCGCGTCTATCGCCGCGACGAACAACTAGCTCCCGCCGCCTTCCCCGACCGCTCCTTCGCCGTGGCCGATATGCTCGGTTGATCGCTGGCGCCCTCGCGCCGACCTCCCGATATGCTTTGCCGCCAGCCGCAGGGGACGGAGCAGGTAGTACAGGGGAAAGAGACGGTCGGGAAGTGAGACGAGGCTCCATTCGGGAGGGCCGGGAGTCAGCGAGGCCCAGAGGCAAAACGAGAGGCGGTCCGGCAGACGCTCCAGCAAACGCGAGTGGAAGACCATCATTTCCCAGGATTCGAAGTCGGCCGGGACTCCGGCCAGCAGACGGTTCATGATCTGCGTGGCCGCTCTTGCCGCCGGCCGGTCGCGCCGTATCTTCTGCTCGACCTCGTCGGGAAGCGGCGCCGCCAGTAGTTGGTTTGCCAGGAGCAGGCCCAGAGACAACCGCCGCTGGGCGCCGGCGGTCGTCGCCTCCTGCCAGGCCCGACTCCAGTCCATAGCCGGTTGGGTCTTCACCAATTGAGCCACGTCGCACAGCCACTGCAAACGGTCCCAGTAATGCTTGGCGCCGTGTACGCAGAGAAGAAGCAGTAGATCTTCCGGCGAGAGGGTCGCCACCTCCTCGCCTGCGAAGTTCACCGTTCGACACCGCTCCCAGATGTCGTCCAGATTCGCGTGAAAGGGAACTTCACCCGCCACGACGTTCGAGTGCAGCTCGACGCCAACCCTGGCATCCCCGCAGGCGAGAATGAAGGTTAGATGGGGGTTCCTCGGCCGGATGGCCCTGGCCCGACGTGGCGTCAAGCACGACGACGGCTCCTGCGGCTGGTATCCCAAAGAGGCGAGGAGACTTTCGGCGGTGGGCAGGTCTTCCCGCCGCAACAGGATGTCCAGGTCATCGTATTGGCGGAGCGCCGGGTCGCCGTAGAGCAGAGAGGCCAGGGCGGGACCCTTGAAGGGGACGGCGGGAATCCCCTGCGCTTCCAGGCGCCCGAGGAATCGCAGCAGCTCGCCGGTCAGAAGAAGGCCGTGGCGTGCGGCGGTGCGAACGTGTTGCCTCAGGCGGTCCAGGGCCGGCTCCGGCAGACGCGGCGGACCGGCGCTAACCAGGCTGTGATAGAGCAGCGGCGCTACCCGATGCGCCACGGCGAAATCGACAAGGGATGGCCAATCTACCTCGTCCGACAGGGCCTCTGTTGGCGTCAGCGCCCCTTCCCCGGTGAGAATTGCCCGCAAGTAGGCTAGGAGAAGCGGCAGAGTACGTATCGAGACCATATCTTCGTCTCCTATGCTTGCTTGGCCTCTTTTGAACTGGGCTCGGACTTCAGATGCTTCTCCAAGTGACCAAGCGTGACGCCCAGCCGGTCCAGACCCCAGGGGCGCCACCATTCAAAGACTGGGACGGAGCGGGCGATCCCGGCATACCTCCCGAAGTGCGCCTCTTTCCCAACCAGCGTCGGCATGTATCTCTGGCCGTGGGTAAGGGTGAGCAGGGTCTCGAACGCCTTGACGCGTCGTAACCGGGTGAACCCTTCCGGCTCTACCCTCGCTTCACGCAGCACGTAGATCCGCCGCAGTGGGTATGGCTGGTCCAAGAGGGGCGCATCCACCGGGAAACCGTAGCGTGCGGCCTCTGGATGAGTCGGCGTCGCCACCTCAGCGCTCAAGCCGAGGGCTTGAATAGCGTCCGACCAGAGCTGCAACCGCTGGATGCCCGGGTAGACAGCGACTACGCCTTCGGTGCAAGCCACTGCACAGATGTCGTCACACAGGACCGGGTAACCTCGCTCGTGTAGTCTTGCCGCCAGGGTGGACTTCCCCGCGCTCGAGTGGCCCAGAAACGCGACGCAGCCGCCGTCGACAAGCACCCCACAGGCGTGCAGTGGTAGTTGCCCGCGCTGGTGAAGCAAGGCGGCCAGGACTGTGTGCAGAAGGTGCAAGCTGATGACGTCCTTCGGGACGGCATTCTCGGGCTGAATGCACACCTCCCGCCCATCCCGGACGAAAAACCGACCGACGCCGGGCAAGGATAAGAGAAACGCGTCTGGCCGGGCCGCCAAGATCGGCGTGCTCATCGCCGGGTCGTCCAGCGTGGCTGGCACGTCGCCAAAGCGAATGACGACGTCGGGTTGGCTGCTGACCGAAGAAGTCGCCCTGGGCAGTGGGAGGTCAATAGCCAATGCGATGTGCATCCCATAGACTGAGTAGTCATTCATGCCCTGGCAGGCGCCACCATCAGTGAAAACGGGAGGGTCGTCCTGTTCCCTCTCCCGTCCGGGTGCTGACCCAGCTAAAGGGCTGGGTGCCACGGCGCGAAGAGGTTTGGGGTGAGGGCACTCCGGCGCACGGTTCTTTTGGTGCCAAGTCATACGCAAGGACCTCTTTCGACGTATCGGGTCGTCCGTGGCGTCAAGGTAGCCGAGGCGGCGCATCACCTTGCCGTGTACTGCGATGAGGCGCTGCACCTGCGACTCGCTCAGCGCTTCTCGCCAGGCGCCGACCGCCCCTTCTCTGAAGAAACGAGTAGCCGTAACAGGCTTCTCGCGAAAACCTTTGCTCCTCTCCAAGTCCTGGAGGCGACTGAGGCGGCTTACCTGTAGCGCCATCTCAATTTCCGCCTCGGTATGCTTCAGCCCGCAGAAGCGGACCGCATCGGAAAACGTTTCAAGAGGTCGCGCCTTCATATCCTCGTAGCGCATTACGTAGATGGGGATATGGGCTTCATCGAGCCAACTGCGGACATGGGCTGACCAGGGCAGCAGCCTCTGGGGCAATTGCCCAGTCAGGCGCGTCTTTGCTTCGTACCAGACGTAAGTGGGATCCTCCATGGCTCGGATAGCATGTTCTGTGTCCGTTCCCAAGAAGTGAGCGAAACTCACGGCCACATCCAGCGGATTCCGTACCAGGTAAATGGCGCCGGCAGTGGCGGTGGCAGAAAGCACCGGCTCGCCCGCCACATTGAAGGTCCAGGCGTCGTGAGTCTTGAGGAAGAGGGGCTGCTCCAAACCCGTCACAAGATGCTGGTAGACGCAGGGGCGCAACAGGGCGATCTGCGCCTCGGTCAGGTCTGAAGCCTCGACGCCAGCGATATCGTCAAAAAGCTCACGACTGGCGGCATGTCCAATCGGAAGGGAGTTCAGCTCTTCCGGGTCCCACTCCTTCTCCGTCAAGTGGCTGAGGACCACACGCAGCCAGGTGTTACCAGACCGGGGATATGAAGCAAGCCAGATAATGCCCTTCATTTCCTTCTCATTGCTGACCGGGTGAAAACTCTTCCGGTCACCCTCCTCGAGGGTGGGGGCCGCCCGCCGCCGTGTTCCAAGACCGCCAGCGTCTCCTACCAACGCGTGATCTGGCGTTCCCCGGCTATCCTTGTGAACAATTGCGACATACGCGCAACGTACTGGTCGAGACTGAAGCAATCTCTCGCCACAACCTTCGCCTTTTGGCCCAACGTCTCCCGCAGGGCGGCGTCATTGTAAAGCCGTCGAACCGCCTCGGTCAACTGGCCGAGGTCGCCGGGATCGACGAGCACGCAGCATTCTCCCGACTCCAGCGGACCGATACCGCGTAGCGCCTCGACGTTCGAGAGCACGACCGCCTTGCCCAAAGCCATGGCCTCCCCGACCACGCGGCCCGCCATGGAATAACGGTTGTCCTTGAGGGGCAACGCCACCAGCCGGGCGGACCGATAGAGATCCACCACCTTCAGGTAGGGAAGGTCGACGAAGGTCCGGACGTTGGCAGGAGCGTCGAGGCCGGCGAATCGCTTGCCAGTGCCCACGGCGACGAAATCCACGTGAGGAAGCTGCCGCGCTACCTGAAACAGCAGTTCAAAGTCCCGATGCCGCTCCCGGCCCACGCACAAGACAAACCCTTCGTCGGTGACCGGCCTCCCGTCGAGGAACTCCAGGTCGACGCCGGCGATGGAGTTCAGACACAAGACGCTGCTGGAGGGAATCTGCATGAATCCGGTCAGCCACTCCTCTTGGGTCCGGGTATCGCACACGATGCAGGTCGCCTGGCGCAGCAGCCGCCGGGCCAGCCGCCAGCGCAGACTCCCTTGCGCCGTCCGGAACTGCTTGATCAGCTCCCCGGTGTGGTGGACGACCGGCGTTCGCAGCAGCCTGAAAAGCCGGAGCAACATCACGGGCAGTCCCGCCCCATCCAAGATGGTGAACACCAGGTCCCTATCTCTCATGGCGCCCAGAGAATGCAAGGCGCCGGAAGCGTCAAAGGGAACGCCCAGCAGCTTCGCCATTGGCGGGTTGATGGCGCGAGCCAGCGCCTGCCACGATCTGCTCCAGTCCTCGCCGTCGAAGCAAGACACGTCGAATCCGTGCTGCCCGCATCTGTGGTAGCCCATTGCATAAGATTCTGGCAGCTCGCCCCGTTCGATTGCCGCCAGGGTGCGGCGAACTGGGAAACGGTAGACGAAGAAAAGACGCTTACCCACATCACTGGACCAACTGTTGTTCATTTATCCCAAGCGCCGCCCTGTTCGCCATCTCCCAGTCACGCGGCAGGTGGTACCTCGGAATCAGCCACTGATGGTACCTGCGTCAGGCTCCGCCACATAAGCACTTCCCTTTGTCCATTCCTTTACATTCCCTAGCTTGGACAACTTTGGGGTTGCGTAGGGTTTTCTCTCATGGCCCCTCACTCCCCCCTGGTGTCTCTCGCCAGCCGTGGACTTCCGCTCTTCCTTCTCCATTCCTCTGACCAGCCTCCTTCTCTATAGCCAACTGCTAAGGTATTGAGCGATCGTAGGGGCGAACGGCCGTTCGCCCCTACAGCCTAATGGTGCGAACTGCTCCGTCGCAACAATGAGCTTGGCCGCTCAATGTCGATGCGAACTGCTGCAACGATACTGCGTAGACATCCGCTCTCACCTCAATCCCTCAAGGGTTTTCCTGTCCCCCGCCCAAACCGCCGGGACCGCACGGACTCGACGAACAAGATAAGGCGGGTAAGGCAGCCAAACTGCCAGTAGCCAACCGATTCTAGCGTCCGCAAGAGAACCTGAGGAGCCAGAACAGCCTCCAGCTCGACTGGCAGCGGCTCCTGCGGCAGCGGCTCCTGTACAGACTCCCTTGATCTAGTTAGGAAAGCGCCCCACCCGCCCTTGTCCGCCCGGTAAAGGTTCCGCGGCGGGACATCGCCAGAGACCGCCGTCCGGAGTAGCTTCTTGGTGCCGGGGCCGTAGAGCTCTGCCGGGTGGCAGGCGAAGGCGAGCTCCAGCACCTCCCGATTGAAGAAAGGCAAGGAGCGCCTTATCCCCAGGGCGCTGCACGCCTCCCAGTTCATGGGGACAAAAGCATCCGTCGTACTCGCCCGTAGCGACAAGTGCCGCCAGGGACCTGGATCCGCCCTTAGCTCCTTTCTCTTCTGCTCCCACCAGTTCAGATACTCCTCCTGCACCGTGGGGTGAAAGAAGACCAGAGGCTTTCTTGTCGCCAGATCCATCTGGAGGAGATCCCTGAGAACGGGCAACGCTTCTTGTCCCCGCCGCGCCGCCAGGCGATGTGTCGCCCACCACTCCAGCCTTCGCGGATGTCTCAGCCACAGCCCGGGGTCTGGCAGCATCCTAGACGCCGATAGGTGCTCCGCCCAATCCGGCAAAGTGAAGATCGAGCCACACACCTCGTCGGCAAACTCGCCGCCAAACAGCACGCGCACCGGCGCCTCACGGACCACCGCCGGCAGACTGCAAAGCGCCGGATGGAGGACGGGAAAGGCGGGCGGGGGAAAGGCGCGCCACAGGTCCAACCCCATCCCCTGGCGGTAGTAAACGGACCAACGCCGGGCGAACCCGTACCGCTCGGCCAGCGGCTCTATGTAGGACATCTCATGCTGGATCAGATCCTCCCTATCTTTGGGGGGCAGCAAGGACCAGGTCCATACCTTGCGGCCCACCACGCCGGCGGCCAGGGCGGCCAGAGAGGAGGAATCCACCCCGCCACTCAAGGTGAGGAGATTCCCGTCGTCGGGGTCCAGGTCCCGCGACAGCTTTTCGACGAGCAGGCTCCGCAGACGCTGGGCGTGCTCGCGGGCCAACGCCGGCGTGGGATAGGGGATCCGCCTTGGCCGGGGGTTCCAGTAGGATCCGGTCGCCTTCTGCTCCCCGTCCTCTATCAGGGCAAACCACCCCCGCTCCAGCAGGGACACGCCGGCCACCGGCGTTCTCCCGTCGGGGAAAAGGCCCCAACCGACGGCCCAGGTCGCGTTCACCAGCGCGTCCAGCCGCGGCTCGTCGGGAAGATAGCGGACGAAGTCCCCCAGCCGGGTGGAGATGGCGAAACGGTCCCCAAATCGCCCCATGTAGAACGGCACCAGCCCGCCGCAAGAGCGCACCACCGTGGCGCACCCATCCGCCCGAAAGCGGATGAAGCCAAAGTCGCCGGGCAGCGAAGACAGGCGGCCAGGGTTGAAGTCGGCAAGCTCCGCGATCTCACCTATACGCAGGGTCGGGTCTTCGCCGCACCGATCTAGCACCACATCCCGCCCCTCGGCAAAGGCGAGTCGATGCTGACGAACGCGATTATCGTCGGGTGTTCCATGGGGCAACGGCGCGGCGGCAGCCACCCAGCCGGGGGCGGGACGCCACACCTCCGCAAACTCCTCGCTGCCCTGCAGGTCTCGCCTGGTGGCGTCCAGCATCGCCGGGTCGGGGTCGTGGATGGCAAACAGGTTCGCCAGCGGCGGTACGGTCATAGGCCCACCTCCGCCGTCCGCCCCAGCGCCTGGCGACGCGTGATTTGTGCCGCCACGCTCCCGCCAATGGCCTTCAACAAGAAGAGCGGGCGACGGCGCACCGGGTAAGGCGTCACCGGATGGGGCAACGGATAACCTAGATTTCGCACTAACTCGAAAGAGCCATGCCACTTAGCTTGGGACAGCAGTGCGGCTGACCAAAGTCGTAGGGGCGAAGCCCTTCCCGGAAGGACGGAACCAGTTGCTTCGGAGCTCCCAACAAACTTTGTCCTTCCGAGAAGGACTTCGCCCGCCCGGTGCATTGGCGCGAGGGGCCTGGTCCTATCGGACAAGCTTGGTCGCAGGGCGAGAGCGGGGCGGGCGAAGCATTGGCGAAGGAGCGTGAAGGATAGGTCGAAGGCCTTGCGCCAATGCTTCGCCCCTACAGCCTCGGCGACTCGCGAGTTAATGCAGAATCTAGGATAAACGGCTGGGGAATGGTCGCCTATCCGTTTATCCGTTGAATATCCGTTGACGCCGTACCCGCGCAGCTTGTCGAACATCAGCCTCGACTCCTGATCGCGTCGGTTTCCGTTTGGTGCACCACCAAACCGACACCCTGCAACAACTCCTCCGCTATGGCGGGAGAGAACGGCGGTCCCCAAGGAATCTCCGCCTCGAAGACCGGAACGCTGGCGGTGACATGGGCAAACTGCTGGAACTGGGCTTGAACATGCTCAACCTGCCGCAGCCCCTGCACTCTGCGGTGAGTCATCAACAAAAGGAGCGCACTGGAACAGGTCAGCCGCTCGAGCCGTACCGCGTGACATTGCCGTGACGGGCGAGGGATCACGATCGCGCCCAACGCCGGCCGGGAACCCGGATGGTCCAGCTTCACGCCCACGCGCCCATCCGCCGTCGTTTCCGATGCCAGAGCCGGAAGGCCGCGGGCGAGTTCGGCGGCCTGCTGGCGCAGCCGGATCTCCCCTGCGCCGGGATAGCAGAGAAAGCGCCGCCCTTGAGGTTGCAGCCGGAGCAGGTCGTCGGCGATGAGGCGGGCGCCGCTGGCGCAAAGCAGGGCCGCGAGGGTGGACTTCCCCATCCCCGAGCCGCCGACAAAGGCCAGCGCCACGTTTCCCACCTCGACGGCGCTGGCGTGCAGGACGTACTCGCCGGCCAAGGTAAGAATACAAGCAAGCACATTTCCGACAAACAGCAAGGCGGCCAAATCAGGCGCTACCTCCGGTGGGAGGTGAACCCAAACCGAACGCAGATCGCGAGCAATCCAGAACTGACACGTCCCGTGGAAGCGAAGCGCGTAGCCGGTCCCGGCATCCACAAGAACGTAGCCCCGTCCGTGGCCGGGCACCAGCTCTGCCACGACCCTTCCGGACGGTGGCCGGTCAGGTAGCGTGGTTCGCTCGCCCCACCGGAGCTCTATGTCGTGGTCATCCCACGGCGAGAAGCGCTGGCAGATCGATGCCGGAAGCGGGACCTCCGAGCGAACGCGGAGTCCGTAGAGGGTGTACTCCCGTAGGTGATCCCCTCGCCCGTCGTCTCCCAAGACGCGCCCTGACGCCGAACAGCCTTGGACCACGGCTTTCTTCTCACCGCCCTTCGGGTTCCTCTTCGTCGCCAAGAAAGGCCAGAGGCGGGACAGAGCCGGCCAGCCACAGGGCGCCGCTAGTCAGCACCCCCCGCTCGCCGGAGCTGGGGGCGCAGGACCAAAACCTACGCGTCCGCCCCATCCGTGACCTGTACGAGCCCCGTAGCCGTGAGCTCCTGCACCAACGCCAGCAGATCCCGCTCGCACCGACCGGGGTCCACGTCGTACTCGTCTAGAACGATAGCCAGGATCTCCTCCACCGTGCGCGGTTCGGCGATGGCCTCCCAGATCCGCGCCCCCACGCCTTCCAGTCCGTAGTACTCCTCTGAGTCGAGGCCAAGGAGGACAACTTCCTTCCCCAGATCGGCGGAAACCTGTCGCTTGCCCCTGGCTATGCGGGACAGCAGGCCGACCCCGGAAGACCTATTCGATCTCATCGCCTGGTTTCCTTCGCGTTCTGCCGTTCGCCCCACTGACGCCACTCAACCGGCATGCCGTTCTATTGGTCGAGGGCTTTGCCGTACCCCCGCCACACAAGGCCCGATCTGCGCCTCGTCGGTCCGTTTGCATGGGTGGAGTATAGCTAATTTGGAGAACGATGTAAAGTAGTCAACGGCCAGTAGCCAAGGGCCAGGCCATGTTGCAACCGAGTTGACTCCCCCTCGGAAATACCGTACAATCCGAGCGGCAGAGCAGATGTTTCTTGCTGGGTTGGTAACCGTGGACATTGGGTGGAAACCATGATTGCGGACAAGCGCGCCGGATATCTCTTGGCAGCAATCTACCTGGCATTAGAGCTAACGGCCACGGCCTGCGCCGGAGCGCCCGGACCTAGCCCGGCGCCAGGACAAGCACCAACGCCGGGCTCGACGCCATGCAAGGCCACATTCTGGCGCAAGCGCAGCTCGTGGGGACGTATCAGAAGGCATCGCGGTAAGGCTAACTCTTCCCTATCTTATAAAGCTCAGCCGCCGTCCCTCCCATGATGTTGGCCATCTCCTCGGCGGTGATTCGGGGCAGGCCCAGCCGCTCGGCCGCGCCGTTCACCTGCCGGTAAACCTCCGGGAAGGTGGTGGTGCACACGTTTTCCGAGCCGTAGAGCACCCTGCCAATGGCGTTGATTGACTTCAGCTTCAGCAGCGCCTGATAGAGGAACTCGGGGCCGAAACCGCCCCAGTAGGCCATGTCGCAATAGAAGTTAGGATGCTTTGCCACCAAGCAGATGCCCTGGTCGACCCAGGGATAGCCCAGATGAGCCACGATTACCTTGAGCTGCCTAAAGGCTATGCCCACGTCGTCCAAGAGGACGGGGTCTTGGAACTTCATCGGAGCGTTGATGAGAGGCGTCCAACCCATGTGAAAGTGGACCGGGATGTCGAGCTCGATGGCTTTCTCGTACAGGGGAAATAGGCGTTCGTCGGCGGGATAGAAGTGGTTATAGGTTGGATAGAGCTTGAGGGCCCTCATGTCCAGCTCCTTTACACACCTTTCCAGCTCGATGACGGCGCCCTGAGGGTCTCTCAAGGGGTCCACGCTGGCCACTCCCACCAGCCGGCCGGGGTGTTTCCGCACCTCGGCGGCGACGTAGTCATTGGAGATCAGCAGCTCGTGCTCGTGGGGATGGTCGGGATGGTGGGTGGTCCGGCGGTAGTCGGCGGCCATAACGCAGCCGACGTCGATTCCTGCCTCGTCCAAGAGCTCTACCGCTAGCTTGCCATTGGTCGGCGGGAACTCCAGGCCGAAGGGCCGGTAGAGCTCCTCGGCCCACCACTTTGGCACCTGGTCCGGTATCTCTGCCAGATGAACATGGATGTCTACTGTGATCATTCGATTCTCCCCCTTCTGTTATTTGCTCAACTGCCCGTTCGAGCTCGCCGAAGACGTTAACTGGCGACGACAAAAAAACTCCGACGGACGACCAGTCGGAGCCATGGGAAAATCATATGGGGAAACAGGGGGCTCGCGCTTAGACCGTCGGCGCATCGTCGCCAGACCTAGGCAGGTCTCCTGGCTCGTGGATCGCCGCTCACCCGCGCCTTCCCGTCCTTTCTTGCGAAAGGACAGTGACGTATCCTGCGGGCTCGCTCCCCACTCACAGTACCGGGCGTGCGCCGGAATCTCACCGGCTTCCCTATTCTCCCCGCGAAGGGCACCCAGGACTATTCTGTTTCCAGCGTTATGCTAGCACAATCTCAACTAGAGGTCAACAGCTCTACGGCGACTTTCAATGGACTGGGCTTGACGCCGGCAGGCCCTGGCGGCTATCATACGACAGCAAGTCGAACCTATGTAGACGCCAGGTGATGACAAATGAGCATAAGGGCACAGAAGCTTTTCGAGTTGCAGCAACTGGACTCGGAGATCGACTCCCAGTCAGAGACCCTGGCTAGGGTGGAAAGCCAGTTGGGCGAGACCGAGGAGCTGACCGACGCTCGCGACACGGTGCTTGGGGAAACGGAAAGGCGGCGGCGGCTCGAAAGCGACCTGCGATCTCTCGAATGGGAAACCGAGGATCTCGGGTCGAAGATCGCTCCCCTCGAAGAAAAGCTGTATAGCGGGCGGGTGAAAAACCCGAAAGAACTTACCGGCTTGCAGCATGAGGTCGAAGGCCTAAAGGATAGACGGCGAAAGGCAGAGGATCAACAGCTCGAATTAATGGCGGAGCTCGACGATAGCCTGCCAGGGCTCGAGCGGATGCAAGCGGACCTGGCTAGGGTCGAAGCCGCTTGGCGAGAGGACCAGCAGAGGCTTCAGGGCGAGCAGACGCGTCTGAAAGCGGACATTCAGGCTGCAGAAGAAAGGAAAAGGGCTCTGGTTAGGCTGATTCCTCAGGCTGATCTCGACCTCTACGCCGAGCTTCGGGAAACCAGGAGAGGCCGGGCGGTGGCCCGAGTGGAGAGAGGCATGTGTCAGGGCTGTCGCATCAGCCTGTCGATGAACGAGATCCAGCGCGTGCGCGTTAGTGTCGCCCCTGCTCGCTGCAGCAGTTGCGGCCGCATCCTCGTGGTGGGGTGATGGGAACATGAAAGCTTCTTCCGACAATCGCCGGCTGGTAGTCCATACCGATGGTGCGGCAAGGGGAAACCCCGGCCCGGCGGGAATTGGCGCTGCCATCTTCGATTCCAGCGGCAACCTGGTCGACAGCCTGGCCAAGGCGATAGGCCAGGCGACGAACAACCGGGCAGAGTATCTCGCCATGATCGAGGGCCTGCAGGCGGCTCTCAGGTTGGGGGCCGACGAGGTTATCGTGCGGTCCGACTCAGAGCTGATAGTGCGGCAGTTGACCGGACGATACGCCGTGAAGAGCGCCGACCTTAGACCTCTCTTTGAAGCAGCCACGAATCTCCTGCGCCGGTTTCGCCGCTACCAGATCCTCCACGTGCCACGGGAGCAAAACCGCACCGCGGACGCCCTGGCAAACAAAGCCATCGACGAGGGGAACTGCGTGACTTTCTAGGGGTTGCGGCTTGTGGTTGGAGGGGGTGCGATTAGTGCACGCTGCTGAGCTGGTCCGGTGAAGCACGAGAGGCCGACGAAGCTGCCGAAACGTGGGCACGATCAGCACGGCATCGAGTCACAAAGGCGGGTTACGGTGGCTTACTGGCACGGTAAGACGCTGGGTGAGAAGGGACGGTAACCACAAAGGCACAGTACCGGGGAAAGAACGGAAGAGAACTTTGTGCACTTTCAGTCCATGCAGCCTAGGTGCTACCCTTACCCCGCGGTGAACATTACTTGGGGCCGAGGATGTTGTCGACGGCGACGCGGAGGCCGTCGTACATTTCGTCGACGTTGCTTGCCACGACGGTCTGCCCTTCGCTCAGGCCGGACTTGACCTCGTAATAGTCCCGGGTTTGCTGGCCGAGAGTGACGGCGGTCTTATTGACCTGATCGTCCTCCACCACGAAAACGTAGGCCTCGCCGCTTTGCTGCACGACCGAGCGGCGGGGAACGAACAACACGTTGGCGAGCTGCTTGGTCACGATCTCGGCTTGTCCGGCCATTCCCAGCCGCAGACCTTTTGGCGGGATCTCCAGCGTTAACTTAACCGGGTAGCCGGACACGCCTGACGTGGCGGTGACCGGCGCTGTCCCGATCTCCTCCACCTTTCCCCGCACGGTCTCCCGGGGCAGGGCGTCGAAGATGATCTGGGCGGTTTGCCCTTTGGCAAGGTCGCGCCGGTTCTCCTGACTGACTACCATCTCGAGGAAGACCGCGCTCGTATCGGCCAGCGTGGCGAGAGTTGCCGATGCCGCCACCGTCTGGCCTGCTTTGGCCTCGATGCCAACTACCTGCCCGTCGATGGGGCTGGCGATGGCCGATGCAGCCCTGCTGCCGACGAGGGGTGGCGCGATCGGAATTCCCCCCTGAGGCGGGCGGTGCTGGGGAATGCTCAATTGCTGGCCCGGAAAGATGAGGTCGGGATTGGCGATGCCGTTGGTGCGGGCGATCTCCTCCACCGTCGCCCCGTTTCGTCGGGCGATTTCGCTGAGGGTATCACCCGGCTGCACGGTGTAGGAGCTTGGGGCGGGCGTCGCCGGTGACGGTGTTGGCGATGGCCCTGCCGGCCCAGGTGGAGTGGACGAAGGCGTCGCTTGAGCCGGCGGTGTCGGCGCGGGCTGGGTGGCCGAAGGCGAAGGCGCCGGCGCTACTTGGGTAGACGGGGAAGTCGGCATAGGCGATGGCCCGGCCTGAGTTGGCGCGGCTGTAGCCGGAGGAGCGGTCGGCGCTGGCGGCGGGCTGGCCGGCGTGGTCGACGTCGCCGATGGCGCTGCAGGGGTCGTGGTCGCCTGTCTCGGCGGAACCGCCGCGGGCGAAACGGTGCTCTCCGGTCGCGGCGTGGGCGTCGAGGTCGGCGGCGGGGCAGAAGGTGATGAAGACGCCCTGGGTGGGCCGGGCGTCGTTGTCGCGGCGGGAGAAGAGGGAGCTGGCGGCCCGGCGGCTAGGAACTCGACGGTGGCGAGCTCCTCCCCTTTCTTCACCTCCTGTCCGAGGCTGACGGTTATGGCGATCACCCTGGCGGCGGCAGGGGCCTGAACTGGCACCTGGCCCTTGGGCGTTACCTGCCCCGTCCCTTTGACGGTTGGGAAGAGGGAGCTCCGCTCCACGCGGGTCGCGTCGACGTGCACGGGGTTCAGGAAGGGATGGAAGTAGGCGATTCCCCCCCAAATGGCCGCCACGGCCAACAGGATCAGGACGATAGTTCTTCTTCGCATCGCAACCATCAGGGCGGATGCAAGAGTCATGCCGGAGAATAGAATTTGTTAAGACGCCTGTAATTGGAGCTTGGCCGCCTTGATGCTGGATTCGGTTACCACCTACTGTATCGGCGCGGAACCCCGGCCTGGTACTGGAGCTGAACGCTGATGCCGACCAGTTCGCCCCTACCCGCCAGACAGGCTATGCAGCTGGGGGTGACAGAACATATCGCGCCTGGTATAATTCGGACATGGCCGTCTGGCAATTGGTTTTCTACCGAACGGCATCTGGAAGGTCTCCGGTCGAGGAATACTTGAGCGGGCTGGACTTTCGTGAAAGAGCGAAAGTGACATTCGACCTCCAACTGCTTGCGACCTACGGGCCAGAAAGGGTGGACGCATGAACCACGATGACGATCTCGGGCGATACGTCGCTGAGATGGAAGCCAGCGATCCGGGTTTTCGCGCCGAACGAGAAAGACTGCGCCCTCAGTTTGAGTTCAGAAAAGCCTTGATCGGCGCCAGGCTCGCCTTGGGATTGACGCAAAAGCAGCTCGCCGAAAAAATGGGGACATCGCAGGCCGCAGTCGCGCGGCTGGAGAACGGTAGAAGCTGGCCGACCTTGAGCACCCTTCAGAAGCTGGCGCGGGTCCTCGATATCGACTTCACCATCACCGCGCTGGAACCCCTGCAAGCACGAGCGCGCCATCCCCACAAGGCGGCCTAACCAGCAGGCCGCCCTATCTGGGTTGCTGCACCCTCTTTAGCTGCTGGGCTCTCTCCCTGTCTACCTTGTCCTGGGCCCAGAGCTGCTTGTCGGAGGAGATGTAGTACAGCACCTTCTGCTTCCCCTTCTCCTCGTTCAGCCACTGCGTGATGGCCTTTGCCTTCACCTGGTCGAGAATGGAAGCCTCAATGGGGCGCGCTTCGTCGCGCTCGAGCAGCTTCACGATGTAGTAGCCCTCGGGGGTACTGAAAGGCTCGCTGGTCTGGCCGGGGCTCAGGCCAAAGACCGCCTTGTCGAACTCGTCGGAGAGGAGCCCCTTTGGCACCCAGCCTAGCTCGCCACCTTTTTCCTTGGATTGGGTGTCAACGGTAACCTCTTGAGCCACTTTGGCGAAGTCCTCCCCATCTTGAAGGCGCTGGTAAGCTTTCTTGGCTTCTTCTTCGCCGCTCGTCAGAATGGCCTGAACCCTCGCCTGGACAGTCGTGGTAAGCACCTGGTCTCTGATCTGATTCTCCACCCTGTCCTGGAGCAAGCCGATTTGGACGAGACGTCGATACTCGTCGGTGGAAATACCGGTAACCTCGCCGAGACGCTTGAGCTGCTCCTTGGCGTCGGCATCTCGCTTGGCCTCATCCACCGGCTCGTCCGCTTTGGGATCACCGAGCAACTGCCGCTTCAACTCCTGCTGGACGTCGGCGTCCGACACGGCAACGCCCATTCTCGGAGCGGCCAAAGAGATCACCTCGCCATTTACCCAATCGGTTACTACAGTCGAAGGCAAGGAAGCGCGCTGGAGACGCAACTGCTGGATCAGCGCATTGGCATTGGAATCGTTGCCCGATTGCTGACTGAAGCTGCTCGTGACGGCATCCAATTGATACTCGCGGAGGCTGAGGTGCCGGGCGTAGGCGTCGAGAGTGAACGATTTGTCGTTCACCTTGGCTATGGGCTCCAGTCCCTTGGCGATGACCTCCTTGTAGTAACCGTAAGCGGGAATGACGACGACGAGAGCCACGACGAACGCCACGCCGATAATGAAAGCGCGCTTGATCCGCCGCTCCCTTTCCCAGCGGGTCAACTGACGTTTGGTCGGCGTTCTTATAACCTGCGCTCTCGACTTCTTTGGCACCGTTGGCCTTCCTTCTAGCAACAAAAAGGGCACGAGTGGACGCTGTTCCTCCCACTCTGCCCCCTGTTCTTAACGATAAGTCTCTAGCTCCGGGCGCCCGCCCCGCCGCTGATCCTGATGTGTTCGGCGGTGTAGGGCAGCAAAGCGATATGGCGGGCCCTCTTGAGGGCGATGGTTAGGACGCGCTGGTGCCGGGCGCAGGTCCCTGTCTTGCGCCGCGGCTCGATCTTCCCCCGATCCGAGAGAAAACGACGTAGCCTCGCTACGTCCTTGTAATCGATAACCTTCACCTTATCGACGCAAAAGGTGCAAACCTTGCGCCTTGGGGCGTACCGGGGTTTCCCGTCGCCGTGTCTTCTTGGCCGCGGTCCTCCTGGCGGTCTACCGCCAGCTCCTCCGGCTGGCCCTACAGATCTTGTAGCTTCCTGTGTCAAATCTTCCTCCAGTTCCTGCTTTCTCGCAAATGGTTCATCCTCCTAAGAAGGATGAACGGCTAAGCACCAACGTTAGAATGGCAATTCGTCCGGCTCGAGGTCGCCGTCGCTGCTTCCGGGCAGGGTGGCGCTGGCCTTAGCCCGGTCGAGGAAGAGAACCTTGTCGGCGATTATCTCTAGCGTGAATCTCTTCTGACCATCGGCGCCGTCCCAGGTTTGGGTTCGCAGCCTGCCCTCGACGTAAGCCTTGCTTCCTTTCGTCAGAAACTGAGTGCAGGTCTCGGCCAGCTTCCGCCAGGCCACGACCCTAAACCACTCGGTCTCCTCCTTGCGCTCGCCATCCTGCCCCTGATACGACAGGTTGACGGCAACGCGAAACGAGGCCACGGGCGTCCCGTTAGCGGTAAACCGCATCTCCGGATCGCTCCCCAAGTTGCCAATGATCATCATCTTGTTCAATCCCGCCATCTCACAGCTCTCCTTCTACAACTAAACAACGACCGATAACGCAACCGACGGGGGAGGCCACCGCCCAAAGAAACCCTTGGGATGGCGCACCCGCCTGCCCTAGCCTTCTGCGCGAACCACCAGATGTCTGATGACGTCCTCAGATAGGCGCAAGTTGCTCTCGAGTTCGTCGACCTGAGCGGGTTCCATCTTGGTCCGGATGAGAAAGTAACTTCCCTCTCGGAAATCCTTGATGGTGTAGGCCAGCCTTTTCCTGCCCCAGGGCTCGACCTTGTCGATGGTTCCCCCTCGACCGGTGATCCAGCCTGTCACCCGGTCGACGACGCTGCCAACCCTCTCTTCTTCAACTTGAGGGCTGACAATAATGACTACCTCATAGTCGCGCAAGCAGTTGATTCTCCTTTCTCTGGGTTTGCCCCAAGGCAGCTCCACCCCCGCGGCGCCCTGAAGCAGAAAGGGACAATATCCCATATTCGCAGTTAGGCAAATTATAGCATGGGGTGCCTGTGGGAGCAAGTCCGGAGGATGCTCTAGGATGCACCAGCGTTCACCCAGCGGGGGAAGCATCTCTTCGGGCAAAATAGCTTGCTATCGACCAATGGCTAGGCGTTATGGTATCACAGGCGGTTAGGAGGTGGAGTATGACCCGGTCAAGTCTCTGGTCGAGCAGGAGATAATAGGGGTTCGCAACGGCATGTCCCAGATTGTCGACGTCTCGCGCGCGCCTGACCAAAACGCCTCACCGTTTGAGTCTTCGAGATGCGAATTCGGATTGACCTAGGATTCGACTACCAGTCTGCCACATAGGTCGTGGCCGTTGTCTTGGCCGTCGGCACAGGCGGTTTTGAAGTAGCCCGGCTCGTCGAAAACATGCTCCAGGGACCTGGTCTGGCCCGGTTTCAGGCAATCTATCTCGATCCCGCACGACCCTCCCTCTACGGCGAACTGGTGTTCCACACTGCCAAAGTTGATCACCAGCAGCCTAACGGGCTCGTTGGCATGGATTCGTATCTCTTTTGGCTTTATCTCGGAGTCGGTGAGTGTTATCTCAATTTCCCTCATTCGGACTTTCCTCAAAAACGAGTGTCTGGTTTTGCTGAATTGGTGGATGCGTCGTTTCCTCATCCAACCCTCCCTGTCACACTGGCAATTCCCATACCAGCACGCTCTACCTCATGGCACGGTTTAGGAAAGGCATAGGTGGTAGTTACAGTCACCGTAGGGGCGTCCTTCCGCCGAAGGACGCCCCTACTCCTGAAGAAGCACCATCGCCGATTTGTCCTTCAACTGCAACGCCGTTATTGAACGATGCCTCACGGGTGTCTGTGACGGCATGGAACTTGCAACTGTGCCCCAACAATCTGGATGAATCGCGGTGAAGAAGATGGAGCCTACCAGGTCTACCAAAGAGGGTTTCCGGGCGGCGTTAAAGGCGCTCAAATCTGCCGGCGTTCCTTTCCTCGTGGGTGGAGCATATGCCGTGGATTACTATACTGGCTACCTGCGCTATCCCAAGTTCCTCGATATCTACCTCCGACAGGCGGATGTGGACGAGGCCGTTGACAAGATCGACGAGGTGGGATTTGCCTCGCGGAATGGCCACCATCACTGGCTGGCCAAAGCGTCGAAAGATGACAACCTCGTCAACCTGATCTTTGGCTTTGGCAACTGGACAGCGCAGGTGGATGATTCCTTCTTCCAACGAGGAACCAAGGGCGATGTTCTCGGCGTGCCAATCCAATTGCTTGCCCCGGAAGAGATCATTTGGTTTTCGTCCTTCATCGCCAGCCGGGAGCGATTCGAGGCCACCGATATCGTTCATCTAATTCACGGGCTGCACGGCAGGCTCGACTGGAGCCATCTCCTAAAGCGCCTGGACGAGCACTGGCAGTTGCTCTTTGCCAACGTCCTCTTGTTCGGCTTCGTCTTTCCCGGAGAGAAGGACTTCGTTCCCGCCTGGCTCGTCGAGGAGCTGGCCGGCCGGATGCAGCGCCTCATGAAGAGCGCCAGGCCGGAGGCCAAGGAGTGCTGGGGAATACTTCTCGACCGCTATTCCTTCGTCAGCGACATCGAGGACAAAGGGTACGGCGACCCCCGCGAGCGGCTCGCCGTCGAACTTGGTGGCGGGGCAGATGTGGTGGCCGAGGACCGAATTTACGCGAAGATGGCTCTCCAGCCGCCTATCAAGTAGCCGCTATTTCCCCTCACCAGGATTTCCCAGGACAAATGTAGCCTTCTTTCAGGTACTCTTTTGCCATTGTGAGTAGGCAGACGACTGATATACTTGTTGCAGTGAGGATCGTGCATACTCCAGGCAGGTCGTTGGAAGAAGATGCTGGCCAGCAGAGTTACACACCAAAATTGCCCGAACTCCCCAGCACGCCGCTCGCAATCGGACGGGGGCTTGATCGCAGAGTGCCTCGCCGGCGACGAGCAGGCGTGGAAGAACCTCGTCGAGAAATACAACAGGCTGATCTATTCGATCCCCTTCCGCTACGGTTTGCCCGATAGCGAGGCTGCCGACATCTTTCAATCCGTCTGCCTGAAACTACTGGAGAACCTCCCTAAACTGCGCGACTCGAGCAAGCTTTCATCCTGGCTTATCACTACGACCAGCCGGGAATGTTGGGGCGTCATCCGCAGACTGGCGACGATCTCGCGGGGACACGACTACGCCGATGACGAGGAGAGGCACGGCGAGCAGTTGGACCCCTCTCCCTTGCCCGAGGAGACTATTCTGGAGCTGGAGGAGCAGCAGACCATGGCGCATGCTTTTCGGCTCCTGCCGGAGCGATGCCAGCATCTTCTCTGGTATCTCTACTACGACAAGACGGGTTTGTCCTACGCCGAGATCGGCAGGCGCTTGGGCATTCCCGAAGGAAGTGTCGGCCCCTCACGGGCCCGCTGCCTTGGAAAACTTCGGGCTCTTTTAGAAGAAGCGGACCTGGCCTGAATTCAATGTATTTTCCTGCCTCTTCCGCCATCTAATGGATCAGGTCCAGAATTGCGCTGAAGGAGGTAAGGTGAGTGAAGAGGAACTGCGACGAAACGCTTGAGACGCTGGCGGACTATGTTGATGGCAAGCTTGAAGGCGAGGGGCGGGCGAGGCTCGAATCGCACCTCGCCACCGATTGCCAGCAGTGCCAGCAAACCTTGGGCTGGTTGAGCCGGACGATCAACGTGATGAGAAACGATACCTCGCTGGCGCCACCGCGTCCGCTGATGAATCGCGCTGTGAAGTTGCTTAAGGAGCGCAAACCCCAGTCAAAAAGAACGGTTGCCAGTCTGTTCTTCGATAGCCTATTTGGTACGGGCCTGCAGTCCAGTCTCGTCGGCGTGAGATCCGGCCCGACGATGACTCGCCAGGTTTTGTACGGCACGGAGGAGCTCGACGTGGATCTACTGATCGAGGAGGCCGAAGCCTTCGAGCTGGCTTTCGGCCTTCCCCCACTGTCGAGAGTGAACCTCATGGGGCAGGTCCTGCGACGCAGCGGTAAACAGGATGGCAGCCTGAACTACGATATCGCCATCATGAGAGGACACGAGTGTGTCTTTTGCGGCCGCACTAGCCCTTTGGGAGAGTTCACGGTCGACAACCTGTCCTCTGACAGTTACGAATTGCAGGTTTCCGGGGAGGATGGGGGACTAGTCATCGAGGGACTCGAGCTGAAAACAAGCAAGCCTTGACGCCGGCCTCTATCTTGGTGTAGTGGCCGACCCTCAGACCTTCTTGGAAGGACGGGGGGACGGGGGCAGGCATCTCAGGCGACCTACACGTCTCAAGAAAGGCAGCTTGGATGGAGCAAGAACTCATCGCAGGCTTGCTGGAAGCTCGTGGCGATGGCGACGCCATTGGCCTTCTCGAGAGCAAGCTTGGCGCTATCGATCAGACATCAATGCGGCTGCTCAAAGGGGAAATCGATGTCTTGAAACGAGCGGACCCTCAAGCCGCCCTGAAGATCGCGGATATCATGCTCATGGCCTGCCGCTCGACGGCTGATCTGGTCTGCTCCGGCCTCAGTCTGTGGGCTAAAGCCAATGTGCTGCGCGAGCTGGGGGAGTACGATGACGCCCTTTCCCACTATGGCCAGGCCGAGAGCGTGCTTGCCCGCGCTGATGATCCAATGGACGTCGCCAGCACCCTCATCGGGAAGATCGATGCCCTGATGTACCTGAGCAAGTATGGCGAGGCATCCGCCGCCGCCAGAAAGGCCAGGCAACTTTTCCTCGAGCAGGGTGAGGTTCTCCTGGCTGCCAAGGTCGACGCCAACATGGGCAACCTCTATCACCGCACCGATCACTATCGAGCTGCTCTGCAAAGGTACGGCCGGGCGCGCCGGACGTTTTTCCAACTGGGAGAGAAAGTATTGGTTGCCCAGGTGGACGTCAACAGAGCGAACGTTCTCACCCTCGTGGATCGCTTCTCCACCGCCCTCGGGGCCTACAGGCGGGCGCGGGCTGTCTTCGATCAAAGCGGAGCGAAGGCGGTGGTAGCCATGATAGATGCCAACATGGGCTTTCTATTCCACCAAATGGGAAGGCTCAACCGGGCGCTGGAGCTCTACACGGCCGCGGCGACGACCTTCCTGGACCTCGGTATTGTCAAGAACGCCGCCACGGTGGACCTCGACCTGGCGCAAGTGCATCTGGACCTGAACATGCCGTCGGAGTGCCTAGCCCTCTGTGAGAGCGCTCTGGCCGTCTTCGAGCGACTCGGCATGCGGGCGGAGAAGGCTCAGGCCCTGGCCGTAATGGCTCTGGGCCGGGCAAGGCTGGGCCAGAGCCAAGAGGCGCTGCAGCTTTTGGAGGAGAGCGGGGCGCTATGCCATCTCGAGGAAAACGAGGTGAGGGCCGCCTCCGCTGACCTCAGCCGGGCTGTCTTGCTCGTTAAATCGCGGCCAAATTCCACGGCCTTAGATCAGGCCCTCAAGCTGGCAAAACAGTCGGCGGAAGTCTTTCGCAAGCATGGCATTGCCGGCAAGATTGGCGTTACCTCCCTTGTCGAGGGGCAAGTCCACGCCCTTCGAGGCGAGACGCACCGAGCGGTCCTATCTTATGACTACGCTCTCGGTCTTGCCACAAGGTTTGGCCTGCCCTGGCTCACCCACCAGGTTCTCCACGCCAAAGGGCGCCTCCTGAGCACCGTCAATGCCGATCAGGCAGTCCAGTGTTTAGAGGAGGCCATCGGCGTGCTGGAAGGCATGCGGGAGGAGCTCCGGTCCGAAGGCGCTCGTAACCTCTTCCTCGGCGACAAGCTGCAGGCATACCGGGACCTCGTTCTCCTGTTGCTCGACAAGGGCGACGACGGTGTGAGGAGGGCTTTCCAGTACGTCGAGAGGGCCAAGTCGAGGGCGCTGGTCGACCTTCTCCGGGGCGAGCTTGAGGTCAGAGTGAGAGGGGAGGCGGACCAGGGCCTGGTGAGGAGGATACAGGCGCTGCGGGAGGAGCTAAACTGGTTCTATAACCGGCTGGACGAAGGCGACGGCAAGGGCCAGCGTCTCAGCTCCCAGCGCTTGGAGCACATTGCGGCCGAAGTGCGAGTTCGGGAGAGACAACTGGCTCAATGCATGGACCGGCTGCAGTTGGCGAGCCCGGAATACTCTGGCTTATACGGCAGGAGTCTCCCTTGTTTGGAGGAGGTCCAATCGGCGCTGGACGGCGACGAGGCCCTCGTCGAATACTATGATGCCGGCCAAGAGATTCTCTGCTTCGTCGTGACGAGGAGCAGCCTGCACGTGCAGCGGGGAGTAGCCAACCCGGAGGTCGTCGCTGCCCTGGCGCGACGGTTAAGCTTCCAGTTCGGCAAATTCAACTATGGCGACCGGTACATCGCCGACCATTTCGACCAGTTGCTGGCGGCCACCAACGATTGTCTGTCCCACCTCTACGACGAGTTGCTGCGGCCCATCGAGGGCCGGATAGAGGGAATGAAGCTGGTATTCGTGCCTCACGGCGGGCTTCACGCCCTGCCGTTTCACGCCTTCCGGGATGGGGACCAGTACGTCATCCAGCATCACGACGTCTCCTATTCGCCCAGCGCAGGTGTTCTTAGGTTCGTCGTCGACAGGAAACCCGCCGATTTCCGGAGTTGTCTGCTCGTGGGCGTATCCGATGAGAGGGCGCCTGCTGTGGAGGAGGAAATCGAGTCCATTCGCCACCTCCTCCCCAAACACCGCTGTGTGACAGGCAAGGCCGCCACGATGAGTGCACTGCGGGCAAATTCGGGCTCCTGGGACATTGTCCACATCGCCTCCCACGCCCTGTTTTCGTCGGGCAACCCCATGTTCTCGAGGCTTCGGCTGGCTGATGGCTGGCTCAACGTCTATGACATCTACAACCTTCGTCTCAATGCATCGCTGGTCACCCTGAGCTCCTGCCAAACCGGCGTGAGCAAGATCGTGGGAAGCGACGAGATCATCGGCATTTCCCGCGGTTTCCTCTACGCCGGAGCTGCCTCGCTGCTGGCGAGTCTTTGGGCGGTTAACGATCTCTCGACGGCCAATCTGATGAGAACCTTTTACCAAAACCTGGTGCATGGTGCAAGCAAGCGATCGGCATTGCGATCGGCTCAAATTCAGATGGAAGCTGAATACGGCCATCCCTATTATTGGGCGCCATTTGTCTTGGTGGGGAGGAGCAATTGACAGATCACTTCAGGATACGTAGGGGCAAATCCTTCGGCGGAAAGACGATAATGAGAAGGAGGTTAAGAGGTTTGAGGGTTAAGGCTATCTTGCCAAAGAAGCAAGAGGTACGAAGAGGCACGAGGCGGCTCCCTGACGTACCCTTCATCTCGTCCCTGGTTCTCGCGTGCTTACTGGTATTTTTCTTCATTTCACCGGCTTTAGCCGACAAGCCGGCCGGGATGCCTGCCGACAGCGAAGTGGTCGTCAAGCTACGCGACGGAGAATCCATAGAGAAACTCAACGCCCGCTTCGGTACCTCGACTGTCAGACGTATCTCCGGCACTTCGATCTATCTGCTCTCGACCGACGTGTCCGCCGCACAGATGGTCGAGACGCTTAAAGGCGACAGGTCTGTTGTCCAGGCGGAAGAGAACGCGACTATCAAGAGCCCGGAGGCGCAGCAGTTCTCGCTGGCATTCGAC
The DNA here is from genome assembly GCA_016190625.1 of Chloroflexota bacterium. Lineage (GTDB taxonomy): Bacteria > Chloroflexota > Dehalococcoidia > JACPQF01 > JACPQF01 > JACPQF01. The sequence continues at coordinate 10,179 of JACPQF010000157.1, read as the reverse complement.
GGCCAGTACGCTCAAGCCACCTCGGGAGATGATGCGCCAGCCCTCTACAAAGGACAATGGGCCGTGGCTCGAACGCGGCTGGCTCAGGCGCAGACCCTGGCTACTGGCCGGGGGACGACTGTTGCCATCCTCGATACCGGCGTAGATCTGGCGCACCCCGCGCTGGCGGGCAGGCTAACGGCGGCGCGGTGGGATTTCGTCGACGGCGATGGGGATCCTTCCGACCTGCCCAATGGCGTTGACGACGACGGAGACGGTTACGTCGACGAAGCAACCGGCCACGGGACCTTTCTCGCCGGAATCGTCGCTCTAGTGGCGCCCGAAGCCGCGCTCATGCCAGTGAGGATACTCGACTCCGATGGCACGGGCACGGTGTTCAACCTCGCCGCGGGTATTCGCTACGCCGTCGACCACGGAGCGGATGTCGTCAACGTGAGCCTGGGCATGAATCGCAGCTCGCACGTAGTCGAGGATGGGGTAGATTATGCCCATGCCAAAAACCTCACCCTTGTGGCATCGGGTGGGAATCGCTCGCCAAAGGAGAGGAGCGGCAGCGTGCTATATCCGGCTCGCTACGCCAACGCCGTGGCCGTGGCCGCCACCGACAGCGACGATCTGAAAGCTTCCTATTCCAACTGGGGGAAAGAGACCGACCTCTCCGCTCCCGGCTCGGGGATCTACAGCACCTACTGGAACGGGGGATACGCCTGGTGGAGCGGGACTTCGATGTCGGCGGCCTTCGTGTCTGGAGGAGTGGCGCTGGTGAAGGGACTCCATCCGGACTGGACGGGCGACGCCGTCGTCTCGCGTCTCACCCACGCTGCCGTAAACATCGATCAGTTGAACTACACCCAATATCGGGGGAAATTGGGGGCGGGCAGAATAGATTTCTACGCTGCTGTCCGTTGACGGCTGGACATGCACAAGAGGCAAAAAACCGTAGGGGCGTCCTTCAGCCGAAGGACGCCCCTACGGTTTCTGGTCCGTGTCTAGCGGATGCCCCGACGTCTGCGCTTGGCAGACTTGCGCTCGGCAGCCCTGGCCTTGTCACGATTGGATATGAAATGCTGCCTCGACCGGGCCTCTTTGAGGATGCCTTCTCGCTGAATTACCTTGGTGAACCTCGCCAAGAGGCTTTCCTGGGTCTCCCCATCTCGCAGGGTTACTTGCACAATAAATACTTATCCTTCCCTTCTGGATATTCCCGCGGGCCAAAATAACTGCGCCTCGTGCAGGGCGATTCCTTCTGTGGAAGGATTCGCCCCAACGTTAACTTGGAGCAGGACTAATACCGGGACTTTCGACGCTGGCTGAAGCAGTTGCTGCAGAAGACCGGGCGATCCTCTTTGGGAACAAAGGGCACCTGAGTCTGAGCGCCACACGCCGCACAAACGGCCGGATACATGGTTCGGGTGTCGCCATCAGAGCGAGCGGTACGCCGATTGCCGGAGGCAGGTCTCCGCTGTTTTGCCGCTCGACAGTCAGGGCATCGGCTAGGCTCGTTCTCGAAGCCCTTGGATGCGTAGAACTCCTGTTCGCGAGCGGTGAACTGGAATTGGGCGCCACAGTCACGGCAGGTGAGGGTCTTGTCGGCGTACGCCATTGGGAGTCCCCCTTTCAAGGTTGTTGGTCTTACTCTCTGATTGTGGCCCTCTGGAGCAATCCCCCGCCGTTAGAGGCTAGACTTAGGAGGCACAACAAGAAGATATACACCTTGTCGTATGATACATCACCGCTGCCCCTAAAGTCAACTCGTTCTTTGGCTCCCCCACCGACCGCTGACCGCTAGGTATGGGCTATCAGCCGCGTCAAGCCCGGCACGGGGAACTGGCCGCTCAGTTTGGCGACCTCCTCACGGATCCGATCTAGTTCTCTGTCGTCGCCGAAGCTGCGCAGCGTTCGCACTATGAGAGAGGCGATGAGTCGCATCTCCTCCGTGCCGAATCCCCGACTGGTGACCGCCGGAACACCCAGCCGGATGCCACTGGTGACGGTTGGCGGTCGAGGGTCAAAGGGAATGGCGTTCTTGTTGGCGGTGATGCCTACCTCGTCGAGGACCTGAGCCGCCTTGCCGCCCGTCACGCCGATCGCCGTTAGGTCCACCAGCATGAGATGGTTGTCGGTACCGCCGGAAACGATGCGCAGCCCCAACCGCTGCAGTTCCTCGGCCAGAACTCTGGCATTCTCCACCACCATGTGCTGGTATGCCACAAAGCTGGGATGGAGAGCCTCGCCAAAAGCCACGGCCTTGGCCGCGATGACGTGCATGAGAGGCCCGCCCTGTATTCCGGGGAAGACGCCCTTGTCGAGCTGCTGGGCCAAATCGGCGCCACAGAGAATGAATCCGCCGCGGGGACCGCGCAAGGTCTTGTGGGTGGTGGAGGTTACCACGTGAGCGTAAGGCGCGGGGCTCGGATGGAGGCCGGTGGCGACGAGGCCGGCAATGTGGGCCATGTCCGCCATGAGAAGAGCTCCCACCCTATTGGCGATCTCGCGAAAGCGAGGAAAATCAATAATTCTCGAGTAGGCTGTGGCGCCAGCGACAATGAGCTTGGGTTTATGCGCCACGGCCAGTCTCTCTATTTCGTCGTAATCCAGACGCTCCGTGTCCCTGTGTACGCCGTACGGCACGAAGCGGTAGAGCCTGCCGGAAAAGTTAACCGACCGGCCGTGTGTGAGGTGGCCCCCGTGCTCGAGGTTCATGGCTAGCACAACATCGCCGGGCTCCAATAAGGTGAAATAAGCGGCCATATTGGCCTGCGATCCGCTGTGAGGCTGAACGTTGGCGTGGCTGGCCTTGAACAGGACCTTGGCCCGCTGGATGGCCAAATCCTCGACCTTGTCGATGTACTCGCAGCCGTTATAATAGCGGTGCCTTGGATACCCTTCGGCGTACTTGTTGGTGAGCACCGACCCCTGGGCCTCCAGCACCGCTGCGCTGGCGTAGTTCTCGGAGGCGATCAGCTCTATCTTGCTGCGCTGCCTCAGCTCTTCTTCCTCGATCGCGGAGGCTATCTCCGGATCCGAATGTGGCAGAATATCCATAGACTCTCCCCAGAAGATTCTCGCCATAGTATAATGTTTTTCTGCTAGTCAAGCAAGTATCGGGGAAAGAGTGGACAGGTGATCGCAAGCCACGGGACCCCATCAACCGCTTCTTCACCTCGACCGATTGCAAGAAGCGAGCCCAATCGCAGATGGGGCGGGACGATTCGCGAGAAACGCAGGTTGCCTCACGACACCGTAGGGGCGAACGGCCGTTCGCCCCTACGAGTATTAGTACGCAGCGGTTGCTGCCGAACGCTCTCAAGGGTGCGGAACAATGCGAGACAAGCAGAGATGGCGACCACGATCACCACAGGGGCGAACGGCCATTCTCCCCTGCGCACTTTCTGCCGCTCCCCGGCTGATAGCTGACCGCTGACTGCTACCTATGCCAGCTTCTTCCCCCGGCTGGTGCCAGCGCCGACGTCGTAGACTCCGTCGACGGCGATACAGACCACGGCAAGGGGAGCCTTGCTTCCCCGCTTTAAGTAGTCCGCGGCCCTGCTGTCGTAGAGAGGGCCGTCGGTGATCAACTGCGCCTTGCCGGTGAAACGGTACCCGATGCGGGTTTCCCTGTCCACCACCGCCACAGCCACGTTGGGATTCTTCTGGAGGTTTGCCCAGGTCTGCTTTCCTGTGGATTCGTTCCAGCCGATATGCTCGTCGTCAAATACTGCGAAACTGCCCTTGGGACCGATGTTGGGCAGGCCCTCGGGGCTGATAGTAGCAATGTAAGCCATTTTGCCCTTGAGGAAGTCCTTGATTTCCGCCGTGAGCTTCGCCATCGTTTCCTCCTTAACAGTTATCTGGACGGGCCATGAACACCCTACGTTCATTTTCTATCACATCGCCACCGGTCTGTCAAGGGCCGATGGGCTTACTTTTGCTGCGCCTCTGTGATAAGATATGGTGTAGAACAAGCCTGGCAGGGGTAGTTTGAGCAGTCTGATCACGTTGACCACAGATTTCGGCCTCGACGATTCATTTGTGGGAGTGATGAAGGGTGTCATCCTCAGCATCAACCCAAATGCCAGAATTGTCGATATCTGCCACAACGTATCCTCACAAGGTATCCAGGAAGGAGCCTTCGTCCTGGCCAGCGCCTACCCCTACTTTCCGCCGGACACGATTCACCTTGCCGTGGTAGATCCGGGTGTTGGCAGCGGCCGTCGCCCGATAGCTCTCGCCACTCCCAAGGGCCTCTTCGTCGCCCCCGATAACGGCCTACTCACCTGCGTCCTCGCCGATTTCGGGGTTAGGGTAGAGGGTGCAGGGGGTACGGTAGAGGGTAGAGGGTATAGGGTAGAGGGGAGGTCCCTATACCCTCTACCCTCTACCCTCTACCCTGATCTCAAGGCCGTCCACCTTACCGAGCTTCGCTTTTGGCTTCCCAAGGTCAGCGCTACTTTTCACGGTAGGGACATCTTCGCCCCCGTCGCCGCTCACCTATCTCTTGGCGTGCCGCTCGGGCAACTCGGCGAGGCCATCGATTCACTCGAGGTCTCTCCCCTGTCTCAGCCGAACAGAGTAGCTGCCGGCATGTTGCTTGCGCACGTCGTCTACGTCGACCGTTTCGGCAATTTGACCACCGACGCCAGGCCCGAGGACCTCCCACCGCCACCGCTAGCCATCTCCATTCGGGACCGCATCATTTCCGGCTTGAGCGCCTCCTACGCCGAGGGTGGGGCGCTGCTGGCCCTAATAAACAGCGGCGACCGGCTGGAGATAGCCCTGAGGAACGGCAGCGCCGCCCGGACGCTGGACGCCGGACCGGGAGAGGTCGTGAAGATAGAAAGGATCGGCTAAATGGACTTGCAGGAACTGGCCCAGATAATCGAATCGGGCCAACACGGGGTGCCCTTTGGCCTGAAGCTGAATGAGGCGGAGATCGCTCGATTCGCCAATGAGAAGATCGGCTCCCTTGCCAGTAACGTATCGGTAAGCGTTACTCGTCAGGCGATAAGCGTGAGCGGCAAGACGAAGATGGCCGCGCTGACCATGGATGTGCAGATAGCAGGCACGCCCATGCTCGAGGATGGCCGCCTTCGCTTCGACATGGATAGCCTGAGCATTAACGGGCGGACGGCGCCCGACTTCATGCGGGCTCAGATCGCCAACGCCATCAACGAAAAGCTCGACCCGGAGCAGATACCGGTGAGAGTGACCAGCCTGGAGCTTGGCGAGGGCTGGGTAGAGGTAGCGGGAAAGACGAAGTGAGTCTGAGACATTTCCAAAACCGTTGGGTCGTTCGGTAGCGGTCCGTGAGCACGCTTCAGCGCGCTTCCGTTACTAGCCTCAGGATTGATCCTGAGGCGGCCTGAGCCGGGCTGAGCGCCTGTTCCGGGCTGTGCGTTTCTTCGGGTGCACCTGAGTCAATCCTCAGGCTAATAGCTCAAGCCTGCTGGAAACAGGCTAAGAGGCGGGTTCACCATCGATAGCGTTTGTCGCAGCCTGGCATTGAGGGTCTCCTTGCCCTGGAGCTTGGCAGAGGCATATGATATTCAGCAGACCGATAGCTCCGATGCTTATTAGTTGAACCAACCGGGGGTCGCTTGGACGACGGAGAACAGCCAATCCGCTTTGGCTCCTCTACTATCACATCGTATGGACGACGAAGAATCGCATTCCCCTGATTACGCCCGACCTGGATTCCTCCCTTATCGAGTATGTTACAGGCAAGGCCGTCGCTTTGGAAACAATAGTGCACGCCATCAACGGAACCGAGGATCATCTCCACCTAGTTCTATCTATTCCGCCTAAGCTGTCTGTGTCGCAGACGATCGGACACCTAAAAGGCGCGAGCAGCCACTGGGCCAGCGAACAGATAGGTCACGGGCAAGAATTTGCCTGGCAGCGGGGATATGGTATCTTCTCCCTCGGGTCCCGTCAGTTGCCGAATGCGGTGTCTTACGTCCGCTGTCAAGAAGAGCATCACCGTGAAGGTAGCACGAACGAATGGCTGGAGCGAGTCAGCGACGATGACGACCATCCACAGCTTGGCGAAGCGAGGCAATAGCGCGACCGTGGGGGATCCGAAAGTTACCACGCGGGTCTCAGACCGATGGCTCAAGCGCGCTGAGCATGATCGCTACGATGATTTGATCGCTCTATAGCCTGCTCTAGCCGTCCTTCCAAGAAGGACTTTTAGCCTAACGATTGATCGTCAGGGCTGATTGACCTTTTGGCTGGTTTGGTTTAGTATATCTGCGGCCAAACGGTTCATCGCGAAGGTGGCAGGGTACTTATGATCTTTCCGGCTGGCGACATCATCCTCAACGGCAAATACCGGGTAGAGGAGCTGGCGGGTAAGGGCGCTTTTGCCGAGGTCTACCGGGTCACCCACCTCCGGCTGAACGCGCCCCGCGCCCTCAAGGTCCTCCGGCGCGACATGCCCGGCGTGGGCAGCAGCGACTTCCAGGACTACCGCGAGCAGTTCGACTTTGAGGCCCAACTGGGAGCGAAGCTCGACCATCCCAACGTCGTCAAGGTCCACGACTTCGAGGAGGCGGGCGACGACCTCTGCCTCGTCATGGAGTGGGCGCCCGGCGGCAGCCTGGAAAAGAGGCTGAAAGAGCAGGGGCCGCTCTCCGTCGCGGAGGCCGTTCGTCTTGCTCTGCACCTCTGCGACGGGCTCACGGCCATCCACGAGCAGTTGCGGGCCGTGCACCGGGACCTCAAGCCGTCCAACATCCTCTTCGGGCAGGACGGCGCCGCCAAGGTCGGGGATTTGGGTCTCGCCCAGGTGGCCAGCGGTCTCAGCCGCCGGTCGCTATTGGGCAGCTTGGCCAGTTACCATCCCGGTACGCCCGCCTACATGTCCCCCGAGCAGGGGATCAGCAGGGACTACCTCCTGCCGGGCTCGGACATCTTCTCCCTCGGCTGCGTCCTCTTCGAAGCGCTTACGGGGATACCCTACAAGTCGGTGTACGGAAGCCGGGTGAGCGACCACCGGCAGGAGACGCCGGACTGGCTCGACGGGATCGTGGCCAGGGCGCTGAGGGAGCAGGCCGGCAGGGTTCCCGAGGACGACCCGGACGTCGCCACGCGCTACCGCACGGCTAGCGCCGTTCGGACGGGGATAGAGCGGGTCTGGCAGGCCGAGCAGGAACAGGCCGAAGAGGAGAGCCGCAGGCGGCGTGAGGCGGCAGAGCAGGCCAAGCGGGAGGCCAGGGCCAAGGCAGACGAGGAGGCCAGACAGCAGCGGGAGGCGGAGAAACGGCGAAAGCAAGAGGAGAGGGACAGGGCGGCGCGCGAGGCGGCCGCGGAGGCAGCGGCGCGTCGTAAGCGGGAGCAGGCGGAAAGGGAGGCCGAGGAGCGTCACAAAGCCGAGGAAGCCGAACTGGCCCGTCTCTTCGACGAAGGGCTGGCAGCATTACAGCGGCGGGAATGGTCGCTGGCGAGAAGTCGCCTGAGCGCCGTGGTGCATCGCTGCCCTGATGGCTACTGGCGCGAGGGCCGGACAGCCGCGGAGCTTCTCGCTCAGGCTGAGGCCGTCCTTGCCCGGCGCCGCCGCACAAACGTCATCGCCGGTCTTGCCACCGCCGCGCTTCTGGTTCTCATTGCCGCGGCAGTGCTGTTGTCGCGAGGAAATGGCGGGCAAACCGCCAGATCCGGCGAGTCAATCTCGACCCCTTTCCCGACCGGCACGGCCGCAGCAGCGCTGGCCGGCCCAACATATGCGCCCCCTTCGTCCCCTTCTTCCGCGGCAACCCCCGTGGCGACCCCCAGCGCCTCAGCCTCGACGCTGGTGGCCGGCCCGTCACCGACGTCGCGGCCGCCCTCGTTGGCCCCGATTTCGCCCGCCAACGCCGCCCGCGTGGCGCAACTGGCGCGTTGGGACAAGGGCCGAGTCGTCAGCGCGGCCTGGTCTAACGATGGGAAGTACCTTGCCGTCGGCTCGTTTATTGGCGTGTACCTTTATGCCGCCGATACTCTGGATGAAGTGTGGTTGGCCGACACACAGGCCCGGGTCAGAAGCGTGTCCTTCTCCCCTGACGGGAAGATCCTCGCCTCGGGGAGCGATAACGATACGGTCAAACTGTGGGAAGTGGCCACCGGCCGCGAACTCCGCACCCTCGCAGGGCACTCCGATTCGGTGTACGACGTGGCCTTCGCCCGCGATGGGATGACCCTCGCCTCAGCGAGCGGGGACAAGACGGTCAAGCTGTGGGAGGTGGCCACCGGCCGCGAACTCCGCACCCCCGCCGGGCACTCTAAAGCGGTAGAGGCCGTGGCCTTCTCCTCCGACGGGGGACCCTCGCCTCGGGGGGCGACGACGGCACGGTCAAGCTGCGGGAGGTGGCCACCGGCCGCGAACTCCGCACCCTCGCAGGGCACTCTGAAGCAGTAGACGCCGTGGCCTTCTCCCCCGACGGGAGACGCCTCGCCTCGGGTAGCGGCGACAAGATGGTCAAGCAGTGGGAGGTGGCCACCGGCCGCGAACTCCGCACCCTCGCAGGGCACTCTGGCTCGGTCACGAGCGTGGCCTTCTCCCCCGACGGGATGACCCTCGCCTCAGCGAGCGGCGACAAGACAGTCAAGCCGTGGGAGGTGGTCAGCGGCCGCGAACTCCGCACCCTCGCAGGGCACTCTAAAGCGGTAGAGGCCGTGGCCTTCTCCTCCGACGGGGGACCCTCGCCTCGGGGAGCGATGACAACACGGTGAAGCTGTGGGAGGTGGCCAGCGGCCGCGAACTCCGCACCCTCGCCGGACACTCTAATCTGGTCTTCAGCGTGGCCTTCTCCCCCGATGGGATGACCCTCGCCTCGGGGAGTTGGGACAGGACGGTCAAGCTGTGGGAGGTGGCCAGCGGCCGCGTCCTCCGCACTCTCGCCGGACACACTTTCTGGGTCAGAAGCGCGTCCTTCTCCCCCGACGGGAAGACCCTCGCCTCGGGGAGTGGCGACGGTACGGTGCGGCTCTGGGGAGTGGCGGAATAGGGAATCGCAGCAGGCCGGAAACGGGTGCCAGGGAGGAGGATTCAGGGTTGCGCGGAGACGGGCGGGTAGGAGCACGGCGTCAGCGAATGGGCAGTGAATAAGCGAATAAGTGGGCTATTGCTCGAAGGTATGTCGGGCAATGAACGTGCAGCGGTTCTGGCTGTCCATTTGCTGATCCCAAACCTCCAACTATTGTTCGTTCGCATGGTGCGGAACCTTGAACTTTCAGCCATCTCTTACCAAGGGTGCTCCCAAGAATTCGCGCCGCGGTCTTGTGCGGCGAGGACGTTGCTGTCAACGGATTCTTGGAACGGATTGCACGGATGACCGCGGTAGGAGGCGAGGTCTTGATCCATCTCACTTCTTGCCCAAAGCAGGCTGCCATCCATCCGTTCAATCCGATCCCAAAATCCGTTGACAGTCGTTCCCCACACGGCCAGCCGCCGCAAAAACGTGGCGTGCACCCTTTTCCCAACGCTGACTTGCTGTATTCCACCTCGTATGACATACTTCCAATGGACGCTCCAACCAGGGAGGTGCGCATGCCGATGCGTGGACACAATTACTACAGCGAGGTTACCGCCAATGGTCGGATCACTCTGCCGGCGGAACTGCGTCAGTTGCTGGGGATGGTGCCGGGTGACCTGGTCGAGGTGCGTGCGAGCGAGACGGGCGATAGCCGGGTGATCGAGGTTCGTCGATGTGATTCCCTAATCGAGGCTACAGCAGGCATCGCCCGACCGAAGGTTCCCTATACACCGCCTGAATGGCATGAGGTCGAGAGGATCGTGAAGGAGGAGATCGGGCGGCGTGTCTACGAGGAAACCGATCAATGACGAGGAGTTAAGCGGTGGTCCTCCAAAGACGGGTCCGATCATCCGAGATCGTAGGGGCAAAGCGCTCGCAAAGGGTGCTGGAAGTGCTGAACCAGGCTGGATTGCGAGTGCTTTGCCCCTACACGGTCGGCTGCAAATCGCGTTCGTCGCGATGTCCACCGCGTAACACCAATCAATGACGCCTGTTTGAATTACTTCTATCCTCGCCCTAGCACCCGCTCTAGAAATGCAGCCGAAAACTGGCAATATGCAGAGACCCGCGAATTCTGTCCCCACTAGGAGGTCTGAATTGTTTGCCAGACCTGCTGTTGCCCCCCACATAGTGCCAAAAAGCGGATGCGATTCCCCACCGCTTTTTC
>JACPQF010000159.1 GCA_016190625.1 Chloroflexota bacterium | reverse complement strand
TGCAGAGACCCGCGAATTCTGTCCCCACTAGGAGGTCTGAATTGTTTGCCAGACCTGCTGTTGCCCCCCACATAGTGCCAAAAAGCGGATGCGATTCCCCACCGCTTTTTCAAAAGGGGCTTTTCGGCTGCGCTTCTAGGTCGGCGGGCTACCGAACTTGAACCACCCCTTTTCCCCAGCGCCGTCGGCTGCTATAATAACAGCAAATGCGCCACGGGGCGTGGGCCAAACACAGAGGCAAAAAGCCTGGAGCGTGAGGGGCCATAAGATCACCCTGGTCAATTGGCGCCCTTGCCGTCCTGGTTTTTCTGTCCCTTCCCGCTATGACGGAGGTTCGAGTCCGTGGGACAATCCGTGAAGGAAGTCTCGGCCGGTGGAGTTGTATACTCCCCAGCCTGGGGTGAGCCGCGTATTCTCTTCATAATGGACGTATACGGTAGGTGGGCGCTCCCCAAGGGGCACCTCGAACAGGGTGAAACTCCGCAGCAGGCGGCCCTGCGAGAGATCGAGGAGGAGGTTGGACTGCAAGGAACCATCGAGCGGGAACTGGGGAAGGTCCACTATGAGTTCAGCCGTGATGCCGAAACAGTGGACAAGACCGTTGTCTACTTCCTGATCCGGGCGACCGGCACCGAGCTGCGGATCGCGGCGAACGAGGTGCTCGCCACGGAATGGGTACCCGTGGCAGACGCGCTCGCGTTCTCAGACTACGGGGATAACCGGGCCGTGCTGACGAAAGCGGTCCAGTTGCTGACGGGTCAGGCGATGCTGTGAAGAAGTCCTATCTGGCAGCCAAGTCCCTGGCCAGCGGCAGCAGCGGCAACGCCTATCTACTACAGAGCAGCCAGACGACCGTTTTGATCGATTGCGGCCTGCCGGCGAGGACCATCGAAGGCTGTCTCAAGCTTCGGGGCGTCGATCCCCGCTCGCTTCAGGCCATCCTCGTCACCCACGAGCACACGGACCACATCCAGTCCGTGGGCACCATGTCACGCCGCTACAGCGTCCCGGTCGTAGCCAACGCCGCTACCATCGAGGCGGTCCGGGCGCAGGTAGGGGAGATAGATCCCCTGGTTCTCGCCACGGGCGACTGCCTCGCTCTTGGCGACCTCGACATCGCCAGCTTTCCCACCTCTCACGATAGCGCCGAGCCGGTCGGCTACCTCATCACCCGGGGCGAAGCCAGGCTCTGTGTCCTGACCGATACGGGGACGACTCTGCCCCAGCAAAAGGAGCCGGTCTCGCTGGCCGACCTTGTCATCGTCGAATCCAACCACGATCATGATCTCCTCACCGCCGGACCTTACTCTGAGCTGCTCAAGGACCGCATCAGGAGCGAGAGGGGACACCTATCCAACGTCCAAGCGGCGCGCCTCCTTGCCGAAACGCACAATTCCCATCCTCAAACTGTCTGGCTGGCGCACCTGTCAGCGGTCAACAACAACCCGACGCGAGCCCGCCGCACGGTCTCCGGCTTCTTGGTCAGCGAGGGAGTGAAGGGCGTCAAAGTCAAGGTTGCCCTGCGAGACCAGCCGAGCCTGTCGTGGCGGTCGGACAACACCGGCTGGCAGCTCCCGCTGCTGTGATATGCAGGACTTTCACCGGCGATGGGGATTCCTGGGAGCCACAGAGTGGGCCAGGTGGGAGGGCCAGGATAGGAACCGGCGCAGCATCGAAATTGACGTTGTGGCGAGGCTTTACGACTACAGATTGCTGGCCGGCGAAGTAGAGTGGTCCATACGGCCCGTCGGGCTGGACCTCCACCTGAGCCTATCGCGCAATCTGGACGACCTGGCCCGCTCAGGAAGAGGCTGGGCCGCCGACGCTCTGTCAGATGAGACATCGGCTTGCTTTATCTACTTCTCCGCCGGAGGCTTTACCGACGACTTCCGGCGAATGGCAAGGGAGCACGGGCGAATTCATCTGATCACGCTAGAAGACCTTTACCCGGCCGAATAGTACTGATTTCCGCCGCTGCGTGATACAATATAGTTGAGGTGTCGTGGTGAAATATGATTTCGACCGCGTTATAGATCGTAGGGGCACCTGCTCGGCTAAATGGGACGGACTCCTCGAAGCCTACGGCGACGAAGACGTCCTGCCCATGCCCGTTGCCGATATGGACTTCCGCTGCCCACCCGCCGTTATCGAAGCGCTGAAAAAGAGAGCCGAGCACGGCATTTTCGGCTATGCTAATAAGCCTCCGTCATACTTCCAGGCCATAGTCGATTGGATGCTCAGGCGGCACGGCTGGCAGATGGAAAAGGACTGGCTGGCCCACAGTCCGGGGGTCGTTCCCGGGCTGAACCTCGTCGTGCTGGCCCTTAGCCATCCGGGCGACAAGATCCTCGTCCAATCGCCCGTTTATTACCCTTTCTTCAACGTCATCAGAAACAACGGGCGCCAGATCGTCGATAGCCCGCTCAAGGTCGACGATGGTCGCTACGCCATGGACCTCGAAGACCTCGAAGGCAAATTCGACCCAAGGGTGAAGATGCTGATTCTTTGTAGTCCCAACAACCCCACGGGAACCGTATGGGCCACGGAAGACCTCATAGGAGTGAGCGAGTTTTGCCTGCGGCACCACGTGACAGTCGTCTCGGACGAGATCCACTCGGATCTGGTATACAAAGGCGCCAAGCATACGCCGACCGCTTCGCTTTCCCCGGAGTTCGCCCAGAATACCATTACCTTCATCGCTCCCAGCAAGACGTTCAACCTGCCGGGCCTCAGCACCTCGGTGGCCATCATTCCCAATCCCCGGCTCCGCGACCTCTACAGCAACATGTTGCAGAACGTCGGGAGCGGCGCCAACGTCTTTGGCGTGGTAGGGCTGGAGGCGGCCTACCGGTACGGCGAGGACTGGCTGGAGGAGCTGCTGGAATACCTGGGAGGAAACGTGGATTTCCTCGTCAGCTTCGTCCAGGAGCGGATTCCCAAGGTCAAGGTTCGCCGGCCACAGGCGACGTATCTGATGTGGCTGGATTGTCGGGGGATCGGCGTGGACCCGGCGAGCGTTCAGGAGTTCATGGTCAAGCGAGCCAAGGTGGGCCTCAACGATGGCGCGGCCTTCGGCCCCGGCGGCGTGGGCTTCCTGCGCATGAACATCGCCTGCCCGCGCCGCGTGCTAGAGGAAGGGCTGCGTCGGATTGAGGAAGCGGTGAATAGCCTGTGAGCGCCTCATGGTTCTGTCCGGATGATCCGCCTGATCATTCGTGAGGTAACGGACGAATACTTCAGTATCGACAAACTCTGCGATCATCTATTCTTCTAAACCAAAGCCAAGATGAAAACTGCAGAGCTTACGATGTGGTAGCTATCTTCGGATAACATCACCCGGGGGACCTCGCACCAGGCGATGAAGCCGCTCCTGCAGGCTGTCTGCTCCGCCTCGCAAGCTCAAGACATCCCCGGGCAAGTCATTCGGCTAGTTAGCCAGCGACGCCCTCCCACTCCACGACGCGGCCGAGTGGGGACGGGGCTAGCGCGCCCTAGAACCTGCTAAACAGTGGTCTTAGACTGTCCCGAACACTTGAGATATTCAGTTGTAAAGTGTTGGCCTTCTTGATTGACTCCAGTTCGGTGTGCTATACTCAAGCTGTCTCAACCAGCAGGAGTGAATGTCGTGCCCAGACTACGTTCCAGGTTCCAGAGCCGCATCGTCATCGACCCTGAGATCATGGCTGGAAAACCGGTGGTCGAGGGAACGCGGATCCCCGTGGAGTTGGTATTAAAGCGGCTGTCTCAAGACCTCGATCTTCAAACCCTATTTGAGGCCTACCCACGACTAACTTTAGACGATGTCAAGGCCTGCCTCGAGTATGCTCAAGCTATTGTAGAGGGAGAAGAGATATATCTGGCTCCACCTCGCCTCAGACGAACGGCGCATAGCCGCTAATGAGGTTCCTCCTTGATGAGAGCGCTGACCTGCCCCTCGGTTTCTTTCTCAAGGGATTGGGCCACGACGTGACCGCCGTTGCTCGCGACTATGTCCGAGCTCTTAAGGATCGCGACGTGCTGGCGATTGCTCATCGAGAACAGCGCGTACTCGTCACCAACGACCGCCATTTTGGCGAATTGGTTTTCCGGCTGCGGCTTCCGCACGCCGGTGTGATCCTCTTCCGGCTTGGCCAGGAGGATCTGCAAACCAAGGCTGCTTGGCTCCAGTACGTTCTCACCAACCACGCCGAGGACTTGAAGGACTTCGTGGTTGTGACTGAGCGAGGCATTCGTGTTCGTCGGGGCCTCAGTTGACGAACACAGGAGCGAACCGGACGAATCCTCACCTCCCCATTGTTGACGTCTATGGCAACCTGATCCTTGGGTTTGACGCAACACGGGGGTCAACCGACCACATTGCGATTTCGTTTCCCTTCTGCTACCATAGCAGCGAGGTGCTATGGAAGAAAATCGTTTCGATGTCATAATAATCGGGGCCGGTGCTGCCGGGTCTCTGACCGCTTACGAGCTAGCCAAGGCCGGGGCCCGTGTGCTCGTCATCGAGAAGGAGCGGCTTCCCCGTTACAAGCCCTGCGGGGGCGGCTTGACCGAGAAGGCCATCGGTCTCCTGCCTTTCAGCATTGCCTCAGTGGTCGAGGACACCATCTATCAGGTTCGCTTCACCTTCAAGCTAGGCGACCAGGTGGAGCTCCGCTACCCCCGCCCTCTTCTCTACACCGTGATGCGAGATCGCTTCGACCATTTCTTGGTCGAACAAGCGCAGGGGACGGGCGCACAGATTGTGGAGGGAGTAGTGGTGAAGGGGATCTCGCTGAACGGAAAGCCAGAGGTGATCGCCGGTGACCGGTCCTTTTCCGCCAACGTGGTCATCGGCGCTGATGGCGCCAACGGCGCCGTCGCCCGGTCTCTTGGGCTCATGGGCGACGTCAGCCACCTGGTAGCCTGGGAGACAGAGGTCGAGCCCGGACCCGCCGCGCTGGCCTCCCGGTCGGGAACGGCGACGCTGGACCTGGGCACGCTTCCCGCTGCCTACGCTTGGACCTTCCCCAAACAGGGACGATTGTCCATCGGCGCCGGCGGCCAGGACAGGGTGGCAAGAAGCATCAGGTCCTATTATGCCGATTTCCTCGCCCGGCAGGATCTGGGGCCGCATCGCGTTCTCAGCCAAAAGGGACACCGTCTGCCGCTAAGGCGGCGCGGCTCGCCCATACATCGCGGCCGAGTAGCTCTCGTGGGCGACGCCGCCGGCTTGGTCGATGCTTTCACCGGAGAAGGGATCTACTGGGCCCTTGCCAGCGGCCGCCTTGCCGCCAGAGCCGCACTGGATGTGCTGGGAGGAAGGGAGATAACGCTGGCCGGCTACGAGCAGATGGTGGAGGCCGAGCTGATGCCCGAGCTTCTCTACTCCCGTCGCTGGCTTAACATCTATCTGTGGTGGCCCCGCCTCTGCTATCGCCTGCTGAGGGAAAGCTCCCGCTTCTGGGACGCCACCGCTCGCATCCTGCGGGGCGAGAAGACCTACGCCAGCATCGAGCGAGCCCTCGGCCCGTTCGGCTTTCTCGCCCGGCTTCTCCCGGAGGGAGAAAAGTCGAAAGAGTAGCGCGGTGTTGAACGAGTAAACGAGTACGTGTAGTGTAATCCTTGCCTCGTTTCACGCTCAGATTGCAGAGCCCATGAGCGTGAAACTGCGGAAGTCAGGCCAATGTCTTGAACAACCGATGCAATACCGCAGTCGCTAGCTTGCCAAAGGCAGCTTAGATGCCTACATCCATGTCATCCAACGTAAGGATACGGGCTTACCGTGTTGCGCTATTCTGGGAATGCCGCTAAAATGGCCCCGGACCGATAATCTGATTTCGGGAGGATTTTGAGGCTGGCTTTGGGCGTTTTGCCGCGTAGGCTCGGACCGTGGCGCGAGTTTCTCATCGTCGCCGTGGCCTTTCTCGCCATCTTGGGCGCCCTCTTCTGGCGAGTGATCCTGCGTCAGGAGCTGCTGGTTCCGGCAGATATCCTATACTTCCTCGACCCTGTGTGGCGCGGCCTCGCTCCGTCCGGGTTCACCTCGCCCGATAACACGCTGCTTTCCGACCAGGTTTTCCAGTTCTATCCCTGGCGGGTCTTTAGCACGGAGAGTCTAAGACAGGGAATCGTCCCTCTGTGGAACCCTTTCGTGCTCGGCGGCACGCCCTTCCTCGCTAACATGCAGGCTGCCGTCTTCTATCCGCTCAATCTCCTTCTGCTCGTTCTCCCCATGCCGGTGGGCGTCGGCTACCTGGCCATCATCCGCCTTCTGATCGCCGCCTCGTCGACCTACTATTACCTCAGAACAATTGGCGTTGGCCGGTGCGGGTCCTTTGTCGGCGGCTGCGCCTTCGCCCTGGGCGGGTTCTCTGTGGTCTGGCTGGGTTCCCCCATGTCGAACGTGGCGGTGCTGCTGCCTCTAGCCCTTCTGCTCGTCGAGCTGCTGCTCCGGAAGCCCGGCGGTCTTCGCTTTGCCTGCCTTGCTTTGGTCATCGGCGCCCAGTTCCTCGGTGGCCATCCGGAGACTTCGTTCCACCTTGGCCTCGTTTTGACTGGCTACGTGATCTTTCGCCTGGTCGCCGGATGGCGAACCGGCGAGCTGCGAGGCAGAGTGGGGAGGCTGGGGACACATATCGTGGCCGCTGCTCTCGTCGGCGCGGCCGTGGGCGCAGTCCAGACGCTGCCCTTCCTGGCGATTCTCACGGAAACTTCGACCTTTGCGTTTCGCCAAAGCATGTACGGTGAAAACTGGCTGTTCTATACGGAGTTTTTGAACGACGCAGTGGGCCTCATAACGATGCTCTTTCCCAATGCCTTTGGGAACCCCAGTATTCCCGGCGGCGCTTCGCTGAATCCCTTTTCGAACTATAGCGAGCAGGCGGCATACATTGGCACCGTCCCCTTGATTCTCGCCGTTCTCGGAGCTGCGATATGGCGCAGGAACCGTTACGTCGGCTTCTGGCTTGCCACCGCCATCGTATCAGGCGGCGTGGCTTTTCGCCTCCCCCTATTCGAAGTGGTGAATCATCTGCCGTTGCTGAACTTGACCGCCAACTCCCGTCTGCGCCTGGCCCTGATCCTCGGTCTGGCTATCCTGAGCGCTTTCGGCGTGGATGTCTTGATCAAGAAAGCTCCCGATATCGCCTTCCTCAGGGCGTTCGGGCGCTGGCTTGGAGTGTCGGCGCTGGTTGGTCTGGGAGCCGTCCTCTCCGTGTTTGTCGTCCTCTTACTCTTCCGCGAGCCGCTTCTACGCTTTGCCACAGGGTTTGCGGCTGCCACCATACCCGGCAGAACCGGATTCGTCGAACCCCTGATCCATTACCTCCAAAAACTGCCTGAAATGTACGAGAGCCTGATCCGATTCTACAACCCGCTGTCGCCGCGAGTGATCGTCCCCGTTTACGTCGCCGCCCTGTTCTGGCTTGCCCTTTGGCCCCTTAGCAGCAAACGGCTTGGCGGAGCCTGGCTGAAGGGGAGTGTTCTCCTGCTGACTGTGGCCGAGCTTTCGTGGCTGGCCTATCCGTACAACCCCAGCCTTCCCGCAAAGCAAGCGTACGCTGAGACGGAGGCGATAACCTTTCTGAAGGGGAGAGCGGATGCGGGGAGGATCGCCGGCGTCGGCTTCGCTCTGACGCCCAACAGCAGCATGCTCTGGCGCTTGCAGGACGTGCGGGGCTACGAGATGACGGTCGACCGGCGGTTCCACACCTTCTACAGCTCGTTCGCCACGGGGCTTCCTTTTGGTGCCTACAACCTTCTCGCCGACGCCGACGCCCGGCTCCTCGACCTCCTCGGCGTCAAGTACGTTTTGGCGCAGTCGGGAACTGTGAAGGCCGGCCCTGAGCTGGCCAGGGTGTTCGACGTAGGCGGGGTGGAGATCTTCGAAAACAGGGAGGCCCTGCCCCGGGCGTTTCTCGTAGGCAAGGCGCGTCACATTGCCGACGATGGGCAGGTCCTTGCGGCCATGCAGTCGCCCGATTTCAAGCCGCGCGAAGAGGTGCTCCTCGACAACTGGGCGCCCGCTCACGCCGCCAGAGCCGCAAGCGGCAGGGCGGAGGTCACCGACGTGAGCCCCAACGAGGTAGAGGTGAAGGTCCTGGCCGATGCCCCCTCCTGGCTGGTGCTGAGCGACACGTACGATGGTAGCTGGAAAGCCTACGTCGACGGCGAGAAGGCGGACATCTACCGGGCCAACTACGTTATGCGGGCCGTCAGGGTGGGCGCCGCCGAACACAGGGTCCGCTTCGTCTACGATCCCCCGGCCTACTCGCTTGGCCTGCGCATCACCCTCGCGGCGCTCGCCTTGTTGGCGGTAATCATCCTCTACACGCTGCTAGGGAAGCTGATACCGGCGCTGTCGCCACGACTGGCCGGCAAGCGATATTGGTAATAAGTGGTCTAGCCGCTACGGGTGCACCGACAGCGGTATCGCCACATTGTCGTCGACCACGTTGCCGTTTGGCCCCAGAATGCCGAGCCGTTTCATGTCTGCCTGGGTGTACAGGCCGATGCGCAGGTCGTAATCCCCCGGAGCCGCATCCGATTTGACGGACAGCACATGCCAGTCCTGTACGATCAATCCGCGCTTCCAATCTAGCGTGCTGCAGGTGGAGTCGTTGGGCCGGCCATCGTGCTGGCCAACCGATCTCCACTGCCTATCTAGCAAGTTGACAAAGACGGTGAAGTCGAAGGTAATCGGCTCCTGGACGGCTTGCCAGTACAATGTAATAGCTACGGTGTCTCCCGCTCGCACCGATGGGTTGTCGAGACTATAGCCGAGCAGTCGAATCAGGCCGCCAAAGTCCTTGTTCAAATCGTGCTCCCATTCGTATGGCGCAAACAAGGCCCCATCCCGCTCGATTGCGCTACGGTTGCCATAGAGCATCAAGCCGTCCTCGCAGCGAAGGGACGCGTAGCTCTCGCTTCCAGCGATCCGGCGGATAGCCTGTTCGCGGTCCACCGCCGGTACGTTGGTAACCGGCGCCCTTCGGCGGTCAACCAGGAGATAGTCGGCATCCGGAGAAGTGGCGGAGAGAAAATAGAGACCCTTACGATGTGCTAGACGGGCCAGCCAGCGATGATCCTCGACAACGACCGAGGCGACCTCGGGAATCACCTGCGTGAATCCGATGGCGGTGGCGAAGTGAGGGTCGGGCTCTGCCGGAGATAGGAGACTGGCTGGGAACTTGTGGAGAATAGACTGGGCATAGACGGTGGCGCCGGCCATTCCTAGCAAGAGTACCGTCGAGACTGCTGTTCGCAACCTCGTTTGTGTGCGCAGAGCGTCGAAGATGCGGCTAATCCGGCTCAATCCAATGCAGGCGGCTACGAAGACGGGTGGGATGACTGGCGCCACGTAGCGTTCGAAGATCTCGTAGGTGGGAGGAAAGTTGGATGCGAGTATCACCAGCAACGCGGGCAGGGCAACCAGCAACACGTCCGGCGCGAGCAAGGACACGAAGGCGAGGGGTGCGAGAAGCCAGTAGATATAGTCCTGCTTGGCCTGTGCTGCAATCACGTTCAAAAGTTCACCGGTGTTGGTGAATATGCCACCGGCAATGCCCCACACCCCTTCTCCCAGATAGCCGTAGCCCGGGAAAGGCACTGGCCCATAGTTTCCGCGTAAAGCGGGCATGACAACCTGGGCTACCAGGACAAACCAGGCCAGGCTGCCGGCGATGGTTGCCGCGCCGATCCGCCACTGTCGGGCACTGAGTATGACATAGGCCCCCATTGCCGCCACTGTGAGCGCCATTTCTTCCTTCGTCATCAACACGAGAAACGCCGACGACGCGTAGAGGCGCCACTGCCTCTTCTCGACGGCATAGAAGCCGAGGAAGAGCAGGGGGACGGCAAGGGGGCGATCTCGTGGAACTCGTTGACGATGTTGACATCGTGGGTGGCAGGGCTGGCCAGATAGAGAGCCGATACCGCCAGGGCGGCCACCGGGCTGGCCAGGCGAAGCCGGGCGAACAGGTAGAGCGGTACGGCGGCAAGGCCCAGCGCCAGAGTCTGGAGGACGAGAAGGGTAGCAGGATCCCGGTGCAAAGCGTAAAGCGGCACCAAAGGAATGAAGATCGGCGAGAAATGGCGGCCAAGCCGGCTCATCTCTCCCTCGAGGCTGTAGAAGAACAGCGTCCCTTTGGTCGCGTTCCAGAAGCCCTGCTCGAAGGTGGCCAGATCGAACAGCGTGTTGCCGGTAGTGTAGGCCGCGATCGATTTGGATGAGTAGGCGACAACATATGCCACTACGAATATGGCTAGAGCCACGAGACAGCACCGCTCGACGAGCTTCCGCCTCGAAACATGCGGGGCCGAAGCGTCGCGCTCCTGAGAAGGCTTGGCCACTACACGGCTATCGGGCATCCTCGAAGACCTCCGTTTTCGCACCGGCCGAGCCGTCTTGCGGGCGGTTTGTAGCATTGCTTGTCTAGGGATCAAGCGTCGGCGATGGTGTACCTGTAGCCCTGCTCGGTGAGGAAGAGCTGGCGTTTGGCAGAGAAATCCTGATCTTTGGTGTCGCGGGTGACCAGGGTGTAGAAGTGGGCCAGGCCCCCATCTTTCTTGGGCCGGAGAACCCGGCCAAGGCGCTGGGCCTCCTCCTGCCGGCTGCCGAAGGTGCCGGACACCTGGATCGCCACGTTGGCCTCGGGAAGATCGATGGCGAAGTTCCCGACCTTGCTTATTACCAGGAGATTGACATCGCCGTCGCGGAACCGCTGGTAGAGCTTGTCCCGCTCGCGGTTGGGCGTCTTCCCCGTGATGAGGGGAGCACCAAGGGAGTGAGCGATGCCTTTCAGTTGGTCGAGGTACTGCCCGATGACGAGGACGTTGTCCTCGCGGTGCCTGTCGACC
The DNA here is from genome assembly GCA_016190625.1 of Chloroflexota bacterium. GTDB lineage: Bacteria > Chloroflexota > Dehalococcoidia > JACPQF01 > JACPQF01 > JACPQF01. The sequence goes on along the minus strand of JACPQF010000159.1, from coordinate 12,408 downwards.
AGATGGAAGAGCACGTCTAGCTTGCGCGAGTTCTGGGCGGCGAGGCCGTACTTGACCTTTTCTTCCGCAATGGCGTAGCCCAGCCTTTCCTCCGACGCCAGGGGAACGCGGATCTCGTGACATTCGGCGGTGGCGATCCAGCCCTGCCGCTCGAGGTCCTTCCACGGCACGTCGTACTTCTTGGGGCCGATTAGGCCGAAGACATCGGTCTCCCTGCCGTCCTCGCGGATGAGGGTCGCCGTCAGGCCGAGGCGGCGCCGGGCCTGTATCTCGGCCGTGATGCGAAACACGGGCGCGGGGAGAAGGTGAACCTCGTCGTAGATTATCAGGCCCCAGTCCCTCCCGTTGAACAGTGAGAAGTGGGGATAATCCCCGATCTCGCCGGTGTCCTTATCCACAGTGCTGGAGCGATAGACGATTATCTGGTAGGTGGCAACGGTTATGGGCTTGATCTCCTTGCGCTCGCCGCTGTATTCCCCGATCTCGTCTGAGGTGAGATTGGTCTTATCGAGGATCTCCCGGATCCATTGCCGGACGGCCACGGTGCTGGAGCAGAGGATGAGGGTGGCGCACTGGAGCTTGGACAGCACGCCAAGGCCCACCACGGTCTTGCCAGCGCCGCAGGGGAGGGCCACGATGCCGCTGCCTCCCTGAATGCCGCCGCCTTGGTGAAACGAATCGACCGATTCCTCTTGATACCGGCGGAGGGAAAAGGACAGGCCTCCCTTGGTGGTAGGCAGCAGGTGAATGGGCACGTAGGCGCCGTCGACGTAGCCGGCCAGGTCCTCGGCGGGAAAGCCAAACCGGATGAGGGCCATCTTTACGTGGCCGCGCTGGCTGGAGTCGACCAGAATGGTCTTGGCATCGATCTGAGAGAGGAGATAGGGCCTTATCTGCTTGTTGTTCCAGACCTCCTTGAGCAGCAACTCGTCGGCGGAGACGAGGAGAAGGCGCTCGTTCTTCCTGACCAGCTTCAGGCGGCCGTAGCGGGAGACGTAGTCGACGACGTCGGCCTTGACGTTGCCAGGAACGTCGTACTTGCCGAACCTTTCGAGAGCCTCCACCATCGACTGCGCGCTCATGCCCGCCGCCGCCGCATTCCACAGCGAGAGAGGCGTGAGGCGATAGGTGTGGACGTGCTCCGGCGACTTCACCAGTTCGGCGAAGCGGGCCAGGCAATCCCGCGCCTCGCCGTAGTGGGGGTTATCCACCTCGAGGAGAACCGTCTTATCGCTTTGAACTATGATCGGGTTCTGGGGGCGGAAGTTCATTTCGTCCCCTATTATACAGCTTGTGCGGCATCGTTGCCAGCGACCCAGCCGAATCAGGCTATGGTCCGGCCGCCAGGCTCCATCAACAGGATAGAGTCTCAGGAACAATGCGCTAGCTTCACAACAAGCTGATGGCATGATATCCTGACAATTGCTGATAGGTAAGCTCCGCTGCAGAGCATGTTGTTCACCCGAACGGGACGAAGACTGGAAACAAAGGCACCTACTCCTTCGACCACCACTTCGACCGGGTGGCAGGGCGGGCTCGCCATGAGCCGGGTTAAGTAGGCTTTGGCAGTCGTTCAAGTATCCAATCAGGGTGTCTGGCAACGTGTTGCGCAGAAGTTCCCGGACGTGATATAATCTAGGCACGTATGCCCCCATCGTCTAGAGGCCTAGGACACCACCCTTTCAAGGTGGCGACGGGGATTCGAATTCCCCTGGGGGTACCCTACTTCTTCCACGTAGCGCCTTAGGAGCCTCACACTATGGCCGCCAAAGGTTTTGTCATCCTAACCTTCGAGCTTCGCAAAGAGGGCGAGCGGTGGACGGGCGAATGCAAGGAGCTTGGCACCGCTACATTTGCGCACACCCTCGACCAAGTTCACGAGGAGTTGGCTGAGCTAGTCGAACTACACCTCAACTCCCTGGAAAAGGTCGGTGAAAGAGATAGGTTCTTCAAGGCGCACCGCATCAAGTTCTATACCGACGAAACGCCACCTCGCCGGGTTAGCCGTCGTATCCCCGTAAACGAAGCAACGTTTATCCATTCTCACACGGTCCCGATCGTGTTCTCCACGTAGGTAGCTGATGGGAGGGAAACTGCCTGCAATCACCGGCAAGCAGCTTATTCGTCTTCTCCGGCACGATGGTTGGATTGAAACAGGTCGCCGCACTCACGGCATCGCTTTCGCCAAGGGCTTTCCCGATGGCACTACAAGGGTAACGCTGGTCCCGGATAAGAACGAGCCACTGCCGGACGGCACCTCAGGAGCGATTGTAGGCTCAAAGCAAAGCCGAATTGGGCGTAAGGGCTTGGAACGCCTGATTAAGATTCATGGCTTAAGGTAGTCAGCAAGGTTGGACAGGTGGGTCGTGGATCACGCTCCACGCTGGCTTACAACCTTTTCCCGCCGCTGCTGTCAACGATCGACCAATAGGCAATATCGGCCAGGGTCCCCAGACCCTGGCCGATCTCTTTCTAAGCGGTGAGGCAAGAATCCCTGACGACCGCCCTTACGAGTGCTATGATGTTCCTACGTAACCCGTAACCGTCAGCCCCTAACGGCACGGCGGACGTGGAGGATGATAAAGGAGGAGCCATGAAGGGCGCCTGAATCTCGGGTGCCCTTTTTCGTCTTCGACCGTTATCGCCACTGCTGGCCGCATCACTCGGAGACGGAGTGCTGATAGCGTCATAATTCTCATTGGTGTCATCACCTATTTGATTATCTTCGGCGTGGAGCGACAGGGAAGGAGACAAGAATCGTGATTCCTCACATGGTCTTGCGACACATCATCTCATTGGTCGTCTTTGTTGGCCTCTTGTTGTTTGCAGCAGGAAGCGGGGAGACCGGAGTGGCAGTACCAACTCAAGGCGGCCGAGCACCGGCGCCTAGCAACTCGCCCAAGGCTCCGCCAACGCCAAATGGTACGACGGCCCCGCGTGCTGTTGTCGTGGCGAACACCGGCGGTGAAGGCGTTTCTATTCGTCGCACAACTAGCGATGCCGACAAAATCAAACCTTGGCCGGACGGCGCTCTCATGCTGGTAATTGGGGACGAGCGACAAGTGGAAGGCAGAGCTTGGCAGAACGTTCAAGATCCTGATGGTAACATCGGCTCGATTCCCACTGAGTATCTAGCTGTGCCATCTCCGACCCCCGCTCCTTCGCCTACACCCGATTTGTCACGGTACAAACCTGAACTACTGGCCTCAAGCGGACTCAAAAGCTACGGTTTTGTAACCGTTGAAGGCCAGGTGAAGAACGTCAGGGGCGCGAGTCTAAGAAACGTGGAGTCGCTGGTCCAATGGTACACAAACAGCGGTCAATTCGTAAAAAGCGACTCAGCGCTGATTGAGTACAATCCCATCCTGGCTGGACAGACATCACCGTTCACGGTCATTTCCACCGACAATCCAGCGATGACGAAGTATTCGGTAAGTTTCAAGGAATTGATCGGAGGCCAGATTCCAACCTTGGACTCACGGAAGCGCTAGAACCATGGTTAGGATGGCAACTGCTTGGTGGAGCCGGATTCGAGGGCGACGACCGCGTGATCTTGGGTTACAGCCGCCGAGCACCAAATCGTTGTGGGGCTTCACCTAACCCTCACTTTTTGGCCCGTTCGACGGGGCGCCCGCCGTTACCTGATCGATCCACGCCAGGTAACCTGCTGTTCCTGTTGCTATTGGAACTGAGATGATCTCTGGTGTCTCATACGGATGCACGGCGCTCAGCGTGGCCTCGATCTCCGCGTAGAGGTCCGCTCGCGTCTTAATCAGCAGCAGCTTCTCCGGTTCCGTCTCCCGTTTGCCCTGCCACACGTACCAGCTCGTGATATCCAGAATCTGAATACACGCCCCAAGGCGCCGGTCCAGGATCTCGGAGCAAAGCATCTCCGCTTGCTCGGAGTTGGAGCACGTCGTGATCACGACGCAATAGTCCGTCTTCCCACCGCTTGATTTGTTCTCCGATGACACTGTCGCATTCTCCCTTCCATTGGCCCCTCTTCAGCTAAGCCGATCCGCTGCGCACCCCCCGATGTTGTCCGACCGATCAGGGCAGAGCGGCATTGGGGTAATTCAGCAAACGGGGCAGCAGGACAAAGGTGCTTCATGTGCCCAGCGGGAGAGGCGCCGGGGTGGATATGGCGCAATGCAGGTAAGGGCGCTCCCGCAGGCGGGATCGAAAAGAAGCCCTGACGCCCCAGGTTTTCTCAACCTCAGACCCTGGTACTTGGGCTGGCGCTCCACCACCCCGACAGGAGCATTGTAGCACGGCAGATAGTCCAAAGCAATGGCTTTCAGCGGTCAGCCTTCAGCAATCAGCTTACAGATCACAGGGTCGGGAGGCAGATTTTAGCTAGAGCCAAGTGGTGCAGCCGGTAAGTTAGTTGCAAGATCCATCCCGCTCAGGGCGTCCTTCAGCAGAAGGACGCCCCTACCTGTGGCCCGCTCCTCATATCTTATGACCGCGGTGTCCATGTCGTCAAGGAGAGTGCCAACCGGCTTCGGAGAGTATTGACCCGGCCGGAGAGGCTCTGCTATAATGGCGTCGCAGCATGTTCAGCTTGCCGCTGGCGGGAAGCACCCAGTTGCAATCTAGCCAGCGCGGAGCCCAAGCATGCAGCCCCTCGCAGAGGAAATACAACCCAGCGTCGACCTCCTTCGCCTCTCCCCCTCGTTTCTACATAGTCCAAATTTCGTTTTTCTCGATAGCGGCATGGCGCACGGCCGTCTCGGTCGCTACTCCTACGTCACCGCCGACCCCTTTCTGGTGCTTCGCAGCAAGGGAACCTACATCGAGGTCATCGAGGAGCAACGGGTGACCCGCGCCGAGGGCGACCCCTTCGCCTATCTTCAGCGACTTTGGCAGCACAATTGCGCCGAAACCATCCCCGGCCTCCCGCCGTTTCAGGGGGGAATCGCCGGCTATTTCGGCTATGACCTCTGCCACCACGTCGAGCGTCTCCCCCGGCGGGCGCCGGACGATCTCGGCCTGCCGGACATGCACGTCGGGTTCTACGACTGGGTTCTCGCCCACGATCACCTCGGCGGCCAGACGTGGATCGTCGCCACCGGCGGCCGCTGGCAAAGCCGGCATCAGGCCGAGCGGCGGATTCGGTGGGTTCAGGAAAGACTGGCGCGCGACAGCAGGGCGCAGTCATCAAATGCAAAGAACTGGAACTCACCACGGAGGCACAGAGACACGGAGAAGGACTCTTTTTGCCTCTTGCCTACCAACAGGTGCGGGATAGCTGTTTCCGCGAGTCCCATCCCTCGCAAAACCAGAGGAAACTCCGTGACTCCGTGTCTCCGTGGTGAAGGAATTCCACACGGCGCAGATTTCTCGTCCAACTTCACCAAAGAGGGCTACATTCGGGCGATCGAGACCGCCAAGGAGTACATCGCCGCCGGCGAGATCTACCAGGTCAACCTCTCTCACCGATTCGAGACCGAGCTCGCCGTGCATCCCTGGCAGCTTTACGCCCGCTTGCGGCAGGTCAATCCAGCGCCCTTTGCCGCTTACCTCGGCTTCGATGACCTCACGGTGGTAAGCGCCTCGCCCGAGCAGTTCCTCAAGGTCGAGGGAAGTGATGTGGAAACGCGGCCGATAAAGGGCACGCGGCCGCGGGGCAAGACGCCGGCGGAGGACCGGGCGTTGGCGGCGGACCTTCTCGCCAGCGCCAAGGACCGGGCGGAGAACGTGATGATCGTCGACCTGTTGCGAAACGACATCGGCCGGGTCTGCCGTGTCGGCTCGGTTCACGTTCCCGAGCTGGTTGTGATTGAGGAGTATCCCACCGTCTTCCATCTCGTGTCCACGGTGGCTGGGGAACTGGATTCGCGCTACGACGCCGTGGACCTGCTGCGAGCCTGCTTTCCCGGCGGATCGGTGACCGGTTGCCCCAAAATCCGGTCGATGGAGATCATCGATGAGCTGGAGCCGACCCAGCGCGGCGTCTACTGTGGCGCCATCGGCTACCTAAGCTTCGACGGGTCGCTGAACACCAACATCGTGATCCGCACCCTCACCGTGAAAAACGGGCGGGCCTATTTCCAGGTAGGCGGCGCCATCGTCGCCGACTCCGATCCCGAGGCCGAGTATCAGGAGACGCTCGACAAGGCCTACGCCTCGATGCTGGCCTTGCAAACCGTGTAATCTACGACTGCTGCGTTCATCGGCGGTCCCTGGACACGGCCTCCGTGGCTGATATGTGCTCCGGCTATTATATTCCTTAGCCAGCGCGTTCGGTATACAGGCCAAGACATCCTTCTGTTCAAGCCCCTGGTAGTTGTCAAGGATATCATGGACGGACCTTGTATGTTCACACCACGATGTTGCGACAACCATCGCGAGAAGGTAGAATAGACTCGCGGGAGACCATCCCAACTATCCGGAGGCAAAGCGTGCGAGACCGGCATCGGCACCCAAGCGCCCCTACTAATGGGGATCGAAGCGACAGCGTCTACGTTAACGGCGAGATAATTCCGCGGGAGGCGGCGCGGGTCTCGCCCCTCGATCGCGGCTTCACGCTGGGGGACGGCGTCTTCGAGACCATGCGTCTCTCCCGCGGGCGCATTTTCCGCCTGGCCCAGCATCTGGCCAGGCTATCTCGCTCGGCTGCCTCGATACGGCTAGTCCTGCCAATGTCCGAGCAGGAGTTCGGCGCCGCCCTCTACGGCGTTGTGACGGCAAACGGACTCTCGGAGGCGGTGCTTCGCCTCACGGTCACGCGGGGTATTTCGGAGGGCCGGGGCCTCCTGCCGACCGGCCAGACCAAGCCGACCGTGGTGATCCAGCCCTCGCCGTTTGTCCCCCCATCGTCCCAGAAGTACCAACAGGGCTTCCAGGCGAGAACGGCCTCGGTTCGCCGGAACGAGACGTCGCCCACCGCCTTCGCCAAGACCCTGAACTACGTCGACAATATCGTCGCCCGCCTCGAGGCTGCCTCGGCCGGCGCCGACGAGGCGATCATGCTTAACATCGCTGGGCTGGTCGCCAGCGGCACCGCCAGCAACCTGTTCCTTGCCAAGGCCGGCAAGCTTCTGACCCCATCAATCGAATCGGGCGTGCTCGCCGGCATCACCCGCGCCGCCATCCTCGAGATCGCCGCCGGGATGGGCATACCGACTAGCGAGCAGGTTATCGATCCGACCGATTTGACCTCAGCCGACGAATGCTTCGTCACCAACGCCGTATTTGGCGTCATGCCAGTGGTGAAACTGGACGGAAGCGACATCGGCACCGGCAAACCCGGCCCGTTGACCGCCGCCCTCAGACAGGCATACAACCATCTTGTGGAAGCGGAGACCGCGAGAGACAAATAAACACAAAGGCGCAAGAGATTTCCTTGTGTCTTTATGTTTGCCGTACCCCCGTTCTACTTTTCGCCTAGCTCTCGCCAGGCAAAAGCTGCGAGGAAGACGAAAACGCCGGCGGCGAGGAGAAAGGAGCTCTTGGCCATAAGGATGAGGAAGGCGATGCAGACGGCCCCGGCGCCGAGCCAGATAAGGGCTTCGGAGAAGGTGAGAGGTCGCCACCTCTTGGTGGCCAGCTTGTGAATAGCCCAGGAAGCCAGTCTAGCCAGCCAGCCGGATCTGAAGCCAACCGAGCTTCGGCGGCGCTGGTAAGACTTGCCTCCCCTGCCCTTTGGCAGCAGGACCCGCGGCTGTCCGCGCCTTGCTCCGGCCTTTCTTCCCTGGCCGACTCCCGTGTTCTGCCAGCTCGAAGGCTTGCGCCGCGCCATTATCCTACTCTCAACTCAACTTCCCCGCCAGGAACCGCCGGAAGCTATCGACAAAGGCGTCCGTATCGTACTGCAGGGCATGCTCTCTTATGACCTGGGGATCGTACTGCCGGTGGTCGAAGCGGGAAAGCGCTTCCGCCAGGGCGTCCGGCGTCTGTTGATGGAAGAAGGTGCCGGTGACCCCGTCCACCACGGTCTCCAGCGACCCGCCAGCGGCAAAGGCGATGACGGGCCGGCCGGCGGCCATGGCCTCGATGGGCGCGATGCCGAAGTCCTCCTCGCCGGGAAAGATGAACGCCCGACATTTGGCGAAGAGGTCGGGCATAGCGGCATCTTCCACCCGGCCGGCGAACTTCACCACGTTCCCCGCCATCGCCTCCAGACTGACGCGGTCCCTACCACTACCCACCACCAACAGGGAGAGGCCCAGCTCGCTGCAGGCCTTGACCACAATGTCCACCCGTCTGTAGGGAACCATCCGGCCGACGACGAGGAAATACTCCCCGACCGCCTCAGAAATGGCGAACCGTTTGGTGTCCACTGGCGGATAGATCAGCTCTGCCTCCCGGCGATAGATCTTCTTGATGCGAGCGACCACCGCCTTGGAGATGCCAATGAAATGATCGACCTGCGCGGCCGCCGCCACGTCCCACATACGCAGGTAGTTGACAACCAGCGGCAGCGCCGCCCTGGCCAAGGGGTTGACCCGCTCCCGGAGAATGTAGGATGAGGCATTCCAGACGAAGCGAGGCGGGGTCAGGCAGTAGTTGATGTGGCAGCTCTCGGGCCGGGTGATAACCCCGTGGCACAGCCCGCTGCTATTACTGATGACCAGGTCGAAGCTGGAGAGGTCGAGCTTCTCGAAAGCCAGTGGGTAGAGGGGCAGCGCGGCGCGGTTTAGACTCCCCATGAAGGGCAGCTTCTGGAGAAAAGAGGTCCGGATATCCCACTGGCGATAGTGGCCGGGCATTTTCTCTGGCTCGTAGAGGGAGGTGAAGATGGGCGCCTCGGGAAACATGCGGTGTAGGACTTCCAAGACAAACTCGGCTCCCCCAATCTGATTTAGCCAATCGTGAACTATGGCGACTCGCAAGGCAGCCCTTTCTCGGATAGCATCGTCCCGCGGACGGCGCCAGTATAGCAGAACGGGCACAGAGTCTCAAGACGACGGCCCAGAACATCGGGAAATGCGCCGCGAAACCGCGCCCAGCAGCGTCGACAAACTTGACAAGTCTGGCCACTTGTTTATAATTGGCTTAGTCAACCGACAATGCGCTCCGACACGCAGCCATCTGCCAATGAAAACGAAATGGGAGAAGTGAGTAATAGCGACCTCATGATGACCGTTGGCGCCCGTTGGTGCACGGGCTGCCAGCGGTGCATTCGTGGCTGTCCCAAGAAGGCGATAAGGTATGATAAATTCACTGGCATCGTGGTGATCGACCAAGATACATGCAACCGATGCCGGGTCTGCCTGAAGTTCTGCCCCATCGAAGGAGCGCTTGTCCTCAACGGGCCGACTTCATCCTAACCCCCGAATGGGGCAGGGCTGCTGCACCTGATTCGGCCGGCCAATGCCAATATGGCCGAGCGGCCACTGGTCCTTGGGAGTCCTCATACCGCGACGCTGACGAGATGCGATGAGAGTTTGCCTTGCCTACGGACGATCTGACCTCGATATTACCGTTCCAGACGGCGCGTCCATCGTAGAGCCGATGTTTCTGCCCGGCCTGGCGGACGAGGCCGCGGCGATCCGTCGTTCTCTCCGTGAGCCTATCGCCTCGCCGCCACTGCGAGATTTCCTCGGTCCTCAGGCGACGGTCGCCGTTGTGTTCAGCGACCTCACTCGTCCCGTGCCTAACCGCCGTCTCCTTCCTCCCATCCTGGCCGAGATCGAGGAGGCCGGCGTGCCAGCTTCCCAGGTGACCCTCATCAACGCCTGCGGCATGCACCGCCCGAACACGCCCAGCGAGCTGGACGCCATGCTGGGGCCGGCGACAACCGCGCGATATCGGATAATCAACCACGACGCCCTGGACGAGAGCCAGCTCACCTACGTGGGCACGAGCAGCTTCGGCGGCGAAGTTTGGCTAAACAGGCAGTACCTGCAGGCCAGCGTGCGCATTCTCACGGGATTCATCGAGCCCCATTTCTTCGCCGGCTTCAGCGGCGGCGCCAAATCCGTTCTGCCAGGCATCGCCGGCGGAAGCACGGTCATGCACAACCACAACGCCGCCATGATCGGCCATCCTCAGGCGCGCTGGGGGGTGACGGACGAGAACCCCATCTTCGCCGAATGCCGCCAGGCTGAGGCTATGGCACCCTGCTCGTTCATCGTGAACGTCGCCCTAAACGACAGGCGGGAGATAACCGGCTTATTTGCAGGCAGCCTGCAGGCGGCCCACGACGCCGGCATCGCCTTCGTCCGACGGACTGCCATGCGGGAGGTGGATGGCGAGTTCGACATCGTGGTGACCACCAACAGCGGCTATCCCCTGGACTTGAATCTTTACCAGGCGGTCAAGGGAATGTCGGCTGCCGCCGAGACCGTGCGGCCGGGCGGCGACATCGTCATCGCCTCCGAGTGCTCGGAAGGCTTGGGCCACGGCAACTTCGCCGAGATCCTGACCATGCGCTCGTCGCCGCGCGAGATGCTTGACCTGATCGAATCGCCTGGCTTTCTAATGTTCGACCAGTGGGAAGCCCAGGTTCTGGCAAAAATCCTCTTGAAGAGCCGGGTGCACATCTTCGCCACCGGGCTCGCTCACGACGAGGCCCGGAGAGCCTTTCTCGAGCCGTGGGACAGCGTGGAGGAGGCCATCGTCAATCTGGCCCGGCAGCACAAGCAGAAAAGCGGCCAGGAACCGCGGATCTGCATTCTTCCCCAGGGACCGCAAACGGTGCCATACGTGGCTCGCCGATCCGGCTAACTCGACCGCGCTGAGACCTGGTCTGGCAGATCGACTCAGGTAAGTAGTTGGAGTCGGCGGGTGTGAAATGAGTAACCTTCTCCGGCCAAGATGAGTAATCTTGCGGATGTTTGTGACTCCCTGCTCTGTTTGAATTGGCTTGTCAAATCACCGTCTGGGCGTTTGTTCACATGACCCGCACGACCCTCCGGCGTGGCGCGGGCATGCCTCGCGGTCGCTAATCTGAACAAGACAAATACCGAGGAGAGAACTGAATGAGCCGAGTTGACCAGCTTCAGAAGCGGTATCCAAACGTTCCCCTTGAGATCATCGTCAAGTATGAGGTCCTGAACTATGGCATTCGAGATTCCGACGTGATTGACGAGACAAGCTTTTGGGACCGATCAGGAGGGTACCAGAGCCGGGATCACGACTTGACGTTGCGCGAGATAGCGGCCAAGAGGCCATGGACGGTTAAGCCCGGCTTCATCATGCGCCCGAGTCCGTTCTATATGAGCAATGGCGTAGGCGTTCAGACACAGAGAGGCTCTGATAGGAGCCCTTACGAGATCAGACAGCTAGGTGCTGGACAGCATGCTCTGTTCGAGGGAGATGAAAAAGTCGCCGGCGTGTGGTTTCCTCCAAGAAAGTCGTGGACTGAGGACGAACCCGTAACGAGCAGAGGGACGCCTGTGACGAGCCTGGTCGAGCCCGATCGTCGGTGCTTCTATATACGTCCTGTCCGCAACTGCCAGTACTTCAGCACCGGAGACCAGTGCAGATTCTGCAACTATAATCCGACGATCGACGATGCTCGCTCAACCGGCCTTGACCCTGCTGCCACAATTAACTTGGACGAAACAGTCGAGGCCTATAGGATACTAACAGCGGCGAGTCCGAGGTGGGTCGAAGGCAGATTTCAGAGTGGCGGTTTTGTGACCGAGCAGGAAGCGCAGGTTTACATCAGATTCGTGGAGGGCATCGCGAACGGAGCGCCTTATACTCCTAATCTTACCCTCCATGGTCAACCGATGACCAGAAAGAACATGCAGAGACTGAAGGATGCCGGACTACGTTGCATCGCTTACCACTCCGAAGTGTGGGGGGATCGCTTGTTTGCAGAGGTGTGCCCGGGAAAACACAAACGCGATGGATGGGAGGGCTATCTTGAGGCTTGGTCAAATGCGGTTAACGTGTTGGGAGTGGGCAACGTGGGGTCCGCCTTCGTAGCGGGTGCAACTGTAATGGCACCAAACGCCCACGAATCATGGCAGGAGGCTCGGGACTCCATCATCGAGGGCTTCCGTTGGAGTATCGAAAACAACATATGGCCCCTTTTCACGCCCCTTCGCCTGGGAGTAGGGTCCATCTACGCCAATGACCGAGCCAACCGCGAAAAGCTTCCGCCTACAGAGTGCTACTTGGAGCTGGCAGTTGCACATCACCGCCTTATGACCGAATACGGCCTCTATGGCAAATTGAACAAGCTACTGTATTGTCCTCTGGATTGCACCGCTAGCTATTATGCCGAACTTGGCGTGCTAGCCCTATCTGGAGATGTCGGACAATGGGCGGCTGATGCCGTTCCCAGCGATGCGAACTGGATAGCGGGATTCATCGCATCGGTGACGTCACAAGCAGAGACCAAAAGATTGTCTGAAGAACCTTAGGAGTCTATACAGAATAACTTGAACACAACATAGGGCATCTGCTATGCTTTACGTGTCATGGATGCTAGTGCCCTGCATGCGAAAT
>JACPQF010000156.1 GCA_016190625.1 Chloroflexota bacterium | reverse complement strand
CTACTTAGCCATAAAGCGTACGCTATCTCTCCTCACCTCTACAACCAATCCTGCCATTACCAGGCTCCTGGTCTACAAATAATTCAGCCCGGGACAACTCTGAAAGGCGTGTGGGCTTGATGGGAATCACCGTCGAGCATGGGCGAGGAAGATCGGGTCCAGCAGTGGCGCGAATAGGAGTATTCGTGGATCGAAGGATGACGCCGTGATGACCCAAGACGACGAGGCGCATTTCACCTTGCCAGGATTTCTTGGTCGGCTTGGTCCCATATCACATTCGGGATGTGCTGATATGAATAGGGGCAGAGCGACCAACGTCTACAGTAACTTGGGTGCGATCACGCTTCTGATCGTCCTGTTTTCAATTGCTTGCACTCAGGCACGACCCCCATCGCCCTCCCCTTCGGTCGATATAGAGGCGACAGTCGCAGCGCGTCTGCAAGAGGAGCGAGCCAAAAGCCTCACACCGACATTGCAGAGGGAGCAGGTGGACGAGGCGTCTGTTGTGTCTCGGGTAATACCAAGTGTCGTTCGATTGTCATCTGGAAAAGGCATGGGGTCGGGCGTGGTCGTCGACAAGGGGCTGATTCTCACAAATCGGCACGTGGTCAGCGACACGCAGATTCTTACTGTGAAGACTGCCAATGGGAGAGACTATCAGGCAAGAGTGGTAGCGAGGGACCAAACCTTCGATCTTGCCCTGCTGCAGTTTTCTGGCCTGGATGTGCCCAACCTGGCTCTCGGGGACCCGGGCCAATTCAGGTTGGGCGACCCACTGATTGCGATTGGATATCCGCTGGACCTTAAGGGTGAGGCCACTGTAACTCGTGGGCTCCTGTCGGCTCTCCGAGTAGGCGAACCGGCCAGTGGGGAATGGGTGCAGACAGATGCGGCCGTCAACCCGGGAAACAGCGGTGGTCCCCTCGTCAACATGCGGGGAGAATTAGCCGGGTTAGTTACAATGGCAACGAAGTGGGATAACTACACTCCGGTGGAGGGCGTGAACTTCGCTTTGAGTGCAGGAATCATCCGCGATATCTTGCCTGCCATGCGGTTGGCGGTTGGGCAGATGCCTCCCGGAACCTCACTCGCCAGCGAGGAGGTCGCCCGGGAAGTAACGCAGCTAATAATGCAGATTGATGACGTGAAGATGGAGGCCTACCGAAGTGGGGATCCCTCGCCGATGAAGCACTTGGTCTCGCCCGTTTACTATGAGTTGTTCGCGTCAAGGTTTAAGAGGCCGCCGACGGCCGCTCGCATTGAGTCCAAGATGGTGGACTTTCAGGTGCGGGCAGTCTACGTTCTTCCGGGCGACGTGGCGATCGCCGACGACTTCGAAGTCTGGCAGACCAAGTAACACAACGGGGATAAGCTACTTCTAGACACTGGGCCGCGAGAGGCGCCGCAGTTTCCCATAGCTAGGCGAACTTCCGATGGCTGGAAGCTGGCGCTCGTACACCATATGGAAACCTCCGCATCCGCTGCGGTCCCCACTCCCACCGTTGCGCCTAGGACAACCCGGCCGCTGCCTCCCGACAGTGCTCTTAATCTGGACAGCTCGCAGCTCAGTCTGTCCAACGGTTCAATTCTGATCCAAGGTGCCGTCACTAACAACGACGTGTACTGGACGGCATCTGACATTGTTGTAACCATTACCGCGAAGGACGTCAACCGCAGCGTAGTGCTTCAGGATAAGGCGACCATTGGGAAAACGACGCTAATGCCAGGGCAGGGCACACGATATGAGTTTGTCGTCCCCGCTGGTCTGAAATGGGAAACCTATGCCCCTGATGTACGGTGGAAATGGGTCTCTCCCTAGAAGCGCAGCCGAAAAGCCCCTTTTGAAAAAGCGGTGGGGAATCGCATCCGCTTTTTGGCACTATGTGGGGGGCAACAGCAGGTCTGGCAAACAATTCAGACATCCTAGTGGGGACAGAATTCGCGGGTCTCTGCATATTGCCAGTTTTCGGCTGCATTTCTAGTACCCAACCGTCGCCGCGAAACGGATCGTCGAAGGCTAATACATCGTGCTTCAGTCCTTGCGGAACTCCGGCAATCGTTCGCACCAGAGGGGTTCTCCCCCGCGCAACTTCTGATTGCAGGCATGGCCCGGCATTCACCCGTCCGCCTTATCGATTAATCGGTCAAGCTTGGCCTCAAGTTTCGGATCCCCCGTCTTGATGGCATCGATAGTCTCGTCCCACTTCTGGTCAGCGTCGGGTTACTCTGGGTTCAGAAGAACAGGGCGGCTAGCCACGCAACGGTCTGCGTGCCGGAGGGGGTCCGCAGGACTCCACTGTGTTCACTTGAGGTGACGCACCAGACAATCTAAAACGGTATTGTAGCAAGTAAGAGACGGGCTTCCCGCATAGCCTATTCTCTGCGACTCACGGCAATCCGTATTCCTATCTTACGAGGAGGCGGGCGAGGAGGGGGCGCTGGAGGCGGATGGCGTCGTGGGGGCAGAGCTCCTGGCAGCAGTAGCAGCGAATGCACTTGTCGTAGTCGAACACCGGGGCCTTGCCGTTCTCCGATAGGGCCACCGAGGGGCAGTGCTCCACGCAGACCCAACAGGCTTCGCAGGCCGCCGCCCGCAGCGCCGGCTTCGCCACCAGCCGGCCCTGCATGAAACGTAAGAAGCCTGTCGCCCGAAAAAGCGCCTCCGGAGCTGCGGGGATTTGGAAGCCAACAACCCGCAGCGCCTCTGGAGATTCGCCGAGAACCTTGATCTGCGCAAGATCGCCTACTCCCACTCCCTGCTCGTGCGCCAGACGGGTGGTCGGCACCATCTGCGGCCGGATGCCGACGATCTGGCAGGCAACCGCGTCCAGGGACACTGGGTCGGCGCTGGCGATTACGGCTCCGACTTGCTTCGGCCGGCCGTTGCGGGGGCCGTCGCCCTCCATCCCCACCACGGCGTCCATTACCGTCAGCGCCGGGCGCACGGCGGCGAGCAGGTCCACCAACATCTGAGCGAAGCCCTCGGCGCCCTGCGCGCGCAGGTGCATCTCCGGCTTGAGTAGCCCCGGCAGGAGGCCGAAGTTGTTCTTGACGCCGCCGGTGAACAGGGTCAGGCCGTGGGTCTTGAGCTTGGGCAGGTTGACGATCAGGTCGGCGTCCATCGCCCGCCGGGCCAGGGTGAAACGCTTGAAGGCGCGGCCGATGGGGTTATCCACCTCCACCGAGTCGGCGCTGAGATGGACCAACTCCACCCCTTGTTCGTCGCACACCTGCTTGAAGCCGGAGAGCCGGCAGGCGGCGCGGTATCGCCCTGCGCTCGGCGGCCCCTCGAAGCCGCAGCAATCGCCCACCTCTGGCACGCCGCCGGCCGAGCGCACCAGCCGGATCAGGGTGCGAACGACGGATGGGTGGGTGGTGATGGCCTTCTCCGGCGGAGAGCCGACGAGCAGGTTCACTTTGAGGAGCTCGCGATTGCCAGGCTTGACGAATCGCCCGATGCCGCCGAGGCGGTCCAGGGCGTCCTGAACTGCCCTATCTACCCCGGCCGGGTCATAGCCGGCGCATCTTATGAGCGAGACGATTGCCACGTTTCCTACCTCCGACGGCCGGCCACCCACGATTGCATGATGCCATGAATTCGAATCGCACAAGGAGTTGACGCCGGCTCAACCCAATTCAGTCTAACCAGCCGCGCTGTGCAAGAACATGACTCGATCTTGCCAATCGTCGCCGCCCCTCTGAGCAGCGAGCTCGCTCAAAGCAGCTACTAACTCGCCTACGTCGTTCGGTCGAATGGTGTTTCTGTGCACCAATAGCACGCCGCCGTGGTGTTGGCCTACCTCGGCCAGTCGCTTGAGAAACTTCGGTATGGTCCTGAGATCGTAGGTTACCAGCACACGACGGTCCAGCAGGGCCATCATGAGGAGCGCTTCATCGTCAGCCTTTCGGTAGTTGCCATCCAGCCACTCGGCGAGTGCCAGAGCATCGACACCGCGGTCTCGAAGCTGTTGGGCTACCGCGGTAGCCACATGCGAATCAAGTAGAAGCCGCACCACCGGCCTCGAATACCTCGAGATTGGGAATAAGCCGCCTCAGTTGAGCGACCGTCACATCGTTATCCTCAATGGCCGCTTCTATCTCCTCAGGGAACGCATCAGCATAGTTGAGAGCCGCCTTGACCTGTATGACCGGAACAGAAAGGTGAGCGGCGGTCAGATTCACATCGCCATCATAATCGCGTGCTATGGCTGCTATCTGCCATACTGCCAGGCGTGTGCCCTGAAGATAGGCTTGTCGACCCACCGGCGAATCCCGGAACTCGACAAAGGCGAAATCCTGCTGGCGCAGCGCCTCACCCACGAGAATAGAGGCCGTCTCCGACGGCGTGCGCCCTAGCCGCCGCGCGGCTCGACGCAAGGCCTCCATCTCTTCGTCTTTCAGTCGAAAACTAACTACTTTGCTCACTGGCCACCTCTCCTGTTGAGTCGGGATGACAATGCTGACATCGTAAGTAGTATATCGGTTCCGGCACGAAAAAGCAATGAGCTTTTCCTGACGGTACAAAGAAGGTGTTGGAGCTCGTCGCCGGCCAAACTGTCTGGGTCGAGGCAGATTAGCACGCGGCAGAGAACGTGGGGACGACCGAGGTTCACGTTCTAAACATCGAACTGAGATAACCACCGGACGCGGCTCGTTATGTTGCACCCTTCGCCTGTGGCGAGTTCTCGGACAAGGTGGCGTCCGCCGTGCATGCTATAATGGTATTGTGGACATTGCCAGTTGGCCTGCTCACTCGCCGACCAAAAGTGAGGGCTGCCTGCCTTGCCGAAGCAAGAGAGGGGTGTAATCATGCCGCCAAGAAAACAATGGGTATTCAGCCCAGGCAGCGGTGGTGTGCCGATCAAAGAGGCGGTGCGCCGGCGCACCGAGCAGCGTATTCGCCGCTATGCCGAACCGCACTTTGCCGGGCGCCATACCCGGCTCGACGTCCGCTTTCGCGGCCACTTCTGCTACATCGACGCTTACACGGAGCCGGAGCCGCTTGGCCCGAACTGGCCACGGCCGGGCTCGCCGGAAACGCGTGAGCAGATGATGGAGCGCCTTCGCAACACGCCCACCCACCTTTGCCGGCTTCGTTATTTTGGCAGAGAGGACCACTGGGGATTCGCCTTCTACAAGTATGCGACGAGCGCTACGAGCTATCGGTATACCCCTCCGGCGAGTTCTTCGGCACGCCGGAGGAAGCGTTCGATACGGCAGCCAATGTCTACTTCAGATGAGTTGTAAGATTGCTCGGCTGCGTTGCCTCTTCACCGATTCATCTGCTAAAATAGCCCCCACGGGACCGTAAGTTTGGGTCCGATGTCTTTGAGGAGGAGATAGCGATATGGCGGACAGCGCCCTGGTCAAGAAGCTCCTTATCAAGCCGAAACAACGCGTGGCGATAGTGAACCCTCCGGCGGGGTATCTGGATTCGCTGGGCGACCTGCCTGAAGGGGCCGAGCTGGTGGAAAAGCCGGAAGGCAAGTGCGACTTCGTCCACCTGTTTGTGAAGAACAGGGCCGAGCTGGAGCAATACGCCGCCACCGCTCTGGAGATCCTCAAGTATGACGGCACCTTCTGGATCTCCTACCCCAAGGGTACCTCGAAGGTAAAGTCGGACATCAACCGCGATTCGGGCTGGGACCCTATCAACAGGGCTGGCCTGAGACCGGTATCCATGATCGCCATCGACGATACCTGGTCGGCCCTGCGCTTTCGTCCCATCGAAGCCTTCGAGAGAAAGAAATAGAACGGGAGCTGGGCGGAAAGCATGATGAACTACGAGAATCCCTTCTGGGGCGAGATCTACGATCTGATCCACGGCGGCGACGACGCCGACGTGGATTTCTACCTGGACGAAGCCATGAGAGCCAATGGCCCTGTGCTGGAGGTGGCGTGCGGTACAGGCCGCATACTCCTGCGACTGCTACAGTTGGAGATCGACGCGTGGGGCATCGACGTCTCCCAGCCGATGCTCGACCGGCTGGCGGAGAAAGCCCGTCGACTCGGCCTCCAGGCCAGGGCAGTCCGGGCCGATATGCGAGCCTTCACCCTATCCCAGCGCTTCGCACTAATCATCGTTCCCTTCCGCTCTTTCCTTCACCTGGAGACGAAGGAAGACCAGCTTGCTGCCCTGTCCTGCTTCCGAAAGCACCTGGCTCCCGACGGCCGGCTGGCCCTAAACTTCTTCGCCCCGGTGGCCGAGGCGCTAGCCGGGGGTGGCGGCGGTCTGCGGCTGGGCCGCGAGATCGTCGACGCTGGGACCGGCCGTCGCTACAAGGCCTGGCAGTCGGTAAGCAACGACCACCAGAACCGGAGACAAACTATCGATTGGGTTCTGCAGGAGCTGAGTGGCGGCGGCGAGGTCGTGGCTACGAATAGCCTCCCCCTGCGCCTCCATTGGATCTATAAGTCCGAGTTCGAGCTTCTTCTGAAGGCCGCTGGCTTCTCCCAATGGTCGGTATACGGCGGCTTCAATGGCGAGCCATTGGAGGGCGAGGGGCAGGAGATGGTCTGGATCGCCAGCGTGTAAAGGATTTGCCGGTTTTCGCCGTTGTGGGGTAAAATAAGGCGTAATGCGGGCTCGTGACCTCCGAATTCATTCGGGGGAGCGCTGTCCCGTGCGGCCGGTGGCGGCGCGCTGAGGTTGCAGACAATGGACGGCTACGAGATTCTTCCCCTGGATGAGAATACCAGAAACGTGTTGGTGGAGCTGGCGCGCCGGCTGCGTCCCTATCAGGACCAACTGGCCCGCCGCTGGGAGGAAGCTTTTGCCGCTTCTGCCCCCCAGCAGCGCGGGCTGAGCGATAAGAGCATCCAGCTCATTATCAATACCCTCGTCAGCGTCTTTTTCGAGTACGTCGGCGAGGGCCGCATCGACGATTACCTCCACGAGGTTACCGGGCTTTCGGAGCAGTACATCGAGTCCGGCCTATCCTACGAGACCATGATCTCGGCCATGCACCTCTACGAGGAGGCCAGCCTGCCTCTGCTCATGCGCGAGTACACCGACCCGCCGGCTCTGATGGAGGTTTTGTTCGCCCAAGACCATCTCTACCACAACATTCTAATCCTCGTCGCCTCAACCTACTTCGGCCGGCTCAACGACGAGATCAGGTCACGAGCCGAACAACTGCAGGAATCGTACACTCGCCACGAGCAGTTCGTCTCGATGGTGGCTCATGAGTTGCGTTCCCCTCTAAGCGTGATTCTGGGCTACATTCAATTGGCGATTCAGGCCGTTAACCGGGGGAAAGGGGTCGAGATCGAGACGCTCCAGCGCGTTCTCACCCACGCCCAGCGTCTCAAGCGGCTAATGGAGGATTTGCAAGATGCCTCCAGCATAGACGTGGGCCGCTTCGGCGTAAGAAAAGGGGTTTGCGACGTGGTGGCCATCGCCACCGAGTCCGCCCGACAATTGGCGGCCGCCGATCCGAAACACCCGATAGCTATACAGGCCCCGGACAGCCTTCTCACCCTCTGCGATATCGACCGCATCACGCAGGTGGTCGACAACCTCGTCGGCAACGCCGCCAAGTACTCGGCAGAGGGAAGCGAGATAAGGGTAACGGTGAGGCAATTGGAAGACAAGGCGGTAGTGAGCGTGGAGGACCAGGGCTACGGCATCTCAGCCGAGGACATGCAGGTGCTCTTCCAGCCTTTCTCCCGTCTCTATCGACAGACGGAGGTCAAGGGCACCGGCCTGGGGCTATTCATCACCAAGGCCATCGTGGAAGCCCACGGCGGCAGCATCTGGGCCGAAAGCGAGCCCGGTAAGGGCAGCACGTTTAGCTTTAGCCTGCCGATTGGGTCTTAATCCATGCCAGAGGCAACAGCAGCCGTCAATCCCATTCCTTATCACGACGACCGTGCGCGCAAGCATTTGGGTGCCTACTACACGGATCCCACGATCGCTAGCTTTCTCATACGCTAGGCGATTACATCCACGGATGCTACAGTTCTCGACCCAAGCTCTGGCGACGGCGTCTTTCTCGAAGTGGCGGGGCGGCCTTCCCTACGGAGGATGGACCGCCCGAAGCCGCTCTGCTGCCGGCGACGCCCGCGGGGCGCTGGGGAATGCGCCCTTCGGCAGAGGTGCGGCGTATCATGAGATTGCCGGATGCGCCACCCGGCCCGAAAGTATCAGGGCTGGACAGAATCATGGGGCGCTAGGACGGCTGTGTCAATACCTGCTTTGGGTTGCGACCTGAGCTCCTTGACTCCAATCTTTCACCATGATAATGTTAGTTCTAACAGGGTCTCAGAAGGCAACGTTGGCCGTTAGCGGCCAGTTCCATAGGGATCGAATACGTGCAGCCAGTTGCTCGTGACCGACTGCTGACCGCTGAAAGTCCTTCTTTGAAGGACTGATGGCTACTTGATGCTAGATCGAGAGGGAGCCCGATGCGCATCGGCATCGACGGCAGGTATATTCAGGACCACTTCCCGGGTATTGGCCGGTATACCTACAACCTGGTGCGCGGCCTGTCCCGGGCGTCGCCTGAGGATACCTTCGTCGTGTTCAATAATCCCAAGCTCGACAACCGGCGGTACGACATCCCGCGGCTGGCGGCTCCCAACGTAATCCTCAGACTGGCCGACGTGCCGACCTTCTCGATGCAGGAGCAGACCAGGCTACCTTCGCTCATCGCCAAGGAAAAAGTGGCGGTCTTCCATTCTCCCTATTACATCAAGCCCTACCGGCACCGGGTTCCCTCGGTAGTGACGATTCACGACGTAAGCTCGTCACTTTATCCCGAGTATTTGCCATCGGTTCAAGCGCGATTGGTGTTCGAGGCCACGACCCGGCTCGCCATCACGACTTCGCTGATCGTGATCGTCGACTCGCAGGCCGCCAAGTCTGACCTGATGCAGCAATACAGCGTGCCGCCGGACAAGATCCGGGTTATCCATCTGGCGGCGGACGAATTCGACGATGGCCGGCCGTCGGTGCTGCCCGCCTGTCTACAGGGGCTGCGCTACGTGCTCTATTTGGGCATCAACAAGCCGCACAAGAATCTCGGGCGATTGATCCAGGCCTGGGCCAAGCTAGACGTGCCGCACAAGCTGGTTCTCGCCGGCAAGGAAGATCTGCGGTATCCCGAGGCCCGGCAAGAGGTAGAGGCCCACGGCCTTGGCGATAAGGTGATCTTCCTGGGCGAAGTGGACGAGGACGAGATGCCGGCGGTGTACCGGGGCGCCGACCTGTTCGTCTTCCCGTCGCTGAACGAAGGGTTCGGCCTCCCCGTTCTCGAGGCCATGAAGAGCGGCGTGCCCGTCATCGCCTCCCAGACGTCCTCCCTGCCGGAGATCGTCGGCGATGCGGGCATCCTGGTCAACCCCTACGATCCCAACGAAATGGCGATGGCAATCCAGTTCGCCCTTACCAACGACAGTCTGCGCGAGGAGCTGCGCCAGAAGTCCCTTCAGCAGGCAAGAAAGTTCTCGTGGGAGCGAACGGCCAGAGAGACCCTGGCAGTTTACAGAGAGGCGGCAAGCGGTGGCAATTCGGGTGCTACACGTGTACAAGGACTTCTTTCCCGTATTGGGTGGAATCGAAAACCACGTTAGGCTGCTCAGTCGAGAGCAGGTCAGACGCGGATTGGAGGTTACCGTCGTCGTCGCCAACCCCGGCGGCAGGACGGTGGTGGAGGATTTCGACGGCGTGAAGGTGGTCAAGTCCGGTCGCCTGGCGACCGTGGCATCCACGCCCCTCAGCGTGAGTCTGTTCGCCGAAGTTCGCAAACATAAGGCCGACATCACCCATCTCCACTTTCCCTACCCGCTGGGAGAGCTGGCTTACCTGATAGGTAAGCCTAGCCCTCGCATGATCATAACCTACCACAGCGATATCGTGCGTCAGAAGAACCTCCTCCGCTTCTATGCGCCGTTTCTCCAGCGGGTGCTTTCCCGGGCGGACGCCATCATCGCCACCAGCCCGAACTACGTTTCCTCCTCGCCCTATCTCTCTCGCTTCGCCGACAAGTGCGCCGTCATCCCCTTTGGCGTGGACCTCTCCTGGCTGGACAGACCGGACGAGACCAAGGTGGCGAGCATCAGGCAGCGATACGGCTCGCCGATTGTATTCTTCGTCGGCCGGTTTCGCTACTACAAGGGCCTGCACTACTTGATAGAAGCCATGAAGAGCGTAAGCGCGACATTGCTCCTTTGCGGCTCGGGGCCACAGGAGCCGGAGCTTCGGGACCAGGTCGAAAGGGAAGGGCTGGAAGGCAAAGTCGCGTTCCTCGGGGAAGTCGGGGATGCGGAACTCCCCAATTACTATCACGCCGGCGACATCTTTGCCTTTCCCGCCTGCGAGCGGTCCGAGGCCTTCGGCATATCGATGGTGGAGGCCATGGCCTGTGGCTTGCCGGCGGTTTGCACGGAGCTGGGAACGGGCACGACCTTCGTCAACCAGCACGGTGTGACCGGCCTGGTCGTGCCGCCGAGAGACCCGCGCGCTCTGGCCGAAGCCCTCGGGCGCCTGGCGGCGGATGAGACGCTGCGGCGGCGGCTGGCGACGGCGGCGCGGGAGCGGGCAAGGCAGGAGTTTAGTCAGGAGGTCATGGTCGACCGGATACTCGGGTTATACCGGCGTCTGCTTGCCGCTTGACCTGGCAACCCTCATGTGATAGTCTACGCTGCGTATCGGTCCCTGGTCCGGAAACACAAAGACACCAAGAGGACGAAGGGCACGAAGTTACTACCTTTTATATATCTTGCGTATCCTTTGCGCTCTTTGTGACTTTGTGTTTAGGCCCCGGCGCCCGGGGGAATGGGGATTCATGAAGGCTTTGGTCACCGGCGGCGCCGGTTTCATAGGCTCCCAGTTGGTGGAGGCTCTCCTGTCCCGGGGCGACGAGGTCATGGCGCTCGACGACCTCTCGATAGGTAAGGAGGCGAACATCCGCCATTGCCTGGGCAGCGGCGGCTGCGAGTTCGTTCGCGGCAGCATCCTCGACGAAGACCTCGTTCGCCGTTTGGCCTCGGGCTGCTCGATCGTTTATCATCTGGCGGCGGTAGTGGGCGTCCACTACGTGGTGGCCGATCCCCTCAAGGGCATGCAGGTCAACCTGCGAGGCACCGAAAACGTCCTCGCGGCGGCGTTCGCCAGCGGCGCCAGGTTGGTGCTGGCTTCGACGTCGGAGGTCTACGGCAAGAGCTTCCAGATACCTTTTGTCGAGGATGGAGACCGAGTGCTGGGATCGACCAAGGTCGGGCGCTGGTCCTACAGCACGTCGAAGGCGCTGGACGAGCATCTGGCCTTTGCCTACGCTTCTCTCGGCCTCCGGATGTCTATCGTGCGGTACTTTAACGCTTACGGCCCCCGGCTCGACCCCCGGGGGTATGGCTCGGTGGTAGCCAGGTTCATCAGTCAGGCTCTGGCCGGCGAGCCCCTCACGGTGCATGGAGACGGAAACCAGACGAGGTGTTTCACCTACGTCGAGGACTCCGTGAAAGGGACGATACTGGCGGGGACGGTCGCCGGCGCCGAGGGTGAGCAGTTTAATCTGGGATCCGCGCGGGAGACGAGCATCGCCGACCTTGCTCGCATGATTGTAGATCTGACAGGGTCGCGGTCGCGCTTGGAGTTCGTTCCCTACGCCCGGGCCTATGGCGAGCGGTTCGAGGACCCCCAGCGGCGGGTTCCCAGCGTCCAAAAGGCCAAAGAGATTCTGGGCTTCGAGGCGAGCGTGCCCCTCGAGCAGGGGCTCCGGCGAACCGTGCAGTGGATGCGGGAGACGGAAACACGAAGGAGCCAAGGGTAGGTGGGAGAAACCCTCACCCTAACCCTCTCCCTTCCCGAAGGGAGAGGGAACATGCTTCAGCGCCGGTGGGAGGAAGACCAATCCCCTCTCCAGCCGTCCTTCTGCGGAAGGAGGAGAGGGTTAGGGTGAGGGCGCTCTGTTTGTATTGCAGCGACGTTTCCGAGGTAGGACAGTGAGGACACCACGTGCGAACTAAGCTAGGCGCATACTGTGACCGGCTCATCGAGGCTGGCTGGTTGGCGGCGGCTGCCGTCATTCCCTTTTTCTTCGACGTCTATTCTAGCCGGGTGTTCGAACCCGACAAGCTGACCATGCTGCGCTCCATCGCCCTCATCATGGCAGTGGCCTTCATCATAAAGACCATCGAAGCGCTGCCTGCCGACCGGTCGTTCTCCTCATGGTTTCGGGGGTTCGCCAAGGCCACCCCCGTGACCGCTCCTGTGCTGATCTACCTGGCCATAAGCCTGCTCACCACGTTTACCTCGGTCGTTCCCTCCGTTTCCTTTTGGGGTTCTTATCAGCGGCTTCAGGGAACGCTGGTGGCTCTCAGCTATCTCACGGTGTTCTTCCTCACCGCCCATCATTTGCGCACCAGGGCGCAGCTCAGCCGGCTGCTCTGGGTCGTGGTCCTCGACGCCACGGTTATTTCGCTTTACGGCCTGGTCCAGCACTACCGCCTCGACCCCCTGCCCTGGGGCGGCGACGTCATTGCCCGGGTCACGAGCACTATGGGCAACGCTATTTTCCTCGCCGCCTACCTCATCATGGCGGTTCCCCTGGCGCTCGCTCTATTGATATCCAACATTGCGACTCTAACGTCGCCGGTGCAGCCGACTGCCGGAACGGCGAACGACGGCGGCAGACTATTCCCCAGGCTTATCTCCGTTTTGTCGGCTCTGGTCGCCGGCGTGGGCTTCTTTGGCCTGGTGTTGAGAATCATCCAGTACGTGTCATTCCGGCGCGGCCTCGCCGATTTTGGCACCGCCGATTGGCTCTGGCTGGCCATCGGGGCTCTGGCCGTTCTCGCCGGACTCGCTCTGGTCATTCTGCGACCCGCCTCTCTGCGGCAGATTCGTCGCTACCCCCTGGCCTTCTTCCTCGCGGCGAGCCTCACCGCCATGCTGGCGATTCAATTGCAAGCCATTGTGTTTTCCGAGAGCCGTGGCCCCTGGTTTGGCATTGCCGTCGGCCTGGCTGCCTTCGCCTACCTTTATCTTATTCGCCGCAAGCGCTACAGGCTGGCTATCGTGGCCACCGCTCTGTTCGTCATGGTGGCTGCCTTCGTCGTCCTCCTGAACACGCCTGATTCGCCCGTGGCTCGAATGAAGTCCCTGTCGCCACGCCTGGCGCGCCTCGGCTCGCTGTCAGATATGGATTCCGGCACCAGCAAGGTAAGGTTGCTCATCTGGTTCGGCGACGACGTCGGCAAGGGAGCTCTGGGCCTGATCAAATCGAATCCCGTGCGAACCCTCATCGGCTATGGTCCCGAGTCGATGTACGTCGCCTACAACCCCTTCTATCCGCCGTCGCTGGCCAACATCGAGGCCCGTAACGCTTCACCAGACCGCTCTCACAACGATCTGCTGGATTACCTCGTCACCATGGGCGTCCTCGGCCTCGTTTCTTACGGCGCCGTCGTGGTCGCCTTCTTCGGCCTGGCCGGAAGACTGATTTGGCGCTTGCAAGACGGGTATCTTCAGCTCGTCCTCATGGCCTTCATCGCCGCCATCGCGGCTCACCTAGGGGAGACTTTGTTCGGCATCGCCATCGCCGCCACCCGCACCCACTTCTGGCTGTATCTGGGGGCCGCGGCCGCCATCTACATCATGTCCAGACCAAAGGAGGCGCTGGCCGAGAACGGCCCGACCGTCGCCGCCCGGGCGGTAGCGGTAGAGGTGCGAGGCGCCGGCGCGGCTAGGGGCACGGGCAAGGCCACGAGAGCCAAAACCAGGCGACGGCCGCCGACGCCAGCCGTGCAAGCCAGCGCCATGGCCAAAGGCTCACTGCCGGGATGGCTTTCGATCATCCCCCTGCTCTTCTACCTTGCCATCACCTTGGTCGCCGTTCTCTCGATGCTGCTTTCCAACTGGGTCCAACTGCAAGAGCCAAGCACCATCGTACTGTTCGGTTTCATCTGGTTTCTTGTCGGCCTCATTTGCACGGCCTTTTGGGTGAAGAGAGATATCCGGCCCACGACATTCTGCCGCACCTCCCGTGTGTGGCTATACGCTCTCGTGGTGCTCTGTGCGGTCGTCATCATCCCCACGTTCTTCCTCAATTCAGTCACCGCCGACATCTACTTCAAGAAGGGCCAGGCCTATGATGGCATTGGCCGGTTCGACACGGGCATCCATCAGTATTTGACGGCCATTCGGCGGGCCAGGAACCAGGACTTCTATTATCTGTTTCTTGGCAGGGGCTATCTGGAGCTGGCAAGAAGGGCCCCAGATCAAAAGCCAACGCAGGACATCGAATCGGTGGACGACCTCTTGCGCCTCGATGCACGCAACATCCTGCCGTCAACCCGCGAGGACCTCTTCAACGCTAGCCTGGTAGCCTTGAAGACGGCAAAGGAGCTGAACCCCCTCAATACCGACAATTCGGCCAACCTCGGCAGGCTTTACAGGTTCTGGGGAGAGGCAACACCGGATGCGAACAGGCGCCAGGAGAAGGTGGACACCTCGCTGAAGTACTACGCGGACGCTTTAGACCTGAGTCCCAACGCCGCTCATCTGTACGACGAGTGGGGTCTGGTCTACGCCATCCAGGGAAAGTGGGAAGAGGCTTTCGTGAAATACGAGAAGGCGCTATCGCTCGACAAGAAATACGTGACTACCTACGTGTACATGGGCGAGGGTTATCTCAATCAAAACAAGCTGGACAAAGCCGAGGAGATGTTCCGCCAGGCGGTCGAGCGTGATCCTAACCTCGTCAACGTCCACAGCTCGCTGGGCGTCATTTACTACCGGCAGGGCAAGGTGCAGCAGGCGATAGAGGAGAACCTCAAGACCATCCAGTTGGCTCCCAACGACATGGTATCCCATCGCAACCTGGCCATTATCTACCAGGAGACCAGACAATACGACAAGGCCATTACCGAGGCTCAGACAGCCCTGTCTCTAGCTCCACAAGACCAGAAGGCAAATCTGCAGGCCATGGTGGCAGATCTGCAGCGGATGCAAGGCGGAAGACCATAATGTCGGCCTATATGCTGATTTTTGTCGCGGCCCTCGTTCTGGCCATCGGGGCTACTCCCGTCGTCAGGCGTCTGGCTCTCCACGCCGGCGTGGTAGACATTCCCAGCACCCGCAAGATCCACTCTAACCCCGTACCCTTATTGGGGGGAGCAGCCATCTACGCCGCGGTGATCATCGCCATCTTCGTTTTCAGCGACCGGTTCAACCTTTCACAGTTCCTCGGCATCGTTCTCGGCGCATCGCTGATCAGTTTTCTCGGCATCTGGGACGACAGCCGGGGCTTGCGGCCGGCGGTCAAGCTGACCGGACAGGTCGCAGCAGCGGTTCTGCTTATCGCTACGGGCGTGCAGGTGGAGCTGGTGGCCCAGCCTTGGGTCAACTATGCCATCACCATCGTTTGGGTCGCGGGCATCACCAACGCCATGAATCTGCTAGATAATATGGATGGTCTGTCGGGGGGCATCGCCGCGGTGGCCTCGGCCTTTTTCTTCCTTCTCGCCGCCATGAGCGGCCAGTATCTGGTAGCTAGCCTGGCAATTGCCCTCCTCGGGGCCTGTCTGGGCTTCTTGCGTTACAACTTCAATCCCGCCTCGATATTCATGGGCGACGGCGGAAGTCTGTTTCTCGGCTTCTTGCTTGCCGCCCTGGGCATCAAGCTGCGTTTCGGCAACGTGCCAACCATTACCTGGATGATCCCCATTATCGTCCTCGGCGTCCCGATCTTCGACACGACCCTTGTCACTATCTCTCGACTGCGGCGGGGAATGAATCCTCTTACCACGCCCGGCAGGGATCATGTCTCACATCGAATGGTCGCCATGGGGATGACAAGGCGAGAGGCTGTTCTTACGCTTTACCTCTTCTGTGGTGGCTTCGGCATGATCGCGATGCTCGTCTCGCAGATGAGGACGCTAGGCGAGGCCTACGTAGTGGCAGCCGTGATCGTCGTCGCCGCCGTGGCGGCTCTGGTCAAACTGGAGAGCATTGACTTCGAGGGGCGCCAGAAGAAATCGAACAGTTCAAGAAAAGCATAGGCCTGCCGTTACCGTAGGGGCGAACGGCCGTTCGCCCCTACTCCTTGTTGGCCACTGCCGCCGACTCGTACTTCAAACTGTAACCCCGTCGACGACTCATGTCGGAGCTAAATAATCCGGCGCCGAAGATGTTGCCAGACCGACTCGGTTTCGGAAACCGAGTCGGTCTATTGCACTGACCGGGCGCTCGGGCAACATCAATGATGCCGGATTATTTAGAAGACTCCGGCTATCTCGATCCGAGCCAGCGACGTACCTTCAGCCACTGGCGTTGCCACCAATCCTGGAGGGCTCGCAGGGGATGGTCGCCCGGCAGGTCCACCAATTGGCCCCGCCAGCGACGCTCGGAGCTCATCCTTCCGGTCTGCCGCGCCGACATGAAGATGGCGGTGAAGAAAAGAAAAACTGCCAGCAGAGCCGTGTACAAAGCGAGCTGGCGAAAAGCCATCCGCATAAATACAGATAGACCGAACAGGATCAGGCTCACAACCATCACCGACGTGGGAGTGACCTTCAGCCACGACAGATAGTACCTGGCCCCCAGTTTCCAGCGTCGCAACATCCGCTCGACGCGTCCCGAGGGCAGCCGCTTCGGCGAGTTCGAAGCGGATTTGCGCAGAATCTCTTCAATTTCTCTATCGAGCCTCTCGCTCACCTGCTACATGCCTCCACTAATCTAATTTTACCTCACGGTAATTGCCAACGCAATACATCTTGGTTTACAATTGCCGATCTTTCCTGATACAATAATGGCATGGTTTTCGCTGCAAGGTTCGAGCCAAGCTCGAGAGGAGTTGGCGAGCAATGCACGTCGGCCACGCTCACGCCCAACAAGCGCATAGTCACGCAACGCTAGTCGGCAGCAAGCTCAAGGTTGCCCTGATCGTCACGGCTGTTGTCTTCGTCGGTGAGCTGGTAGGCGGTAGGATGGCCGATAGCCTTGCCCTTATGAGCGACGCCGGGCATATGTTTACGGACGTCCTCGCCCTCTTGCTCAGTTGGTTTGGCGTTAGGCAAGCGGCTCGCCTACCCACCCAGCGCATGACCTATGGCTACCACCGAATCGGCGTGCTGGTCGCGCTGGCCAACTCGCTGACACTGGTCGGAATCGCCATGATCATTTTCTACGAGGCGTTTCAGAGGCTTCTCAGTCCCCCCGAGGTAAATAGCGACCTCATGCTCGTCGTAGCCGTGATCGGTTTCGCCGCCAACGCCTTCATTCTCTTCCTCTTGCGAGACGACCAAAAGGGCAACATTA
This sequence comes from Chloroflexota bacterium, assembly GCA_016190625.1. Taxonomy (GTDB): domain Bacteria; phylum Chloroflexota; class Dehalococcoidia; order JACPQF01; family JACPQF01; genus JACPQF01. The sequence goes on along the minus strand of JACPQF010000156.1, from coordinate 9,535 downwards.
ACGTGCGCAGCGCCTTTCTCCACGTCGCCGGGGACGCGCTGGCCTCGGTGGCCGTGATTGCCGGCGGCATCGCCATCTTCTTTACCGACTGGTACTGGCTCGACCCGGTGCTGTCCGTGGGCATTGCTCTCATCATCGCCATCGGCTCCTGGGAGATCATCAAAGAGGGCCTGTCCATCTTTCTGGAAGCGACCCCGGCCCACGTCGACCTCGACGAAATGATGACCGAACTGAACAAGGTGGAGGGGGTCATGGGCGTCCACGACCTCCACGTGTGGAGCATTGCTCCCCATCTCCACGCTCTTAGCTGCCACATTCTCATAGACGACCAGCACATTAGCGAATGTTCGATGATCCTCGAAAGGCTGAATCACTCGCTGAGTGAAGAATATGGTATCGACCATACGACGGTGCAGTTCGAGTGCATCAACTGCGATCCCAGCAGCCTATACTGCACGTTTGCTACGAGCCCATCGGTAGCTCACCCCCACAAACATTGACCTAGACGAGCGTTTGAAGCTCGTGTATAATGCCCAAGCCAGACACCATTGGGAGAAAACGCTGTGCCAGTCACGGTCGTAGTTCCAACCTACAACGAGGCCGAGAACCTGCCTGTGCTTGCGGGCCAACTGTTTTCCCTGCCTGTGGAGGGGCTGACACTGCTGGTCGTCGACGATGGATCGCCGGATGGGACTGGGCAGGTGGCCGAGGCGCTGGACGATAGGTACCCCGGCAGGGTGGAGGTTATCCATCGGGAAGGGAAGCTGGGGTTAGGGACGGCCTACGTGCGGGGATTCACCCATGCTCTCGCGAAAGGCTCGGATTTTGTGGTCCAGATGGACGCCGACCTCTCCCACTCGCCCGACTACATTCCCGGGATGCTCGCCAAGCTCGAAGACGCGGACGTGGTCGTTGGCTCGCGTTATGTCAGCGGGGGAGGCGTCGATGCCAATTGGAGTCCGCTGCGGAAGGTCCTTAGCTGGTGGGGGAGCGCTTATTCTCGCTTCGTTCTCGGCCTGAATATCCACGACACCACGGGCGGCTTCAAGGCTTTTCGCGCTGCGGCCCTGCGGGCTTTGCCCCTAACCCGGATAGCTTCCAGCGGCTACGCTTTCCAGGTCGAGATGAACTATCTGTGCAAGAAGCGAGGTCTAACGGTCGCCGAGGTTCCCATTATCTTCGCCGATCGGACGATGGGCAAGTCGAAGATGTCCGTGAAAATAGCCCTCGAGGCCGCCTGGCGGGTCTGGCAGATCAAGTGGCGGTACTAGCCTGCTGCCACGCAAGAATCGACAACCTTTTACCTCTGGACAGTGAGGCTTTAGCCGGTAATGCCAGATGGACCTGGTAGATCGACTGGCTTCACCGGCTAAAGCCTCACTGTCCGGGCTAGCTTGAACCGTTAGGGTAGAATATTAGAGTGAGACATTGCGCTGGTTAATCAAGCGGGGTAGACACCCCGACCTCCTGCCGATTCTCACCATGCTTGTGCTTGTCGTCGCGTTTTTCTGGCGCGTGCTATTTGGCGGCGAGGTTCTCCTGCCTACCGATGCCCTGTTTGCTTTTCCTCCCTGGAAGGCGTTCGCCGGTCAGTTCGGCGTCGACGTGCCCCACAACGAGCTGCTGGGCGACATGATCCTCCAAAACTACCAGTGGAAGACCTTCGCCAAGGAGTCATTGCTGAGCGGGAATCTGCCCCTGTGGAACCCCTACGTTTTCGCTGGAATGCCCTTTCTCGCCGCCGGCCAGTACGCCGTCCTCTATCCCTTGGGGGTCATGTTCTACCTTCTGCCGGTGGCCCAGGCCTACGGCTGGTTCATGGCGCTCCACGTTTTCTTGGCCGGCCTCTTTACCTACATCTACCTGCGGGTGATCGGCGCCAACCGCTTTGGCTCTATGGTCGGGGGCGTGGCGTTTATGTTCTGCAACCTCCTCATCGTGAGCTTCATCTGGCCGATGGTAGTCAGCACTGTGATCTGGCTGCCCCTTCTTCTCGCCGTCGCGGAGATCGTCTTGCGGCGGTTCGAGCGAGACCCGCGTCCCTGGCGATCCGCCTTTCCCTACCTTCTCCTTGGCAGCATGATTCTCGGCCTCCATTTCCTCGCCGGCCACTTCGAGTTCAGCTTCTTCGTCCTGTTCACTCTGCTGTTCTACGTACTGGCCCGGCTGCTGGCGATTCTGATTCGGAGCCGGTCCCCCCTCAGCGTGCTCCGGCCATCCCTGGCGCTAGGAGCCATGTTTCTGGTGGGCGTGGCGCTGGCCGCCGTCCAGTTGATCCCCTTCTACGATTTGGTCGGCCAAAACTACCGATCGGGCAACTCGAGTTACGACCAGGTGATCGGCTACGCTCTGCCCAAGAAGCAAATCCTGGGCTTCGTGATGCCCGATTTCTTCGGCAACCCGACTCACCACAAGTATTTCGACGTCGTGGATGGGCGAACCAAACCGGTCACGAAGGCCACGGACTTCGCCGGCAATCCGACCACCTTTCCCCGCTGGAGCGTGAAGAACTACGTCGAGGCGGCCAGCTACATCGGCATCCTGCCGTTGCTCCTCGCCTGTCTCGCGCCGTTTCTCCGGCGTGACCGCTACACCGTGACCTTTTCTGTCCTGGCCATCTTCAGCCTGCTGCTAGCCTTTGGCACCCCGCTGTTTCGGCTTATCTGGTTAATTCCGGGTATCGAGCAATCCCACTCCCCCTTCCGCTGGGTCTTCCCCTATCTGGTCGGCGTATCGGTCCTCGCCGGCCTTGGCGCCAGCGCCTTGACCAGCGGGCGATACCGGATCACGCCGGCCAGGCTTGCCGGGATTGCTGCCTGCCTGGCGGGCTTTGCCATTCTCGCGGCCCTGGTCTTGAGCCGGGTGTTCGTGCAGCAGACGCTGGCCCTAGCAGACGGCGTGCTCCATCGCTCTCAGTTGCTCCCCGTCGCTTTTGACAGCGGGCAGATGCTGTACTCCTACACGGCGCGCAATCTGGGCATGTTCGGCCTCTTCCTCGCCGCCGGCGGGCTGGCCGTAGCTTACGCCGCAGGCTGGCGGCGGAAGATGGGAGGAAAGCCGCTCCCGAGGCTGTTCTATGTGGGCACGCTGGGCGCGCTAGCCATCGACCTGTTCGTTCCCAGTTATGGCTTCAACTCCACCACCGATCCCAAGCTGCTCGATTTCGTCCCGCCCTCGCTGGCCAAGCTCAGGGCCGATGGGGATATCTTCCGCATCACCAGCTTCGGCTACGAGGACACGATGAAACCAGTCAGCAATATGATGGTGGGACTGCAGGACACCCGGGGCTACGATTCGATCATCCCCAAGCAGTACACCAACCTCTGGCGTCTAATGGAGGAGCCCGGCAGCCTGCTCTACAGCATGATAAACAAGGTAGCCGAGCCGGCTTCTCTCGAGTCGCCCATTCTGGATTTGCTGAACGTCAAGTACGTACTCACTACGAGGAACATCGGCCTGCCCAACTACACGGAGGTGTACCGGGGGGAGATCAACGTCTATCGCAACGACGACTACCTTCCCCGCTCCTTTCTCGTAGGCCGGGCGACCTTTGTGGACGGCGAAGCGGCGGCTTTGGCGAGGATGGGAAGACGAGACTTCGACCCCCGCCGCGAGGTGATTATAACCGTCGACGGGAATGGCCAGGAGAGCGGAACCGGCGGCAGCGCCACCCTCCTGCCCACGCCGAGGATAACCAGTTATCAGCCGAACCGGGTCAGCATAATCGCCAGCGCCTCCGAGCCGAGCTACCTCGTCCTATCCGATAGCTTCTTCGCCGGCTGGCGGGCCACGGTGGATGGAAAGGATACGCCGGTGCTCCGCGCCGACGCCGTGTTTCGAGCGATCAAGCTGGAGCCCGGCGAACACGAGGTGGTGTTCCGGTATTCTCCCGACAGCGTCAAGCTCGGCGCTTACTTGAGCTTCATTGGCTTCGTCGGCTTGGTCTTGGGCCTCGGCTACGTCGGATGGAAGCGCTTCTACCCTCGTGCCGATAGCCTGTCCACTATCCAGCGGATCGCCAAGAACATGGTCACGCCCATGGCGGCGTCATTGGTCAACAAGGTCCTCGACTTTGGCTATGCCATTCTGATGCTTCGGCTACTGGGGCTGGAGAACGCGGGAAAATACGCGCTGGCCGTCGCCCTCATCGGCTTCTTCCTTATCGTCACGGACTTCGGTCTCGGCACCCTGCTGTCACGGGAGGTAGCCAAAGAGCCAGCGCAGGGCAATCGCTATCTGAGCAACACGGTTATCCTCAGGCTGGTCCTCATGGTAGTCTCCCTGCCCGTCCTTCTCGGCCTGTTGGGCTTGTACAGTTGGCAGTTCGGCCTAACGCGTGATACCGCGATAACAGTGCTGCTGTTCGCCGCCGCCATGATTCCCAGCGGCCTGGGCTCGGCGCTGAGCTCGGTCTTCCTCGCCCGGGAGAAGATGGAGTACCCGGCGGTGGTTACCGTGGTTTCCACTCTCTTCAAGGTATGCCTTGGCACTATCGTCCTGCTGCTCGGCTGGGGAATTGTCGGCCTCGGCGCCGTGTCGCTGGTGGTCAACGTCGTGACGGCGGCGATCTTGTATCAGATGGTGAGGAGCCTGTTGTTCCGGCCACGCTTCGACCTCGACGTCCCCTTCCAGAAGGGCATGGCGAGAGAGGCCTTCCCCCTAATGATCAACAATCTTCTCAGCACCGTCTTCTTCCGCATCGACGTGATGTTGCTCAAGCCAATGGCCACGGACGCGGCGGTCGGCACCTACAACACCGCTTATAAGTTCATCGACGGGCTGAATTTCATTCCCTCCCTGTTCACCATTGCCATCTTTCCCATTGTGTCGCGCTACGCCGCCTCCTCGAAGGAGTCTCTCGTGCGGGGGTTCAGTCTGTCTTTGAAGGTACTGCTTCTGATCAGCATGCCCTTGACCATCGGTACCACCATCATCGCCGACAAGGTAATCCTGCTAACCGTGGGCAGCGAGTTCGCGACATCAATTCTGGCCCTCCAACTGCTCATCTGGTTTCTGCCCTTTAGCTTCGTGAACAGCGTTACCCAGTATGTGCTCATCGCCGTGAATCAGCAGCGATTCCTCACCCTCGCCTTCGTGATCGGCGCGGCTTTCAACGTGGCCGGCAACCTCGTCGCCATTCCCCGCTTCGGCTACGCCGGCGCTGCCGTAATGACCGTTCTCAGCGAGATCGTGCTGATGATTCCCTTCTTCTACTCGGTTCGCAAGCACGTCGGAAGCATCCCTCTTTTCTCCCTCGCCTGGCGTCCCGCCGTGGCCTCCCTGATCATGGGCGCGGTAGTGTGGCTGGTTCGCGACCGCAACCTGCTGCTCGTCGTCGGCGCGGCCATACCGGCCTACGTGCTACCATTGCTGGCCTTGAGGGCCTTCGACTCGCAGGACGTGAAGATCCTGAGGAGTCTGGTTCAGCGATGAGTGGGCTGAAGAAGGCGTTGCTCCTGGTATTGCTTGGCAGCTTCGCCGTGCGCGGGTTCAGGCTCGGTACTCAGAGCCTGTGGTTCGACGAAGGCTACAGTTTACATCTGGCTGGTCTCGACTGGTTGTCCCTCGTCCGCGTCACAGCGACCGATATCCATCCGCCCCTTTACTACGCTTTGCTCAAGGTGTGGGTCTGGCTGGTAGGCAACACCGAGTTCGCCCTGCGCTACCTTTCCCTCCTGTTCGGCGTGCTAATGGTGCCGGCAAACTATGCGCTGGCGTCCCGGCTGTTCGGGCGCCGGATTGCCGGAGTGGCGGCTGTGTTGGCGGCGTTCAGTCCGTTGTACGTGTACTACAGCCAGGAGCTCCGCATGTATACCCTGCTGGGGCTATCGTCGCTACTCGCCCTCTACTTCTTCACCAAGGCTCTGGCGACGCAACAGAAGAAGTACTGGGTGGCCTACGTCCTGTTCATGACGGCGGCCCTCTACAGCCACCTTTACGCCGCGCTTGTCTTCGTGGTGCTTTGCCTCGCTCTGATCGGCTTTTCGCTGCCCAATCGTAGGGGCGAACGGCGCGCCCAGAGGGCACCCGCCCCTACGATTAAGACGCCACTCGCCGGCCCGCGATCGGGGTTACTCTCGCAGGTGGCCGTCGTCCTTCTGTTTCTGCCCTGGGCGCCCACGGCGCTGGATAAGGTCGCCAACTACAGCAGCCCGGCTGGAGGCAGCGGCGTTGGCTGGATCCTCGAGCAAGTGGCTATCGTATTCTCCTTGGGCCATTCAGTGCTGGGCATCACGACCTTCCCCGGCCATCCGAGCTATGAGGCGGACCGGTCTCTGGCGCTGCTTTTGTCGCTGCCGTTGCTGGCGCTGGTGGTCCTGGGAGCGATAGCAATGCTGGCGGGCGGACGGCGAGCCGTTGCCACCGTCTTCGCCTCTTCCAGAGCCCTGCGCCGGCGAGCACTATTCGCCGTCGTCCTTCTGGCGCTGCCCGTTTGTCTGATCGCTTTGCTGTCGCTGGGTAAGCGCGACTTCAACGCCCGCTATCTGTTTCCCATTGTGCCAGCCTATTACCTGCTGGCGGCGATTGGCCTGGTCGTCCTCCTCAGCCGGGGACGCTTGCGGATCCTCGCCGGCGTGGCCAGCCTGGTGCTGATAGGAATCTGGGGCTATTCGCTGCACAACTACTATTTTTCCGAGAAGTATAGCAGGGACGACCATCGCTCGGCGGTGGAATACATCCGGCGCAACGCTTTGCCGGGCGATCTGGTGGTGCTCGACGCCAATTTCGATTCAGTTTATCGGTATTACGCCCGTGATGAATTGCCGTGGGTGCGCTTCCCCGAGTTTTTTCCGCCGGATAACAAGGCGACGGAAGCCGCGCTGGCCAGAACGGTGCCGGATTTTCAGAGAGTCTGGCTCGTAATGTGGGGGGATTATTATGTCGACCCTGATAGAGTGGTTCAGCGATGGCTCGATTCCCATTCTTTTCGCCTGGATGGCCGGAGCTTTCACGGCCCCATCACCGTCTACGGCTATCTCGCCTCCTCGCCAGTGTTAGAAGGAATGCCCCAGCCGCAAAACCGGGTGACTGCGGACTTTGCCGGGCAGTTGTCTTTGGTCGGATACGACCGGCAGATCGAAGAGGCCCCAGCCAATCGACGGATCCATCTCACGCTTTACTGGCAGGCGGAGCAAACCATGGCCGTTAACTACAGCATCTTCGCTCATGTGCTCAACGCCGCCGGCCAGATGGTGGGCTTGGGCGATTCGCAGCCGGTTAACGGCTATCTGCCGACCACGGTCTGGCAGCCCGGCCAGATCGTCCGGAGCGGGCTCGACGTGTGGCTGCGGCCCGGCACGCCGCCTGGGGACTATCGCGTGGCAGTTGGCGTCTACGACCAGGGCACGATGCGCCGGCTGGACACCGCCAAGGGAAATTCCGTCGATCTCGGGTCCGTTCGCCTCTCGGAACGTACGCTATCGGCGAGGACCTTGGACTTCGGCAAGAAGGTGATCATCCCCTACGGCGACGCTATCCAGCTTGTCGGCTACACGATCGGCCAGCCGGCCGGCGATTCCCTCCATCTCACGCTTTTCTGGCGGGCGCAAAGACGGCCAGACCGTCGCTATACCGTTTTCAATCATCTGGTCGACGCGTCTGGCAAGATAGCGGGGCAAAAGGATGGCGAGCCCGCGGGCGGCGCCTATTGGACGGATCGCTGGACACCCGGCGAGGTAGTTCGGGACGAATACGACATCCCGCTTTCCGACAGCCTCTCCGGCGAATACCGCCTCCTCACCGGTCTCTACGCGCCCGATACCGGCGTGCGGCTTCCCATCAAGAGCTGGTGGCCGTTCGGCAAGCGCGACACCGCGTACGAGCTGGGAAAGGTAAGCATAACTGGCAGGAGATAATGCTGACTGCTGATAGCCGCTTAGAGGTCGATGCCAAAGACGCAGACCGGATCGCCAAGGGGGCGCGCCTGCCTGTTGGTGAACTTCGCCCGGCCCTGGCTGAGCCCCTGATAGATCGCCGGCGCGCTCGCCTTGCACCATTCAACGCATATGCCGGCCTTCTTGTACTCCTCAGGGGCCGCTTCCCAGCGCGGGCAGTACTCGATGGTCTCGTAACCGCTCGAAGGGGAGCCGATGGTCCACGGTACCCTAAAGCCCATCGAGGCATGAATGATATCCGCCACCTTCGACATCATCGGGACGTCCATGGTCTCCACCCCGAACAGGGCCAGATTCTGCTGTGCCAGCACATCGCCCAAGACCACGCCAAGCTGCCGCAGCATCCTGATGGCTTCGTCCCTACCAAGTCGCTGCTCCACCTGCGAGAACCATCCCCACTTGTAGCCGAAAGCGGCTCGTACCGCGGCCTGATAGCAGTCCTCCATTGTCCAATCTTCCGCAAGCTTGACCATTGCTCTGTCCTCCTTCTCCTCCCCAGCTTCCTACTGGTTTATTCATCTCCCATTAAACGTTCGCGGGCGCCACCAGGGGTAGAAAGGCGGCATGTCGGTGCTTGGTTTCATCGGAAAAGTGGGCTTTCTCTTGTCGGCCCAGGCGGCGATGCCTTCCCGGGCGTCTGGGGACCGGCCAAGATGGTACATGCCCTGAGAATCGATCTTGTGGGCCTCGATGGGGTGGTCAGCCCCCAACATCTTCCACAGCAATTGGCGGTTCAGGGCAGTGGCGATGGCGGAGGTGTTCTCGATGATCTCCTGCGCAAGCTGGTGGGCGCGGGACAACAGATCGTCGGGTGCTAGCACCTCGCTTACCAGACCGCCGGCCAGGGCCTCGCGGGCGTCGAACAGCCTTCCCGTCAGCACCCACTCGGCAGCTTTGCTAAAGCCAACCACGCGCGGCAGGAACCAACTGCTGCAGGCCTCCATGTTGAGACCCCTCCGGCCAAACACGAGGCCGAACCTGGCGTTCTCCGACGCCAGACGAATATCCATGGCCAGCATCATCGTGACGCCGAACCCCATGGCGGGGCCATTCACGGCGGCGATCAGCGGCTTCTTCATGTCGTAGATTCGCAGTGTTACCAGCCCGCCGCCATCCCTATGCTCCTCGATGGGAATGCCAGAATAGTCGAAGGTCTTGCCGCCGCCGGACAAATCGGCGCCAGCGCAAAACCCCCGGCCGGCGCCCGTCACGATGATGACTCTCACCTCGTCGTCCTCGTCGGCCCTATCGAGGGCCTCCACCATCTCCAGTATGGTCGCGTGCGTCATGGCGTTGAGCTTCTCCGGCCGGTTGAGCGTAATGGTCAAAATGCCACCGGCTCTCTCATACTTGATCCGCGTGAAATCCATGCTTCTCCTCCTGCTTCAGTTATAATATGAGGGGCAATCCACTCAAGTCAAAGGTTGGGATACACCTAGTGAAACCAGAAGCGCAAATCATTGTTTGAAATGCAGTAACCGATTATGGTCCGCGCTATTATAGCGCGGACCATGGAAGTTCACAATGGCCAGGCCAAACTATTGACATCGCCAGAATGCTTTGCTAGAAGTCCAGCCGAAAACCGGCTTTGAAACGAATTGCTGCGGCCAAGACGAGGCATTGGATTATTTATGCAGCGT
>JACPQF010000153.1 GCA_016190625.1 Chloroflexota bacterium | reverse complement strand
TGCAGAGACCCGCGAATTCTGTCCCCACTAGGAGGTCTGAATTGTTTGCCAGACCTGCTGTTGCCCCCCACATAGTGCCAAAAAGCGGATGCGATTCCCCACCGCTTTTTCAAAAGGGGCTTTTCGGCTGCGCTTCTAGGTTCTCTCCCTGGCGAGGGAAATGGCCCTTTCTACGGCTTCGCCGGGGGTGCCGGCCACTTCGATCCCGACGTCCCACCGGTCGTCGCGCTGCAGCCGCCAAGTGTTAATGCCTACCACCGGCACACCGTTCTTGAGGGCGACGGCGATCTCAGAGAGGGTGCCGTACTTCCCGCCGACGGCGACCACCGCCTGAGCCGACTTGACCACCAGGACATTGCGGGCCTCTCCCAGACCGGTGACGATGGGGATATCCACGTAGCGGTTGGCGTGGCAACGGCTGTCGCCGGGCAGAATGCCGATGGTCAGACCACCCGCCGATTTTGCCCCCCGGCAGGCGGCCTCCATCACCCCGCCGAGGCCGCCGCAGACCACCGCCGCGCCGCGCTCGGCCAGCCGTCTTCCCACCTCCTCGGCCACCGCGGCTACCGCCGGCGAGCAATCTCCATTGCCGATGACCCCGATGAACAACATGTTCCCTCCACCAAAAAGAAAATCTCCGTGTCTCCGTGCCTCCGTGGTGAGACCACGTGATCTGCAGATCGCGAGAGGTTACCGCAGAGTACGAAGATACTCCTCGAGCGTGATCCCCTTTTGGTAAATGGCCGTGGCCTGTTCGACGCCCACGTAACGGATGTGCCACGGCTCGTAGGCGTAGCCCGTCACGGCCTCTTTTCCGGCCGGGTAGCTGATGACGAAGCCGAAGCGATGGGCGTTTTCCCTGAGCCAGCGGCCCTCCGGCTTATCGCCGAAGCTCTCCTCCAACTGGAAGCCGACGCTGGCGCTGGTCAAATCGACGACGGTGCCCAACTGGTGCTCGCTATGGCCGGCCAGGGCGCTCTGCCTGTCCGCCTGGACCTTGCCCAAAGTGCTCTCCCAGTAGGCATGGACGCTCTCCTGCTCGGCGTAGGAACGAAAGGCCGAGCTAACCACCAGGTCGTGGCCCGCGGCCTTGGCTGCCGTCAGCAACTGATCGAGAACGGGCGCCACGAGGCGTCGCAAGCGCTGATTGGCCGTGGTGGTGCGAACGGAAGTAAGGGGTACCAAGTCCTCAGGAACGTAAGAAGACGGCAGGGCATTCTGTTTGTTGACGGGATACAATAGATCGATCCGCGCCAACTGAGGCGTCGCTGTGGTCGCCGGCGAGGGTGAGATAGCAGGACGGACAGTCGATCTGGAGACAGACGGCGAAGCGGGGGGAGTCGGCGAAAGCTTCGGCTGGGCCTGGGCCGCGGTGGTGGCCGTCGGAGTGTCGAGCCCCCTGGTCGGAGCACCCGGCCCGGCCGACGAAGTGGACGAATCGAAGACTTGGCCGACCGCCCTAAAGCGATCTGGGAGGAGCGATCCCGCCGCAATAGCGGCCAAGACGACGAGGCAGATCAGCACAACCCAGCGAAAGACGAAGCGTTTCTTGCGCATTCCCCTCCCTGCGCCGGAAGTTGCCGGTCGCCGCCGGGAGACGGCTATCCGACCCCGCTATTCTATTACTTTTCGCCGGCGTTCGCCAGTGTGGGCGGAGAAGGAGGTCGGGTTCACGTCTTTTCCCCTTCTGCTCCTCGCCAATCCTTAGGCGCGCGAGCGATCGTACTCGGCGGCTTCATCGACGACCTGCCTCAGCTCAGCCAACAGCTCGCGATCGACCGCTATGGTCACACCATTGAGGTTGAAGGCGAAGATGTAAGCGTCCTCGTCCCGGTCCTCCCAAACCTCGAAATTGGCGCTGCTGGCAATAGTGGGGTATTGCTCCTCACTGGGGTGGGATTCGTCGTGTGGGTAAGCTGCCATAGGGCGATCCTCCTTAGCTGGCAATCGGTCTGGTGGTGTGCCCGGACCTCCGTCGGACCCTGGGTCTTGCCCGCAATTTCGGGACCAGAGCGTTCGCCCTACGAGCTCTGTGCGGATAACTGGCAATCGTGGCAGCGGCGAGGGCGGCAGAGCTCTTTGAAGATATGGTGCAGGGCCTGCTGGCGGAGCGCCGAATCGACGAGGCTCGACGCGGAGGCGCCGAAGAGCCGTCGACACATCTGCCGCACCACGGCGTCGGAGGGAAGCCGGGGAAAGGCGAAATAGGCCCATCTGGCCCGGTCCGCCAGGCTCGACTGGGAGGTGAGGTTGCCGTAGGCCACGGCGAAGGGAAGAACGACGTTGATAGCCAGGGCCATCGCCCGGCCCCGGCCGATGAGGCTGGTCGAGCGCGGGCCGGCTGGGCAATCCAGCGTCCTTCCCGGAAGGACCGGCCTGGCCTCGCCCGCGACCTGCAGGGCGTTCACGATGGCGCGCCGGGCGGCGGCGGCCGTGGGCTGGTCGAGGGAGCCAAGCAGGAAGGAAACCAATCCCGGTTGCCCTTTGGGCGCGAGGGCGCGGACGACGAGACGGGCGGCGCCGCCGATCCGACGGGTGGGGTAGTTTTCCGGCCTGGTTCGGCAGAAGTTCCATTGACCTTCCGCCATCCAGTGGCTGCCGTCGAGCCGTGTCCACTCCGCCTCGAGAGCGGCAAGGTCCGACACAGCATAATCGCCAGGGGGCGCCCGGCGACGCTGGCCGGGCAGGAGACCAGCCACTCCGAGAAGAAGGGCCTCCGCTCGCCGGATCGCTTCGGTCTGACCGCGTCCCTGGAGATAGCCTTCGAGCGAGGCGAGGGGAAGAAGCTGGGCCAACTGGCGAAAGGGCTCGCGATTCTTGGCGTAGCCGAGAGCCTCTATCAGCCCCTCGTATAGCGCCGCTTCGACGCCCCTGCTGGCGATGGCCGCCTCGAAAGCCGCCGCCTTGCCCGCCAGCCTCAAGTGGCCCGCCTTGTCCAAACAGCCGGCGACGTATGTCTGCCCCAGTCTCTCGATCACCTGCCCGCAGGGTTCAGTCGGCGTAAGCTGCCGGCTTGCCCGGCCCACCAGCGCCGATAGGGACACCGTCAACAGGGGGTGCAAGGCAAGAACGGGGGCGCTTGCTCCGTCGGAACGGAGAGTGGGCCTTCCACCCTCGTCGTCCCACATGACCACGTGAAGCACCACGCCATCGTAGCGACGGTCGCGCCCGTGGCCGTGGCGACGCCAATCGGAGGCCCGCACGTGAACCTCCACGTCGCCAGAAAGTAGTCGGCCATCCTCCAGGGCAATGATGGAGTCGCGAAAATCCGGCCCGGCGTCGTCGCTGCGCCAGCCGCGGTAAACTATCTGCAGCCTTTCGCCTGAGCTAGCCTGCAGCTCGCCGCCGAAAAGCCCCTCTTGCCAGGCGGTGGCCACCGCCTCTTCACTGAGGGCGCTGGTCCTATAGGGCCTCTGCCTATCCCGCAGCGCCAAAGCTGCCGCCACTCGAAACGTCCCCTTCCTGTCGACGCGACTCCTTGCTCCATCATACACCAAAGCAGACGGGCACGTCAATAAGTGGCTGTCATCCTCTAGTGGTCTTAGTCTTCCGACCAAAGATCCTCGGCCAAGTCGTCGAGGCCGAGCTCCATCAGCTTGTCCTTTTTGGGCTTGGTGGTGTGGCGGTCCCAGCCCTGAGCGTCCAGCATGTCGTTCACCTGCGTCTCCAGATCGATGGTGACATCTGCGGACGGGCCGTAGATCATGGCCGGATGGCCGGTGATCCGGCCGTGGATGGTCCGTCCTCGCGTGCTGCCGCTTTCCCTTACGGTATAGGCCTGACGCAGATTGGCGATCCGCTCGCCGATGGTCACGAGGTCGTCGACCGAGTAGCTGGTGCCCATAACCGCGTTGAGGGCCTCCGGAAGGTTTTCGAACTCCGAGCGGACAAAGCCGAAGGAGCAGATGCCGATGGCGTTGACCACATGCCTGACGGCGCTCATCTTGCGATGCGCCTCGCCTTTGCCGGCGTAGACGTAGGGGTCAAGTCTGGGCAGGTTCAGAGCCCGCGGCCCCTGCTGGTCCCCTTCCGGCGCGCTGCCGGCGGTGTGGCGGCCGGGCGTCGGGTCCATGAGATAGGCGGTGGCGAGGCCGGGCCGCAGCTTGGGATCGTGCATGCCCGGCTCCTGACCGCCAGCGTGAACGGCGTACCTCTCGGCGCCCCGGCCGATCTTGCGAGCAGCGGCGGCAACACCGTCGGCCAGCACCTCGCCGAATCCCTCGCGCCGGGCCAGCTTCTCCAGCATGGCCACGATGGAGCGGTGGTTCCCCCAGGTCATCTCGATGCCACCGGTGTCCTCTTTCGTAACAAGGCCGTTCTCGTAGCACTCGATGCAGAAGGCGATGGTCGATCCCGCCGAGATGGTGTCGAGACCGTAGCGGTTGCAGATGTCGTTGGCCTTGATTATCGATTGGACGCTGTAGTTGAGGCAGTTGGAGCCGAAGGCCGCTAGGGTCTCGTACTCGGGCTTATGGGCCCCCTCGGGATAGTCGTACTCCTCGCCCGCCTTCATGTGGCCGCCGCAGGCGAGAGGGCAGCGCCAGCAGGCGTATTTCCTCGCCTCGTGCTGGATGACGCTTTCGTCGCTTATAAGGCGGGCGTCGGGAAAGTCGATCCTTCCCGATCCGCCCCAGTTCTTGGTGGGGGCGTTGCTTCTGGCCACGGAGGCAGCCATGCTGCCGCAGGTGCCGTACCTGCGGCTGCGCTCCACGAGGGGGGCTTTGAGCTGCGACAACTGGCGGCGGTACTGCGCTACGAGGCCCTCCTTGCTGGCCACCGGGACCTCAGCGCCGCCGGCGACGACGACGGCCTTGAGCTTCTTCGCTCCCATCACGGCGCCCAGGCCAGAGCGGCCTGCCGCCCGCCCCTTGTTATTCATGACACAGGAGATGAGGGATACCTTCTCTCCCGCCAGGCCAATGCAGGCCACCTGAGCCTTCTTGCCGTGCTCCCCCTTCAAGATATCTTCGGTCTCGGTGCTGTCCCTGCCCCAAAGATGCGAGGCATCGGCCAGTCGCGCCTCGCCGTCCTTGACGACCAGATAGACCGGCCGGTCGGACGCGCCCGTGACGAAGACGGCGTCGAAGCCGGCGAACTTGAGGAAGGGGCCGAACTCACCGCCAGAGTTGGCGTCGCCCCAGCCACCGGTCAGAGGCGACTTCCCCACGAGGGTGTAGCGGTTGCCGAACATGGCGTTGGTGCCGGTCAAGGGACCGGTGGTGAAGCCGAGGTAAGAATCGGGACCCAGTGGGTCGGCTCCCGGTTTCTCCCGGCTGTAGATGATGCGTGCTCCCACGCCATAGCCACCGAGATAGTCGTAGTAGAGCCTTTCGTCCGGCCGCTCGACGGCGATCTCCCCTTTCGATAGATCGACGAATAGGACCTTGCCCATGCAGCCTCCCGGCATATGCGTCCCTCCTCTCTTGGATGTATCTCCTACAGGCGATTGCCGATCAGCCGGTCGCGGACGAAGATGTAGATATTCGGCGTTCGCTCCCGCAAGACGTTCTTCGCCCTGGCCAGAGGATCATGCCTGGCGTTGGCTAGCTTGGTGAGCGCTCCGTAGGGCAGACGGGGCCAGAGAAACAGGCGATCGACCAGATATTCCAACCCTCTCCCAAGGAAGGCTGGCAGGCGATAGGCGATTCGGTAAAGCTTCACGAACAGCTTGAAATTGGTGCAGACGAAGTCTATCTGCTTCTCGCCGAAGTCGGGCATGGTACATACCACGTTGTCTTCGTAGTCGACCTTGGGCGAGCAGAACCCCTCTTTGACGGCGATGTCGTAGAGGTCGGTGTTGGGATAGGGACAGAAGATGGGATTGAGGATGCGATTGGCGCCGATCTGGGCGTTGAGCTTAATGGTATCCAGCGCCCGTTCCATGTTCTCGAAGGGAAGGCCCACCATGTTGTAGGAGGCGGTGATCATCCCCGCCTTCCGGGCGTTGGCGAAGGCCGTCTTGATCTGGTCGTTGGTCATATGGCGGTGGAGGACCTGCTTGCGGATGAACTCGTTGCCCGACTCGACGCCGAAGTAGACCTGATAGCAGCCGGCCTCCCGGAGAAGGCTGGCCGCGTTCTCGCTGAACAGGTTGGGCCTATGGTTCACCGCCAGGGGCATGTCGAACTCCGCCCGATAGAGGGGCACGAACTCGGCGAGCCATTCCTCCCGCCAGTGAAAAATGTCGTCCATTACCCGGAGGTAGCGCACCTCCGGATAATACTTTCGCACCATCCGAATGTAGGTGATGGCGTTCTGGGGGCTTCTGCTGCGCAGCCAGCGCTTTCGGTTGGGATAGAGCGAATGGATCTCGTGGTTGCAGCAGTAAGTGCAGTTGTAAGGGCAGCCCCGCGTAAACGACACCAGGGCGGTATACGTCTGAGACGACATCAGCCTATCGAAGTTGAACAGGGAGAAATCCGGAATGGGCAGGTCGTCGAGGTTCTCCACCACCGGTCCCACCGGGTTGCGGATCACTTTGCCCTCCCGTTTGAGCCAGAGACTGGGGATGTCCCCTGGGTCCCGTCCGCTCTCCAGCCGGTCGCATAGCTCGGCCAGCGGCTCCTCGCCCTCGCCGAGGCAGACGATATCGATGCCCGGCGAGGCGATGCTCTCCTCCGGATTGAGGGTTGGGTGATAGCTGCCGGCGATAGTGGTGTAGCCCAGCTCCTTGGCCCATAGGGCAAGACCGGCGCCACTGCGAAACACTTCGCTCCGAAGGGCGAAAGCCACTAGACGGGGCTCGTGGCGCCGCACCGCCGCCTGAAATTCCGTCTTCGTCGGGGGCCGGAGAAGGTGGCAGAGGGCCGTGTCGTGGCCCCGGCGTTTTAGAACGGCGGAAAGCGAGGCCAGCCCTTCGTTGTACCAGCCGGCCGGCTCGTAAGATACAGAGCCCTTAGGACGCTTGTTTACGTGGAAATCGGGGTAGACGAAAAGGACCTTCACGAAAGACTCCCGCCGGGGCCGCTGCGTTTTGCCACGGCTGCTTCACTTTAGCACAGGGGTCTGACAGGTGTCAAGGAATGCCCGGCCGGTTCAACGCCTGAGTCACCGTCGGGGCGAATCCTCCGGCGAAAGGATTCGCCCCGACGCCACCGGGAGTAGAGACCGTGGTCCTGGATCTGCTGACCCCAGTGGGATACGGAGGTTTCGCTGAGAAGGAGAGCGCCAAATGAAGACGACCTACACTCCCAAACTGAGAGATCAACAGGTAGTGCCCGATTTCCGGCTCCCCTCCCATCGGCAGTCGATCAATTCGGCTGCAGATTACCGACAGAGAAGCAATCTGGTGATAGTCTTCTTTCACAGCGTGGACTGCCCCGATTGCCAGCAGTATCTCCGCCAACTGGCTGACAGCTATCCATCCTTTCAGCAGGCGGCAACCGAGATACTGGCCATCTCGATAATCTCGGTAGAGGGAGCCAAGAAGCTGGCCGACGATCTGCATCTGCCTTTTCCTGTGCTTGCCGACGATTTGGGCAGGCTTGCCGAGCAGTACACCTATATCGACCAGGCGACGAGGACGCCGGTGCCGGCGGTCTTTGTGGTCGACCGTTTCGGGGCCGTATTCTTCCAGTCCCTGTCCCAAATCGAGGCGGACCTGCCGCGTCCGGATGAGATCCTGGGCTGGCTAGACCTCATCGAGCTGCAGTGTCCGGAGTGCGGCGTATCGGAGTGGACCATGCCAAACATGGGAGCGGATTACCAGCTATAGGGCCGACCAGGTGACCACGCCGAAGGACTCCGCCAGTTGGAACCGGTTGCCGGCGAACAGGCGTAGGCAAGCGTCCACTACAGCCGGGTCGTAGAGCACGCCGCGGTGCGTCGCTATCTCCGCTAATGCCTTGTCGACGCCGAGCGTCGGTCGATAGGGCCGATGGGAAGCCATCGCCTCGACCGTGTCGGCGACGGCCACGATGCGCGCCTCGAGCAGTATATCCTCGCCCTGCAGGCCGTGGGGATAGCCGGAGCCATCCATTCTCTCGTGGTGCTGGAGCACGATTTGGGCGATGGGCCAGGGAAAGTCGATGGTCTTGAGGATGTCAAAGCCGGCGTCGGGGTGCGTCTTGATCATGTTGTATTCGATGGCCGTCAGTCTCGACGGCTTGCTCAATATCTCGGCCGGAACGTGGATCTTGCCCAGGTCGTGAATGGTGGCAGCCAGGCGAATGCCCTGAACCTGCTCTTCCGTAAGTCCAATCTCAGTTGCAATGGCCACGGCGAGCTGGGCCACCCGCTGCTGATGGCCGGCGGTGTAGGGGTCGCGCATTTCGACGGTCAGCGCAATGGCCCTGATGGTGCCCTCCATGGCCTGCTGCAACCTCTCCAAGGCTCGGTGGTTGTGATAAGCGATGGCGGCGAGCTCGCCAAGGGCGGTCGCCATGCGCGCGTCGTTATCGGTGAATCCACCCGGCTTATTGGCCAGGCCAAGCAAGCCAACTACCTTACCCTCAATCCCAAGAGGGGCAAACAAGACGTTGTCCAGCTTCATATGACCCTTGAGGGCCAGCGGCTCAAACTCGTCGTCCGCGATGCCGTTCTTGACAATGGCCCTGCCCGTGCGATAAACCCTTTCGGCCAGACCCCCGGCCGGACACCAAGCGTCGCCTTCGATAGCGCAGGGGCTGTCCCCCAATTCTAGAAAAACCGTGTCGCGGCCGTGACTTATCTGGTCGCCGTTGGACACGGAGATATAGCCGGCAGTGGCGCCGGTGAGGCTGCGGCAGTAGCCGAATATCGATTGGGCTGCTTCTCTAAAGTCGCGCGCGTCGAGGACGGCGCGAGCGCTCTCGAGGAGGGCCGAGATCTCCGACCCCCTGTGGCGGGATTCCTCCAGCGCGCCGCGGAGCGCGTCCTCACTTCGTCGGCGCTGGATGGCATAGAGCATGGAGCGAACGAGCAGGCTACTATCCGCCGCTCCCTTGAACAGGTAGTCTTGCGCTCCTTCTTGCAGCGCTTTGAGGGCCATGTCCTCGTCTCCGAGCGAGCTCATCACCACGATGGGTACGCCGGGAGCCACGGCTCGCGTTTGAGCGACGACGTCCAACCCAAAGGCATCGGGCAACGATAGGTCCAGCAGCACGATATCGGGATTACCTCCGGCGAGATACTCCAGCGTCTTGCTGAGACGGTCGAGTTGAACCAGCTCGAACCGATACCGCCTGGACTCTGCCAACGCTATCTTCACCAATCTGGCATCTGCCGGATTATCCTCCAGTTGGAGGACTCTTATGGTTTCAGGCACTTGGTCGTACATTCTCTCTCACTCCGCTGGAATGGTAAAGTAGAACGTGGAGCCCACGCCCGGCGCCGACTCGACCCAGATTCGCCCGCCATGCCCTTCCACGATCTTTTTACAAATGGCCAAGCCGATGCCCGAGCCGGGATACTCACCCCGGCCGTGTAGGCGTTGAAAGACCAGGAAGATGCGCTCGGCCTGCTCGAGATCGATGCCGATGCCGTTGTCGCGCACCGAGAATACCCACTCACTTCCCTTTCTCTCGGCCGAGATGTGCACCTGAGGTGGGGCTGCACCCCGGAACTTGATAGCATTGCCAATGAGATTCTGGAAGACCTGGACATACTGGACCGGATCCATCATTAGTGTCGGCAGAGGATCGTGGGTAATGATAGATCCGCTCTCCTCAATAGAGAGCCGCAGGTTGGCGACCGCGTGGTCGAGAACTGCTTCACAGTCGCACCGCTCAGGATCTCGGCGCCGCGTCCCCACGCGCGAGTAGGCCAGCAGATCGTTTATCAGGGTCGTCATCCGGTTGGCGCCGTCGACGGCGTAACCGATGAACTCGTCGGCTTCGGCGTCCAGCTTCCCCTGATAGCGACGGGCCAGCAATTGAACGTAGCTGGTGACGATGCGCAACGGCTCCTGCAGGTCGTGGGAGGCTACGTAGGCGAACTGCTCGAGGTCGCCGTTGGAGCGGGCGAGCTCTAATGACTGGCGCTTGATCGCCTCACGGTCCCTCTTCTGTTCCGTTATGTCGTGGAAGACGCTATGAAAGACCTCCTTGCCCGCCAGCCGGATTACGCGCACGTTAGCCACGACGTCCCTTGTCTCCCCCGTCTTGGTGCGATGTGTGGTTTCGAAGGTTCCTCCTCCAGCGCCGAGCAGTTCCTGCACGTGGGCCGCCGTCTCCGCTGCCGTTTCGCTTGCCTCGAAGTCGGGGATTCTCAGCTTAGCGAACTCCGCGCGGGAATAGCCAAGTTGGCGATGGGCGGTCTCGTTGAAGGCAATGGGAATCAGGGAATCCGGATCGATGACCATAATACCGGCCGGCGATTGTTCGAACAGCGTTCGGTATCGCTCATCCTCCTCCCGCAGACGGCCCTCACGCTCCTGCAGGTCCGCCGCCATGCCGTCGAAGGCGCGGGCCAACTGCCCGATTTCTCCCATGTCGTGGACCAGCCCCGTGCGCGTTTTGAGGTCGCCAGCGCCAAGGCGCTTGGCCGCCGCCACCAGCGCCTCTACCCGGCGGAGGAAAAAGAAGTCGCCGCCGTACCAAACCGTGGCGAGAGCGAGGATCGCCGCAATGCCTATTCCCCCGAGATTGAGGAGGAGCGATCTATTGGCATTCGCCAGCGCGGCGTCGGCGGGGATGCCGATAGCAACATAAATATCGAGATCCGGCTCACCCGCCAGGCGGGTGAAGGAATACAGGCGGCCAATGCCATCCAGGCCCTGTACTTCGGCGTCGCCATCGCCGACGCGGAGAATGGACCGGACCAGCGCGCTATCAAGCAGGCTGCGACCCAGCCACCTATCGGGATCCGGATAGTAGGCGAGGATCGTGCCCATTTGGTCGAGTATCGTGAGCACCGTCCCCTCGGGGAAATCGTGAGCTTCCAAAAAAGCCCGGTTTAGGTATGCAAGGTCCAGCCCGGCGGCAACCACAAAGCGAAGCTGGTGGGCATCGTCGAAAACCGGGTAGCCGACCGGAACAAAAGCCTGGCCTGTAGCCGGGCTAAACTGGCGAGCACCGAGCGTGAAATCGCCAGCGTCGACAACTCTTCGGAAAAAGGAGCTATCGACGCGGCTTAGTAAGCCATCTGGCTGAGCTGAGCAGTATACTTTGCCGTCGGGCCCAAATGCAGCCATGTCCAAGTAATAGGGGTTCTGTTGGAGCAGCCCGGCCAGCACTGGAACACAAGGAAGCGGCGAACGCCGCTGGATCATGGGGATCTCGGATACGAGGCTGAGAAGCCGTTTCGTCGAGCCAATGGAATGCTCGTACTCTTTGGCGACGAACCTTACCGCGTATTGGGCATCCGACCAAGAATGCCGAACATCAGAACGCCGGTTTTCCGCGGCAGCGTAGAGCATCAGGGCCAGAGCCGGTATGGCGGCGAAAAAAACGAGGAGGAAAAGACTACGGCGAAGACCGGCGATGTGCGATAATCTCACAAGCTGCCCCCCGTTACCACCTTCTTGCCCCATGATACAATCAACTGGGGCAGAATGCAACGGGGTTTCAGCCGAAGATATCGCCGACCGAGAGAGGACGGTCCCCCCTGTCAATCATTCAGGGCAGGCGATCTTGACCCAGGGGCCGTATGGATGGCAAAATGAAAGGGGACGAAATCTGGTCGCAGGTAAGGCTTACATGAAAGTTAGAGTGGACCGGAACCTCTGTACGGGCGTGGGAAATTGCGCCGCCATTGCCCCCACCGTCTTCGAGCTTGACGACGAGAACAAGGCGGTGGTACTGGACCCGGGAAGCGTGGAAGAGGATGTCTTGTGGGAGGCTGCCGAGAGCTGCCCCCAAGATGCCATCTTCCTGATGGACGACGAGGGGACGCCGCTTTATCCCTAGCTAGATCGTCGACGTGTCGGGCGGTCCGGGAATGACATCCTGCCTCAACGTCGGGCTGACGGTATCGGTTATGCGCTCGAAGGCCTCCTGGAACATCTCTTCGATGAGCTCCAGGTCGCTCTTCGGGCCACTGCCAGGCTTCCCGCTTTGATACGCCGCCATCGCCATTTCCATCGCCGCCGATATCTTCTCAATTGCAAGGTCGTACTGATCGGACATCTTGCCTACCTCACCGCTACTACGCCGCTCTCCTCAACTGCTTGGAGAGGCGCCGGCGTTGAGCCCTGCGCGCTTTTTGCCTTTGTTTCTCGCCGCGGCTCATGAATGATTCATGCCGTCTCACGTCTCTCAGGATGCCGTGCTTGGCCACTCCCGATCGAAAGCGCTTGAGCAGGCTCTCAAAGGCCTCTCCCTCGTGCAGTTTTACTTGCATCATCTTCCCCCGCCTTCTGATCTCTCGAGGAGCAGACTAGGGCTATCCTCTGGCCAGCCATCGTTGCACATCCTGTGCCGCGCCCGCAATGGTACATATCTTGCCACCTTGGCACGAGGGTTCAGGCGCAGGATGGGAGACCATCCAAGACAGCCCAAAAACAGAGCGTGAGCCGCGGCAGTTTGCCGCTGGCTGAGTTCTTGCAGCGAGAGGCGCCATGAGGATTGCCTCAGGAGCCTAGACCAAATGTTAGGAGGTAGTTGGAGATGCAACCCGGCTATTACGGACCGAATTTCCCCGGTGCGGGCGGCATGCCGAATTCAGGGATGCCGTCTACGCCGCCTACAGGGTTCCCCTATGGCGGAACGCCATTCACTCCGCCCATGGGATTCCCTTATGGTGGAATGCCATTCACTCCGCCGACGGGTTATCCCTTCGGTGGACAGCAGTGCATGCCGCAAACGGGAATGGGCAGCTATGGCTCGCAGTCCGGCGCCTTCCACTGCCCCGTCTGTGGTTACAGTAGCCCGACGTGGCACTCGGGAATGTCGCCGACTTTCGGCTATGCGGGTTCCGGCGGCGCCTATCCCTATTGGACCGGTTTTGGCGGCCTAGGTGGTCTGCGTCGCCACGGTGGCAGCTATTCGCCCCAGTTCACGGCGACGGGCCTCCCGACTGACGAGGAGATCGTGGAAATGGTGTACGACGCCATGGACGTCGATCCGCTCGTTCCCTACGACGCCGACATCAACGTCGACTGCGATGCGGGTGTGGTAACCTTGACCGGCACCGTCCTAAACAAGCGAGCGAAGCACGCCGCCGGCGATGATGCATGGTGGGCCCCCGGCGTCGTGGACGTCAAGAACGAGCTGATGGTCAGCGGCCGCCGAAGGGCGAGAACGGCTCCTACGGAAACAGAGGAGCACCGGAGCTAATCCGCTTTCTGCTGCGGGTCTTTGAGGGGTCCTGATACGACCAGCTCAAAGACCCGTCGACCAAGCATGGGAGAACAACACAAGCTGTGGACTGGGATATGAGCGAACAATCATAGTGGCCTGAAAAGGCGTGGGAGATACTACCGTGGCGAGACATCCCTTAGAAGTACCAATAGACAAACTAAGGCGAGCGATTGATCTGGGCGAGCTCGATTTCGACAGCACCGAGGAGATACCGCCCCTCGACGGGACCATCGGCCAACCGAGAGCCGTTAGTGCGATCGAGTTCGGCCTGCAAATCGACAACGACGGGTTCAATATGTACGTGTCCGGGTCGTCGGGCACGGGTCGGACAACCACCCTCACGTCATATCTCGCCAAGATGGCGAGGACCAAGTCTGTGCCCTCGGACTGGTGCTATGTCTTCAATTTCGCCGATCCCTATCGCCCGCTGGCGATAAGCCTGCCGACCGGTAGGGGATCCGACCTAGACAAAGACATGAGCGAGTTTGTCGAGGGAGCCAAGCGGGACATACCGCGCGCTTTCGAGAGCGAAAACTACGAGGAAAGGCGCGGGGAGATAGTCAAAGAAATTCAGGATGCCAGAGATACGACCGTCAGGGATCTCGAAGCCGAAGCGGCGAGAGACGGGTTTGTCATCCAACCGACCCTTCTCGGCTACGCCTTGGTTCCTGTTTACGAGGGCAAAAACCTGAGCCAGACGGAATTCGACGCCTTGCCCGAGGAGGTAAAGCGAGTCTACCACGGCAAAAGCGCCGAGCTCCAGGGAGAGGTAAGGGAGGCGCTAGCCAAGCTGCGACGACTGGAAAAAGACCTGCACGAGCGCGTACGCGCCCTCGATCGAGAGGTGGCTCTTTTCGCCGTCGGCCACTTGCTCGACGACCTGCGGAATAAGTACAGGGAGTTTCCCAAGATTTCCGAGTATCTGGGCCACGTTCAGGAGGATGTCATCGAGCACCACGAGGATTTCCGGAGCACGGCCGAAGGCGAGGCAGTCACCATTCCCGGCCTCGGCAAGATCGGCCGGGGAGACGTCACCGAGAGATATAAGGTGAACGTGTTTGTGCGCAACGACCACCTCGAAGGGGCGCCGGTGATCGTCGAGCAGAATCCGACCTATTACAACCTTTTCGGCCGCATCGATTACCGGGCTCACATGGGGACGATCGTCACCGATTTCTCCATGATCCGCGCCGGAGCCATTCACCGAGCCAACGGCGGCTATCTGGTGCTTCAGGCCCGAGACGTCCTGACCAGCATCCTTTCGTGGGATTATCTAAAGCGCACGCTGCGAGCCAAGGAGGCAAGGATCGAAAACATCGGCGAGCAGTACAGCGCTTTTCCTACCGCCACGTTGAAGCCGGAGCCCATTCACATCGACATCAAGGTGATAATGGTGGGCGATCCGAATATCTACTATTTGCTCTACTTCCTCGACGAAGACTTCCGGAAGCTGTTTAAGGTACGCTCCGATTTCGACAGCGAGATGAAGCGGAGTCCGGAGAACCTGCGCGGCTACGCCGCGTTCATCAGCCGGAAAGTGCAGGAGAGCGGCCTGAGACACTTTCACAAATCGGCGGTGGCTGCCATTGCCGAGTACGGCTCCCGCCTTTTGGAGCACCAAAACCGGCTGAGCACCCGCTTCATCGACATTGCCGACCTGGCCGTCGAGGCCAACTTCTGGGCCGGCAAGGACAACAGCCCTCTGGTCAAGGCTGAGCACGTAGAACGGGCCGTCGCCGAGAAGGAATACCGGTCGAATCTGATCGAGGAGAAGATCGAAGAGATGATCGACGAGGGCACGATCTTGATCGATACAGCAAAGGCGGTGCCAGGCCAGCTCAACGGCATCTCGATCATCAGCATGGGCGACTACTATTTTGGCAGGCCGAACCGGATTACGGCGAAAGCGGCGGTTGGCTCGGCCGGCCTGGTGAGCGTGGACCGGGAGACGAAGCTCGGCGGTCGTATTTTCGGCAAGGGCTTTCTCATTCTCAAGGGCTATCTGTCCGGCCAGTACGCTCTGGACAAGCCGCTGGCCTTATCGGCTAGCGTGACATTCGAGCAAACTTACGACGAGGTGGAGGGTGATAGCGCCTCGTGCGCCGAACTGTACGCCATCCTGTCCAGCCTGTCCCGGTTGCCGCTGAGCCAGGGGCTGGCGGTCACTGGCTCGGTCAACCAGCACGGCGAGGTCCAGGCCATCGGCGGCGTAACCCGAAAGGTCGAGGGCTTTTTCGAGGTTTGCAAGGCTCAGGGACTCACCGGGAACCAGGGTGCGATCATACCCGAGTCCAACGTGAAGAACCTCATGCTGAAGAAAGAGGTTCTGGACGCGGTGCGCGACGGGAAGTTCCACATTTACGCCGTGAAAACCGTGGACGAGGGAATCGAGCTCCTGACCGGTGTGACCGCCGGGGCTCGTCAGGCCAACGGCTCCTTCCCCAAGGGGACCGTTCACTTTCTCGTAGACAAGCGACTGCGCGAGTTCGCCGACAAGCTGAAGGAGTACGGCCGGCCGCCAACGCGACGCGGCGAGCAAGACGATGAAGAGAAACTCGCGGCGTAGCCCGAGCCTCTCCTTGTCTTGTCTCCCCAATCTGGGGTACAATTCGGCCAGCTATTGAATTCCAGAGGAGGAACCGATGCCCTCTGAGCAGGTGCAAGCAAGGCTGGCTATCTTCCCCAAGAATACTCATATGAACTTCGAGGGCCATCTGGTTATCGGCGGCTGTGATGTGATGAGGCTCGTCGCGGATCATGGAACGCCCCTCTACGTGTTCGACGAAGACGCATTGCGAGCCAAATGCCGGGAGTACAGGGAGGAGTTTGCCAGGCTCTATCCGCGATCGGTGGTCCTTTACGCCTCGAAAGCCTATGTCTCTCCCCCGCTTGCCCGGATTATCGCTGCGGAAGGGCTCGGTCTAGATGTGGTGTCCGGTGGTGAGCTGGCCATCGTCAAAGCCGCCGGCTTGCCCCTCGATAATGTCTATTTCCACGGCAACAACAAGTCCGCCGACGAGTTGAAGATGGCAGTAGACCTTGGGATTGGTCGGATAGTAGTCGACAACTTCCACGAGTTCAAGCTATTGGAAGGCATCGCCTCGGCCGCCGGGAGAACACAGGATATTCTGCTGCGTATCTCGCCGGGCGTCGATCCCCATACTCATGGTCATACCACCACGGGTATTATCGACAGCAAGTTCGGCTTTCCTATCGTCACGGGTGATGCCGAGCGGGCTGTAGAGCAAGCGCAGGGGACGTCCTCGTTGAATCTCGTCGGCCTTCACACCCATCTTGGCTCGCCGATCTTCGAGCTCGATCCCTACGGAGAGGCCATCGACATCGTGCTGGCTTTCGCCACCGCCATGACCGCCAAACATGGTTTGAGACTTCGAGAGTTTAGCCCTGGCGGCGGGTTCGCCATCCAGTACGTCGCGGACAGTCCTCCCCCAGCGGTGGCCGATTATGCCAGAGCGATCGTGGCGGCCCTGAAATCCAAGCTGGAGGCTCAAGGGCTTCCCCGTGCCGATTGGCCGCGGCTCGTAATCGAGCCAGGCCGGTCCATCGTGGGGCAGGCGGGGGTAGCCTTGTACACGGTGGGGGCGACGAAGGCCATTCCCGGCATCCGGCAGTACGTATCGGTCGACGGCGGGATGGCCGACAACATCCGGCCGGCCATCTATGGCTCGAAGTACGAGGCCCTGGTGGCCAACAGGGCAGGGGACGAGCTGGACGAGATAGTGACCATTGCCGGCAAGTTCTGCGAGTCGGGCGACATCCTGATTCGCGATATCCGGATGCCCAAGCTAACCGCCGGCGACGTAATCGCCATCCCCGCCTCCGGGGCCTACTGCCTGTCCATGGCCAGCAACTACAATGCTTCCCTGAAACCGCCGATAGCCCTGGTCAAGGGCGGGAGCGCCCGCCTCATCCGCCGGAGAGAGACCTACCAAGACCTCATGAGGTGCGACGTCGACTGATGTGGACCGTCGTCGGCCATACCAAGGCCGTAGGGCTGCTCGATAGGGCTGCCAAAAGCGGCAGGGTTTCTCACGCTTATCTGCTCGCGGGACCGCCTCAGGTGGGTAAGATGCCGCTCGCCCTGAATTTCGCTCAGGCCCTCAGTTGCTATGCCGAGGACCGACCCTGCCAGACCTGTCCCGCCTGCGCGCGCGTTCTCGCCGGCAAGCACCCCGACGTGCAGATCATCGGCCTGACCGCCGACGAGAAATCGCGGGAGGGCCGGCTGCACAAGGAGATCAGGATCGATCAGATCCGGGCCATACAGCACATGGCGGCCCTGCGGCCATACGAGGGGCGTTACAAGGTGTTCATCGTCGACGGCGCTGAACGCCTGAGCGAGGAGGCGAGCAATAGTCTTTTGAAGACACTCGAGGAGCCGCCCCCTCACGTGATCTTGATTTTACTCACCGTAAATGATAAACTGCTGTTACAAACTGTTCTCTCGCGCTGTCTAAAAGTCGATTTGCGGCCACTGCCGCTGGCGACGGTAGAGCAGGCGCTGGTGGAGCGCTGGCAAGTGGAGCGGGACGAGGCGAAACGCCTGGCTCGCCTTTCCGGGGGGCGATTGGGATGGGCCTTGTCCGTGCGCCTGAACGGGGAGCTTCTCCAGCAGAGAGCGGCGAGGATCAGGTCGATGGTGGAGCTACTCGAGGCCACCAGAAACGAGCGCCTGGCGGCAGCGTCAGACTTGGCGACCCTCTATGGCCGCAGTCGGGACGCAGTCGACGAGGTCCTGGCCCTCTTGTCGGGCTGGTGGCGCGACCTCCTTCTGGTGAAAGGGGGTTGTTCCGACCGGACGGCCAATATCGATTGGGCCGACGAGCTGGCGGAGGTGGCGCGACAGCGCACTCTAGAACAGATAACGGCGTTCATCGATCTCATTCGGGAGACCAGAGTTCGATTATCACAGAACGTCAACGCTCGTCTTGCGCTGGAGGTTCTACTTCTGGACATGCCGGCGGGCGTTTAGGGTCTAGAAGGTAGTTTTGTTGGCGATATGCCTGAAATCGTAGGAATCCGCTTCAAACGGAGCGGCAAGATCTATTACTTCGACCCGGCCGAACGTGATCCGCGTCTTGGCGACCTGGTGGTGGTGGAAACCGCCCGCGGGTCGGAGATTGGCACAGTGGTGATCGCCGCGACCCAGATTCTCGACAACGAGCTCACCGAGCCCCTCAAGCCGGTCATCCGTAGAGCCGATGCCAAAGACCTTCGCCAGATGGAGCATTTCAAGGGACTTCAGGCCGACGTTCTTGCCAAGGCCGAACGGAAGGTGGCTCAGGCCGGACTTCCCATGAAGCTGTTGGCCGCCGAGTACAACTTCGACGGCAGCCGCCTGACCATCTTCTTTGGCGCCGAGGGCAGAGTGGACTTCCGCGACCTGGTCAAGGAGTTGGCGGCGACCTTCCGCACGCGGATCGAGCTGCGACAGGTCGGCGTGCGCGATGAGGCGAAGATCGTCGGCGGGATGGGCCGCTGCGGGCGCGTGCTCTGCTGCGTGGGCCATCTTTCTGAGTTTCCCGCGGTGTCGATAAAAATGGCCAAAGAGCAGGACCTTCCCCTTAACCCCATGAAGATATCTGGGGTTTGTGGGCGATTGCTATGTTGCCTGGGCTATGAGAACGACCAGTATTCCGAGATGAAGCAGAAGCTGCCACGGGTGGGGGAGGAAGTCACAACCCCCGTCGGAAATGGCAAGGTTTCCAGCGTCAACGTGCTGAAGGAGAGCGTGCTGGTTCAATTGGAAAGCCAGGCCATGGTGGAGGTTCCCGTCGCCCAACTCTCGCGCAAGGAACCGGTCGTCGGCGCGGCGCCCTCGGCTCAATCGGCGCCAGCAAGCCCGCAGCCATCCAGGAAACGAAAGCAGAGAGAACCGGGGCAGGCATCAGCAGGCAAAGAAAAGGGTTGAAGGCTGGGTTGCTTGACATGTTTTGCACCGGTAACTATAATGTGCTGACCCACTAACAGTTGCGGGACGGTTGGCCCCCACTGCAGGAGGGGGGGTGAGGCATGTGTCAGAGGTAATCGTAGGCGACAACGAGAACTTCGAGAGCGCTCTCCGGCGATTCAACAAGAAGATCCAGCAAGACGGCATCCTGGCGGAGGCCAGACGTAGGGAGCACTATGAGAAACCTAGCGTCAGGCGAAAAAAGAAGGAGGCCGCCAGACGGCGAAAGAGCCTTAAATCTTAGGTGTTCGACCTGCTCGGCAAGCTGCGCTTTCACGGCGTTGTCTTCTGGACATCTCCTCCGGTGGCCAGCATGAGCATCAACTGGGGAGCAGAGTAACATGTAATAGCTTGTCACTTTGGTCCCTTTTGTTTTCCGGCAATCAACATGGCCACTAAAGCGAAACATTTCGTAACCAACTACATCAGGTATTTTGCCTTCGTCTTCCTCCTCATCCTGCCTCTCACCATCATCCTTGCCTTTCAGCTTCTCCCCGCCCGCTACCAATTGCACGAAGGTGAGCCAGCGCCCCAAACTATCAAATCGCCGGAGCGCTCGTCGTACGTGAGCCAAATCAGAACCAAGCAGGCTTTGGATGAGGCAGAGGCGCAGGTCGGACCGGTCTACAGCCTCTATGACCCGGCTGTGGCCCGGCAGCAAGTGGAGAAGACCGCAGCAACCCTGACCAGAATCACGGACATCCGCAACGACAGGAGTACGAGCCCCAGTCAAAAGCAGGACGCCTTGAGAAGTCTGCCCGGCTTAAAGCTGAGTCCCCAGAGCGTCGACCTCGCGCTCTCTTTGCCGCCTCAGAGCTGGCAGGCTGTCATCTCGGAGACCGTTCGCGACGTGGGGGACACCCTACGAATGCGGGTGAATCCCGACCAGGTCGCCGCGGCGAAAGAGCGCATTTACGGCAAGGCCACGGAGAGCCTACCCAGTGAGGATGCGGTGCTGGCCACCGAGGTAGCGTCGTCTCTTATCAAGCCTAACCTGCAAGAAGACAAGGCAGAGACTGAGAAGGAACGAAGGGCGGCCAGGGACCGGGTGCCGCCCGTGCGCGTCAGCCTCGAAAAGGGCGAAGTGATTCTCAGGGACGGCGAGATCATCACGGCGGAAGACCTGGAGAAGCTGGAGGCCGTGGGATTGCTCAACCCCGAGACCAAATGGCCTGACATCCTTGGCGTGGCGCTGTTGGTGTCCATCGTGAGCCTCGGCCTATGGCTATATATCCTGAACTTTCAGCCGCGTCTTATGAACGACAATCGCCGCCTACTCTTGCTGGCAGTGGTCGTCGTCGGCGCTGTACTCGCCGCCAAGCTGACGATTCCCGGTCGGGAGCTCTACGGCTATGTTTTCCCACTGGCGGCGGTACCGATGCTCCTGGTCACTCTTCTGGACGTCCAGACGGCGCTGGTATCCATCGCCATGGTGAGCATTCTTTTCGCTTACGTGGTGGGAGGCTCCCTGGAACTGGTCGTGATGAGCCTGGTGGGCGGTCTCGCCGGACTGATAGGCGCATGGAAGGCGAGTAGAATCGTCGGCTTCTTCGTCGCCGGCCTGAGCGTAGCGCTGGCAGATTTCGGCGTCATTTTGGCGTTCTTCTTCATCAATCAAGATTACGAGCCATCCCGCCTTCCCCTTTTCGCAGTTATCAGCCTCATAAACGGCGGTTTGGCCGCCGCCCTAACTGTGGGCAGTTTCAGCGTTCTCGGCCACATTTTCGGCATTACCACCAACCTGCAACTGATGGAGCTGGCCCATCCCAGCAATCCGCTCCTGCGAAGCCTGACCACCGAGGCTCCCGGCACCTACCACCACAGCGTGATCGTGGGAAACATGGCGGAGCGGGCGGCCGAGGCCATAGGCGCCGATGCTCTGCTCGTGCGGGTTGGCTCGTATTACCACGATATTGGCAAGATTCTCCGGCCAGGGTACTTTTCAGAGAATCAGTTGAACGGCGACAACGTCCATGATAGGTTGGACCCGCTTACCAGCGCCAGGTATGTGGCGGGCCATGTTACAGAGGGTCTCGCCCTGGCCAAGAAAGGCAGATTGCCGGCCAAGGTGGCCGATTTCATCCTCGAGCATCACGGCACCCGCTTGATCGGCGTCTTCTACCAAAAGGCCTGCCAACAGGGAGATGGAGTTGACGCCAGTGATTTCACTTATCCCGGACCGCGTCCCCAGAGCAAGGAAACAGCCTTGGTGATGTTGGCGGACGCGGTGGAGGCAGTGGCGCGCAGCAAGCGCAGCCACTCCCCTGAGGAGGTCGACGAGGTGGTGGAAACAGTCGTCTCTGATCGGGTCGCCGAGGGACAGTTGGATGATTCGGAACTGACTATGCGTGATCTAAGGACGATCAAAGACGCCTTCAGGGCGGTTCTTCAGGGCGTCTTCCATCCCCGTATTGAATATCCCCAGGCGGAAGCTTCGCTTTCAGGTACCGCTGCGCCGGGCCGGAAGAAGCACTAGAAATGCAGCCGAAAACTGGCAATATGCAGAGACCCGCGAATTCTGTCCCCACTAGGAGGTCTGAATTGTTTGCCAGACCTGCTGTTGCCCCCCACATAGTGCCAAAAAGCGGATGCGATTCCCCACCGCTTTTT
>JACPQF010000152.1 GCA_016190625.1 Chloroflexota bacterium | reverse complement strand
GGCAAGACCGTCACCGACGAAGAAATGAACTCGCTGGCGATTGAGCGTTGCGACTTCCACGGGGAATGGAACTACAGCCTCTCGCCGCGCAGCGCTCAATCGGGTTGATTTGTTCATGTTATTATGAAAAGGCTCCTTAACCTGAAGCCGGAAATTCTCAATACGATCCGAATAGGCATGTTCTTTCCAGCGGACGTTGCTTTCCCGACCATGAATTACTACCATTCGACCAAGACCCTGTACAAGAACATAAAGAATGCCAAATTGGATGAGCTAATCGACAAGGTTCTGGTTACCAGTGACGCCGCCGAGCAAAAGCGGCTGGCGACCGAAGCGGCGGTTTTGGCCCAGCAGGAATACACCTTCTTGCGAATAATCTCTGTGTATAGGGTCGTGGGATACACCTCAAAGATTGGGTCGGTGCCACCTTACGTGCAAAGCGTCGGCATTCCGGGCGAGCAGCTCCAGCTCATTACCCGCGCCAAATAAATGGCGCAGGCTATGGGTCGGTTTGCCGACCCATAGCCTTTGTCTGCGACCAAGCACGGAGGAGCTCCTGAGCGATCGTAGGGGCGAACGGCCGTTCGCCCCTACAGGTTGGGAGCACGAGCCGCTCTTTTCTCAAGAATGAGCTTGGTTGCTCAATGTCCACTGGCGGGCGAATCAACAAGGAGGCAACGACATGGCCATAGAGCGAACCGGCGATAGTTTGCTGGCGGGCTATCGGATTCTCGACCTCGCCGATGGGAAGGCTATGTTGACCGGCCAGGTTCTCGCCTGCCTTGGCGCCGACGTCATCAAGGTCGAGCGGCCGGGCGGTGATTCCGCCCGCGCCATCGGCCCCTTTTACAAGGATCAGGTCCACCCCGAGAGAAGCCTCTACTGGTTCTACACCAACGCGGGCAAACGGGGAATTACCCTGGATATCACGCAACCCGATGGCCAGGCGCTGTTCAAGAAACTGGTGAGGACAGCCGATGCGGTTGTCGAGTCGTTCGAGCCTGGCTATTTGGCCAGCCTGGGGCTGGGCTACGAAGATCTGTGCAAGGTCAAGCCGGACATCGTAATGACCTCGGTAAGCCCCTATGGCCAGGCCGGCCCCTACGCTCACTTCAAGCATTCCAACTTGACCACCTGGTCTATGGGGGGCCAGACCTTCATCAGCGGCGAGCCCGAACGGGAGCCGATCCAACGCTATCTCCATCAGGCCGACTTTCAGGGCGGCCTGCACGGAGCAATGGGCACAATGCTGGCTCTCACCCATCGTGACCTGTCGGGTGAAGGACAGCATGTCGACGTCTCCATCCAGCACGCGGTCGCTCTGACCATGCTGAATTGCGCCGAATTCTGGGACCTCAACAAGTACGTGTGGAAGCGAGCCGGGAAGAACATACTCTGGCCACGCATCGATCTTCCTACCTTTCGAGAGCCCATAGTCTATCCCTGCAAGGACGGTTGGCTATCCACCAGGGGGCTGTACGGGGGCACCAAGGGCAGCGCGGAAGCCGCGCTGGCCATCATGAGATGGGCTTCCTCCGAAGGGCATATGCAGGAGATAAAGGATTATGACCCCTACACCTTCGACGTGAGAACCATCAAACAGGAGGAATGGGATCCTATCGAAAAGGCAACCACGGACTTCTTTCTCACCAAGTCCTGCCAGGAGGTCATGGACCGGTCGGCGGCAGAGGGAATGCAGGTTGCCCCCTGCAACACGGTGGCGGACCTCTGGACCTCGCCCCATTTCCGGGCGCGAGGGTTCTGGGAGCAGGTGGTGGAGCACCCCGAGCTGGGCGACGCTTTCGTCTACCCCGGTCCACCCGTAAGGTCGGCCGAGCGTTTTTGGCGGATCTCCCGCCGGGCGCCCCTCATTGGTGAGCACAACGAGGAGATCCTCGTCGGCGAGCTCGGGGGAAGTTCTTCGCTGACGGGAGCGCCTTCGTCTCCGGCGGCGGGCAGCCTCCGCACCGACGGTGATGGAATACCACGGTCTGGCGACCCGGAGGGCGGCAGCGCCGCCGAGCCGTACCGCAGGAAGGGGATTCTGACGGGCGTCAAGATCGTCGACTTCTCCTGGGTAGGCGCCGGGCCACAGGTCAGCCGGGAGCTCGCCAATCACGGCGCTCAGGTGATTCGGGTGGAATGCCACAAGTTCCCGGACATGCTGCGACTTACGCCGCCCTACAAGGACACCATCGCCGGCCTCAACCGGAGCGGCCTGGGCATGTGCTTCAATACGAGCAAATACAGTGTCTGCCTGCGCCTCGATAAGCCGCGCGGGCGGGAGATCGCTAAAAGGCTCATCAAGCGAAGCGATATTATGCTGCAGAGCATGTCTGCGGGCGTGATGGCCAGGTGGGGGTTGGATTACGAGAGCGTTCGGGAGTTCAAGCCCGACATCATCTACTACAGTACCACTCAGCCTGGCCTCGTCGGCCCATATCGCACCTTCGAGGGCAACGGGTACCATGGTGCAGCCTACGCCGGCTTCGAGGCGGTCGCCGGCTATCGCGACCTCTGTCCCGATGGAGTACCCTCGGCCTATACCGATCTCATCTGCCCCTGGTACGGGGTAGTCTTCCTCCTGGGGGCCCTAGCGCGCAAACGCCGCACGGGCGAGGGGACGCTGCTGGACCAGTCGCAATGGGAAGCCGGTGTGCACTTTCTCGGCCCGGCCATTCTCGATTACATCGTGAACGGCCGCGTGGCCACGCCGCTGGGCAACCGCGATCCCGACAACTGCCCGCAGGGAGTGTTCCCCTGTCGGGGGGACGACCGTTGGGTAGCCGTAGCCGTCGAGGACGACCGGCAATGGGAAGCCTTTTCTGCCGTCGTGGGAGAGCGGTGGATAAGGGATGCGAGGTTCGCCACGTTTCCGCGTCGAAAGGAAAACGAGGACGAGCTGGAGAAGCTCATTGAGGAGTGGACAAAGAACAAGCTGGCGGAGGAAGTTATGCAGATGCTGCAGGATGCGGGCGTGCCAGCGGGAGTTGTCCAGAACTCACAGGACCTGGTAGACTACGATCCACAGATGAAGCATCGCCGGGCCTACCAGTGGCTGGAGCACCGGGTCATCGGTAGGGCGCTTCACAACACGCCGGCCTACCGGCTAGCCAAGACTCCCCATCATCTCCTGAAAGCAGGGCCGATAATTGGCGAAGACAACGATTACGTCTACAAGGAGGTCCTCGGCCTCGGCGACGACGAGATCGGCGACCTATATGCCGAGGGCGTCATCGATACGGAGTATGACATTACAGATTGAGGTAGCTGTCAGCTGTCAGCCTTCAGCCAGATGGATATAGTTGTTGCGCGATAGGTACGGGATAAAACACAAATGCACGTGGAGGGCAAGGTATTGGAAGAAAAAAGAGAACCTCTTGGTGTCCTTGGTTATCTTGGTGTCTTTGTGTTTCAGTCGCCTCCGGGCTGAAAGCTGACGGCTGATAGCTGACAGCTACTAACACGAAGAGGTGAGGAAAGCAGTGATACTTGAAAACAAAGTGGCCGTGATCACGGGCGCAGGCTCGGGGATTGGGCTGGCAATGGCCAGGCTCTTCGTCGCGGAAGGGGCGCGGGTCGTGGCAGCAGACGTGGTGGCGGAGCGACTCCAGCAGTTCGAGGGCGTCGCCGGGATTGATACCGTGGTGGCCGATGTCTCCAAGTCGGAAGATGTCAGCCGGATGATCGACCTAGCCGTGGAGAGACACGGAAAGCTCGACATCCTCTGCAACAATGCCGGCATCTCGGACCGCCTCCTGATGGTCGCCGACTTGACCGACGAAGACTGGGATCGTGTGTTGGCCGTCAATCTGACAGGGACGTTTCTCGCTTGCCGGCGGGCTATCCCGATCATGATCGACGGCGGTGGCGGGGTCATCATCAACACCGCTTCCGTAGCCGGCCTGCGCGGCGGGCGCTCTGGTGCAGCCTACACGGCTTCTAAACATGGTGTCATCGGTCTCACCAAAAGCATCGCCGCCGCCTACGGCCGCGGAGGCATTCGCTGCGTGGCCTTCTGTCCGGACAAAACGGACACGCGAATAAACGAGGGTCACACCTGGAGCCAGCGAGGCAAAGAGGTGATCGATCGCAGCATTCCGGCGAGACTGCGGGCCTGCAGCCCCGAAGAGCAGGCGAGCGTCGCATTGTTTCTCGCCTCCGACGCGGCGAGGTTCGTCAACGGGGCAATAATCCCCGTGGACGGCGGCGATCTGGCCCACTAGAATAGCTGTCAGCGCTCAGCTTTCAGCCGTCAGCCTGATGCAGATGGGTGGTTCACGCCACGAGAGGGAGGTCTTATGCCCTACGAAACCATTATCTATGAGGTGAGGGGTCACGTTCGAATTATCACGCTGAACCGGCCCCATAGGCTGAATGCCCTTAACGGAACCATGCGCAGGGAGCTTTGCCGCGCCTGGCGGGAGTTCGAGGAGGACGGCGAGGCAAGGGTGGCCGTCGTCACCGGCGCGGGCCGGGCGATGTGCACCGGTCTCGATTTAACGGACGCTTTGGAGAAACAAGCGGACGGCGAGGACTTCTACAAACTGACGAGCGATCCCATTGAGGCGTCGCCGACCTTTCGCTGGGGGCCGCGACGTAACAACGTGTCCAAGCCGGTGATCGGAGCGATAAACGGGCTCTGCATCGGCGGGGGACTCGACTTTGCCACGGAGCCCGATGTGGTAATCTGCTCCGACGACGCGGAGTTCTTCGATTCTCGCGTGTCCGTCGGCTTTATGTCCGGACACTCGGTGATCCAAATGGCCCGACGGATACCCTTCGGCCAGGTGCTTCGCCTGGCGCTGATGGGCAGCCAGGAACGGATGAGCGCCCAGAGGGCGTACGAAGTCGGCCTGGTCAGTCAGGTGGTTCCTCTTGCCGAGCTCATGCCCACGGCGACAGAACTAGCGGAGAAAATGGCGAAGAATGCGCCGCTTGCTCTTAGGGGAACGAAGCTGGCCCTGTGGAAGTCCTTGGGTATGCCCCTTGACGATGCCGAGATGATGGGCGAGTACTTCATCAGGCAGGTGGTGGCGACCGAGGACCACGCCGAGACGCTAAGGGCGATCGCCGAGAAGAGGCCGCCTCAGTGGAAAGGCAGGTAGAGGCTAGCGGTCAGCAATCAGCGGTCGGCTTTTTGCAACGGAGGAAAGTGGAATGAGAACGAGAATTACGGAGCGATTGGGCATAAACATCGAGGGAGACATTGACGCAGGCTATCTATATTGCGGGCAGGTGGCGGGAATGGTGCACGAGGTGCTATCGGTGAAAGAGGTAATTGATGCTATCGTGCAGGGTGCGGTGTTTCTGAGCAAGAGATTGAGGGAGTTGGAGGCGTGAGGACGAATCGATGGCGAAACTCACCGAGGAAATGATGGAATTCGTCAAAGGCAAGATGGCGTACGTCGCCACCGTGGGCCCCGACGGCAGGCCCAACGTCGGTCCCAAGGGCAGCTTCAGGGTGTTCGACGACGAGCACATTGGCTGGAACGAATCGACGGGCAAGCGTACCTTCGAGAATCTGCAAAACAACCCGGAGGTGTCTCTAGCCATTGTGGACGGAGAAACGCGGCAGGGGTATCGGTTCACCGGGAAGGCGGAGGTGCTCCGTGACGGTCCCGTCTACGAGAGCACCAAAGAGGAGTACGCCAAGTTTGGGCGAGGCGCCCCCCTAGCGGTGGTTCGCGTCCTCGTCGACGAGATCTACCTTCTCGCTCCCCTCGGCAAATCCAGACGCCTCAAATAAGCTGCAACAGGGTATTGACATGCTGCTGCCGGTCGGTTTATACTCGGTTGGAATTCTGTCGGCCACTCGACTGCAACGCCCCGGGGCGGAGGTCGTTGACGTGGCGTCCCCCGGGGCAGGACTCAGCAAAGGAGGTGAGAGCAGTGGCGAATGATGTAGGCAAGAGGTATGTCTGCTCGAAATGCGGTTCTGAGGTAATCGTTACCAAGCGCGGCCCTGGAAAGCTGACGTGCTGCGGCCAAGACATGAAGATCAAGTGAAAGCTCTGGCATCTAGTCTTCGCTTGTCAATCAATGAAAGTGAGGTAAACTGGTTTGGCTAACGAGCTAGGAAAAAGGTTCCGCTGCGATAACTGCGGAACCGAGGTTCTGTGCACCAAAGCGGGCGGTGGCGCCGTAACTTGCTGCGACAAAGAGATGGAGCTGCAGAAGCCGAAGCCGCTGCCCTCGTCTGACTAGGGTCGTTCCGTCGGTTTCACCGATTACTTCGGGATTGTGGCAACCGACCCACGGCTTCTAGTGGACCATCAGGCAAGTTGATGGCATGGCGCTGAATCGACGTCGTGGTGCCCACGAATAAAATCCGCAGGCCAAGAGAAAATATGAGCCTGCGAATTTGATTCGCAAGTAGCCGCTGACGTTGTGGAACGCGGCGAACCGGCGGCTGCACCGGTTAGCGCTGTCGGAGCAGGAAGGCTATCCGGCAACTGTGCTCGAGAACAGACGTCCAATGGAACGCTTCTTCGAGGCTCCGTCCGACGGAGAAGCACCCATGTCCGCGAAGCACCACGACCTTCGCCTCCTGCAGGGCCGCGGGGACGAGCGTAACGGCTTCCTTGGACACTACGATGAGGTTCGCCTCGATAACGGGTATCGTTCCCAACAAGTAAGAGGCCTCCTGGTCGGGCGGCGTTATAGCATCGCAAAGCATGGACAAGGCGGTGGCGTGGGCGGGATGGCTGTGGATCACAGCCAGCGCTGCAGTCTGTTCATAAATGGCTCGGTGAACGGGGAGTTCGAACGACGCCTGCTGGTCGGCGGGGTTAGGACTCTGGATGGTAGTCTCGACGAAATCGGCGTTTCCTAGGTTGCCGAGCATGCTTCCGTGCCTGGTGATGATTAGGTTATCGGCAATCCGCGCGCTCATGTTGCCGGCGTGGGACGTGACCAGGCCGCTGAGGAAAAGGTCTCGTCCTATCGTCTTGAATTGGTGTAACAAGGTCTCACCCATGGGGGGGATTCGTTCCCTCCCTTTGTTTTTTGGCCTGAGTATATCCGGCGGGGCAGCCCGTGTCAACGAGGGATGTTCGTTAACTCTTTCTTCACACTTAGGAAAGAATCTGCTAGAATATGCTACATGCGATCGATAGCGCATGAGCGGGATGGGATGCTGGTAAGGATAGGCGAGAGACTCAGGCGTTTGGCTATCCGCCGTACGGCGCGCTACTTGGAGGAACACGCCGCCGACGTGTCCAGGGAATGGCTAGACAGGCTGGAAGAGCAGAATCCCAGATACGCCCGGTCCGAAACAGGAGAAAGTGGAGAACAGGCGGGCCTCAAGAATCTGGAGCTGCTTATCGCGTTCATGCTGGCCGAGACGGCAGCGGAGAGGGCGGCACAGCGGGAGTCGGCTCGCCAGTTTGGACAGACGAGGGCTCGCCTAAAGCTGTCGCAGGCCTTTGGCTTGGAGGAGCTGCTACACGCTATCTCCCTTCTGCGCCTAAGCTCGCACAATGCGATAGGACGCATGCTCGCTCGCCGGCTGTGGGTGGTGCCCCCATGGGACATTCTGGCGGCAGAGGACCGTCTCGACGAGGCGCTCGACACGCAAATGACGGCGATGTCGGAAGCCTACCTCGCAGTAAGAGATGAGGTCATTCGCCAGCGGGAGGAGGAGCTAGAAGCGAGGAATCGCCAGCTTACCATCCTCAATCAGGAGATGCTGCACCGCATTCGCAACAACCTTCAAACCGTGGCCGACCTCTTCTCGCTGGAGTTGGCGAGAGGAATCAGAAAGCCATACGAGGAACATCTCACGGAGTGCGTGGTAAGGCTGAAGAGCATCGCCGCCGTTCACGATCTCCTCTCGGCGGACAACTTGGCCGACACGGACATCAAACAGTTGGCCGAGAAGGTCGCATCCATCGCGGTTCGCAGCCTGTCCCGCCCCCAGTGCACGCTGTCCGTGGAGGTACGCGGCGACAGCATTACGTTGCCGTCCAAGAAGGCTACCTCGTTTGCCCTTGTGCTCAACGAGCTAATCAGCAACGCTCTCGAGCATGGTTTCCGAGATAGGGACCGGGGGTCGATTCTCATAGACCTTGGACTCGACGATTCTGAGGTGGTGGCCGTGGTGAAGGATGATGGGGTGGGATTGGCGCCTGATTTCGTGTTGGAGGACAGGGCACAAACGGGTCTGCACGTAGCGGTGGCCTTGACCCGCAGCGACCTGGGAGGAGATCTTTCCCTCGTGGATGGGGAGGGGGCAACAGCAACGGTGAGGTTCAAAAGATGAAAGAGAAGTTGCGGGTGTTGATCGCGGACGACGAGGGAATTCGGCTTCTGAGTCTGAGGGGCCAATTGGAGCACATGGGACACGAGGTGGTCGGCGAGGCATCCGATGGGCAGGCCGCCGTAGATCTGGCCCACCGACTCAAGCCTGACCTAGTTATCATGGATATCAAGATGCCGGTTTTGGATGGCATCGACGCTTCCAAAGCCATCACAGGGGACAGGCCAGTTCCCATCGTTCTGGTGACGTCCTACAGTGAGAAACAGCTTGCCGAGAGGGCCGTCGACGCGGGGATCTTCGCCTATCTGATGAAGCCGGTGTCGGAGGTGGACCTCCTGCCAGCGATCATACTGGCCACCTCACGCTTTGCCGAGTTTCAGCTCCTCAAGAAAGGCATCGACGACCTCAAGGAAGCCCTCGAAGCGCGGAAACTGGTGGAACAGGCCAAGGGCATCCTCATGGAGAGGCGCAACTACACCGAGCAGGAAGCCTTTCGCTTGATGCAAATGCGCAGCCAGCACGAGAACAAGAAGCTGGTGGAGATCGCCAAAGCCATAATCGTCGCCGATAAGATGCTGTAGAGCTACCTCACTGCCGGGGAATCTCGCCCAGGACCCTCAAGCCTACCAGTCGCTCGACCTCCGCAGCGTCGCGCACGGTGGTGTCGAGATAGTCGAGCAGGAAAATGAGGGCCAGGCCGGCGATGAAGCCCAGTCCGGTTCTCAGCACCATATCAAGGGAGCTTCGCATGACGCTAACTTGAGGCGTCACAATCGGGGGATCGATGAGGTTGATGGCGGCCTTGTCGTAGCCCAACTGGGCGAAGTAGGAGCTGGCGTTGTTCTTGAGGACGCGCAGCGCAGCCTCGGCGACCGCCTGGACCTGCTTTGGGTCCTTGCCCGTGAAGGTCACGATCATCACGCGATGGGTCTTCTTCGTGCTCCTCTCGCCGCTGACAGCGCCAACGTCGAAAGCTGAGTCCTTGTTGAGCTCCTGCCTCAGGTCCGCGGCAAAGGCATCGCTTTTCACCAACTCCGATAGGTCATCGAGGAGGTACTCCGAGCTAACCCACGTGTAATATCTATCGTAAGTATAAAAACTCGTGTTTGAAGGCTCGGGAGGCACGCCCACAAGGAAGCGCATTGTCGCGACGTAGCTCGTCTGAGCCTTCGGGCTAAAGGCGAGGCTGGCGAGGCCGGCTGCCAGAGTGATGACCACCAAAATCCAAACCCGGCGCCAGATAATCTGAAAATACTGTCGAAGCTCCATGTCTCCTCCTACGGCTCCTTCCGGTACTCGACCAACATTCCGCCCGCCCAGCCGGACGGCAAGATCCGGTCGCCAACTTCCATAGCGAGCGTAACAGCCACATTCGCCAGGTTCTCAATCGCCTTGGACCGTGTCAAGGTCCCGCAAACGGCTACGGAAGCCGAGAGCAGCCTCGACTTCTGCCGGTACTCGTTGTCGAAGTACTGCACGACACGGTTCACGTACAGCAATCCCCGGTAGCAGGGTATTTCTCTGGCGGGAACGAAGCCGTGGCGGCGAAACCGGGCAGCGGTCTCGCCTGCGGTCTCCAGACCAATATGGCCTTCGGGGCCAGTAATGTATTTCTCGTAAAGGTCAGGATACCTTCTCCCGAAGCGATTGACCGGGTCCTGGCCGTCCGCCTCTACGTAATGGAGGGTCCTTCCCCCTCTTGCCAAAACCCGATACATCTCGGCCAGGACGCGATCCTTAGCCTGTAGCGGCACGTGGCCGAGCACGTCGCTGCTGACTACCAGGGCAAATGTCTCGTCCGGGAACGGCAGTTGCCCGAGGTCTGCGGCTGCCACCCGGTGGTAAATTGACCTGGCTGCTGCCAACGACGACCGCGAGACGTCAATGCCCACCGCCATCGGCGATGCAGCGAACAATCGCCATCCTCCCCCACACCCCAAATCGAGAAGGCGTCCCTCCTTCACTGACAGCCTCCGGACGAAAAACCGCTGCTTCTTTACTAGCCAGTTGCGAAGCGAGCCTGCTGACTCATCGGGCTCCGTCCATTTGCCCTCATAGAACGAATCCATCTCACAGAAAACCGGTATACCGTCGACCAGGGGAAAGCGCTCGAGGCAGTCCTCGCAGAGCAAATTCTCCACTTCGTCGATCAGCTTGCCTCGGCAGCTTGGGCAAACAAAGATCATGAGCTAGCTATCAGCTTTCGGCCATCAGCGGTCGGTATTGTTGTGGGCGTTATCCCCTTGATACGGATGGCTTCCCGCTGTTCACTTTCTACATTTGCGCTCGAGCCGCAGGATTCAAACGGAAACGTCTTCGTGCCTTCGTGGTTGAACCCCACGGGTCGAGCCATATTAACACACGAGGGCTATTGTCGACAAGAGCACTCGCATGCTAGAATGGGGCAACCGCGTCGCCGGGAGCAAGAAGTGTCGCTAACTCTGGTATATGTAAAAGACGGGCGCCCGTTCGAGACTAAGGATCGCACGGAGATCGACAGGTTGGTCAAGCAGCCCGACCTCACGTTCTGGCTCGACCTGATCTCGCCCGACGAAGAGGAACTGCGCTGGCTGGAGCAGACGTTCAGCTTCCATCCCTTAACCCTCGAGGACCTCCGGGGCGAAAACCCCCGACCGAAGCTTGAGGACTATCCGGATCACGTCTTCGTCGTCGGCCACTGCGCGGCGATAGAGGGAGCCGGAATCGAGCTGGTCGAGGTTCACGCCTTCGTCTCCAAGCAATACATTGTCGCTTCTCACGCCGAAGCCTTGGAGTATCGGGAGGGCTTCCGGCATGGCTTCGAGGAGAAGTCTGCCTGGCTCATGCGAGGCACAGATTTCTGCCTTTACCGGCTCATGGACAACCTGGCCGACAGCTACCTATCGGTGGTCAACGGCATCGACGACGAGCTGGACAAACTTCAGGACGAAATCCTGACCAGGGGCGGTCTAACCACCATCGACCCCATCGTGACGATCCGGCGCCAACTGGCGACGTTGCGGCGGGTCGTGAGCCCCCTGCGGGAGATCGCCAACGAGCTCGGTCTGCACGGCTATCCGTTCGTTCGCGGCGAGACCACGGTTTATCTGCGCGATGTGCACAACCTTCTGGTAACCATTTTCGACATGACGGAAACCCAACGAGACGTTGCCTCGAACATCCTGGACGCCCACCTGAGCGCCATCTCCAATCGCCTCAACGACATCATGAAGCGGCTCACCGTGGTGACGACCCTCTTTCTGCCTGTCAGCTTCATCGCCAGCATCGGCGGGATGAACTTTTCAGCGTTGCCCTATGACAGCCCGCAGTTCTTCGCCATCACGGTGGCCAGCTTGATCATCATACCCATCCTCATGCTGATTTGGTTCAGGCGGGAAGGTTGGTTTTGATGACGCGTTCCGATCACCTGTTCAAGCCGCTCTGACCCTGACTCTCACCCGGAGGCAGAGAGGACTATCGAGGGTAGGCAGGCACGGTTATTGCAGCAAAAACAGCAGGGGCGCGGCCCTTGTCGGGAGAATCGTGCCCAAAAGACGGCATGCCAGGAGGAAAGGCCAATGTTGGGAAAAAGCGACCTTGTGAGGAAAGTGGCGGCAAAGGCCGGTATGACCGGCGCCAAGGCGACTGCGGCGGTGAACGCGACCTTCGAGGCCATAACCGAGGCCGCCGGGCAGGGAGAAGAGGTTCGACTGATCGGGTTTGGCAGCTTCAAGGTGTCCGAGACCAAAGAGCGGCGAGGGCGACACCCGAGAACCGGGCAGCCGATTACCATTGCTGCCGGGCGACGCGTCTCTTTCTCGCCGGGGTCGAAGCTGACTGACGCCGTGGCGATCAAGAAACCCAAAGCCAGAACCGTATAAACTCGGCTTGCTGACATCACCGTAACATGTGGGCGACCGCCGGTCGCCCGAACTCGTTCCGTCCTTGCGATTTGCCATGGCGGTGTTCACCGCGATGGGCGCCTCAATCTGGCCAACACTAGGTGGTGCATCCGGTAAACCCGTGGTACTAACAGAACGGCGGTCATGGGCGGCTCGGGAGCCGCCCTACATGTTTGGCCACGTTGACCCACATGTAGGGGCGTCCGTCCGCTGAAGGACGCCCTAGCGGGATGGATCTTGCAACTAACTTGCCTGATGCACCACTAAGCTAAGTAGATCACAGAAGGTAATTTGCAGCCAAGCATCAGTATTAGCCCAGACGGCGCCGGCCCTCGTGAAGCTGACGGTCCTTCTGCGGAAGGACTGATAGCTACTTAGAGCTTGCGATACAACCTGGCTTGCCGGTCGATAACCTCGAAGTCGGGCGCAAGGTGAGTCGGCAGGTGCTCGGCCTCACCGAGGCAAAGATAGCCGCCCGCGGTGACGCTGGCGGCGAGCAGATGGAATACCCGATCCTGAGCCGGTCGCTCAAAATAGATGAGCACGTTGCGACAGAGGATGAGGTCGAACTTGGTGCCCTCGATGGGCGCCGTTCCTGTTAGGAGATCGTGTCGCAGGAAGGTGACGCTCCGCCGTATAGGGTCGTGGATCTCGTACTGGGGACCTAGGCGTCCCTCGCTCCGGCTGAAGTAGCCAGCGATCGTCTGAGAGCTGGCCTCCGCCAGCGCTGCCTCCGGATACCGCCCTCGCCGGGCGCCCGCCAACGCTGCTTCGTCGAGGTCCGTGGCCAGGATGGCGACTTTCGGCAGAGATCTGCCTCGCCTCGCCACCTCCGCGAGGAGAAGGGCCAGAGAATAGGCCTCCTCGCCGAGGCCACAGCCTGCGCTCCAGAAGTGAAGCGCGGCCTGCGCTTCGCCGGGGCGGAAAAGCTCGGGCAGCACCTCCGTGCGAAGCCGCTCGTAGACGGGAGCATCGCGGAAGAACCGACTGACCTTTATAGTGACGTGCTCGAGGAGGCGGCGACTCTCGGCCACGTCTCTAGCGAGAATCGCAACATAATCCTCACAGCTCTGGCAGCGCAGCTTCTGAAGGCGGCTGACCACCCGGCGCTCTATCGTTTTCCGGCGGTAGGAACGGAAGTCGATTCCTTCTCGCTCGAATACCAACCCGAACACCGCTTGGAGACCGGGGTCTAGGTCTTCCCAGTTAGCTTCTTCTCTTGTCTCGTTGCCTTTCACCGATGTTGCCATTGACGAAGCTACTTCAAATGTCGGTCGAAGAACCCGACGACCCGCTTCAG
The DNA here is from genome assembly GCA_016190625.1 of Chloroflexota bacterium. Lineage (GTDB taxonomy): Bacteria > Chloroflexota > Dehalococcoidia > JACPQF01 > JACPQF01 > JACPQF01. Next base: position 1,503 of record JACPQF010000152.1, on the reverse strand, counting down.
ATATTCCTGCGGATGGTCCTTGTATGACTCGACGTGGTTCGAGCCCGGCACGATCCACGTCTCCAAATTGGCGCTGCCGGCTGCAGCCTTTTCGAGTAGGTAAGCGTGCTCGACGGGCCCGAGCCTCGCGGCCTACGGATACAGCGGCAGCCGATCGAGCCCCATCGTCTCGGGAAAACCGAACATGACGTTTATGTTCTGCAGCGCGTTGCCCGCCTGCCCTTTCAGCAAGTTGTCGATAGACGATACGACGATAAGCCGCCCGGCGGCCGCGTCCAGCGCCAGGGAGATGTCGCAGAGGTTGCTGGCGAGGACGGCTTTCAAGCCAGGGTAGACTCCGGGCGGCTGAATGCGCACGAAGGGCTCCCCCGCGTAGAAGTCGCGATAGAGGTCATGAACCTCGCCCAGCGAGACGCCAGCGCGGAGGCTCGCGTAACAGGTGCAGAGAATGCCTCTGGTCGTGGACAGGAGGTGGGGGACGAAGGTCAGGCGGGCCGTCTCGCCGGCCAGTTGCGACAGAGTGGCGGCCGTTTCCACGGAGTGTTGGTGGCTAGCCAGCCGGTAGGGAGCGCAGGACTCGTTTCGCTCGGGGAAGTGGTGGACGGTGCTCGGCTTCTTCCCTGCCCCCGAGCTTCCTGTCTTGCCATCCACGATTATCGACCCCGGGTCGACGATGCCCCGCTTTACGGCGGGGGCAAGGCCGAGCGTCATGGCCACGGCGAAGCAGCCCGGATTGCCCACCAACCTGGATTCCCTGATCTGGCGGCGGAAGATCTCGGGGACGCCGTAAGTGGACCGGGGCAGCAGGTCGGGAGCAGCGTGCGGCTGGCCGGCTGTCGAGGGATGGAGAAGGGCATACTGGCCGTATTGCTCCGCCGACGGGAAGCGAAAATCGCCGCTGTAGTCGATCACGGCCGCTCCGGCAGCTAGCACTTTTCCCGCCAGGGACATTCCCACCCTATCGGGAGTAGCGAAGATCACCAGGTCGGCGGCTTCCCCCACCCTTTCCGGCGTCGCCTCCTCCACTATCTGGTCGCAGAATCCCCGCAGGTGGGGAAAGAGGTCGCCGATAGGCTTGCCCGTGTCGGTCTTGGCGAGAAGGGAGACGATTCTTATCTCCGGGTGGCGCTGGAGCAGCTCGACCATGCCCAGGCCGCCATAGCCCGTCGCGCCCACGATTTGGGCCTTGATCATCGCTGCATCTCCTTTAGGATGATTCCCGCAAAGGCTACTGTTGGTGCCTAATAATGTACCCCATTTCACTTCGATTGGCAAGCTCAACGCATGAGGCGAGTGCGCGTCAAGTCTTGTGCTGCAAGGTCGCCTGATGATCAATCATCAGGCTAACAAATCAAGCATGCCAAAGCAGGCTAGGGGGCGATGTCCTCGGCGTCCCGGGGCGCTTCAGCGTCCTTCAGCTATTAGCCTATGGCTTGAGCCTAAGGCGGCTGACCTTAGGCCTGGCTCAGTTGTCAGACCATTTACTTACAGCAGTCATTGATG
>JACPQF010000154.1 GCA_016190625.1 Chloroflexota bacterium | reverse complement strand
GGCTTATACCACGCTGGTGGTCATTGGGATGCGCCTGGGCGACCACAACTTCATGCGTTTCCATGCTGAACGAGGTCTGTCTGTGGCCCAACGACTGGGCGCGCCATACTCCGAATGGGGGGTATTTCATCGTTTCCATTTGGCTTCCGCCAAATTCATGTTTGGGGCTTGGGACGAATCACTAGAGGACATCTCGGAGGCCATGAAACTTGCCCATCGGATCGGACATTCCCATGGCTTGGCCTCGTTATTGGCTGCACGGACGATGGTCGCGGTCCTGCGGGGGGACTTCTCCCGGGCCGAAGCCAGTATTTGCGAAGCTAAGACAGCCTCCCATACCAGAAGGACTGGCGATAGGCGGGTTTTTGGCCTCGTCGACGTTGCGGAGGTGGCCCTTGCCTTGGAACGAGGGCAGGTAGAGCGCGCGCTGGGCATTGCCGTCGATTTTGTGCGAACATCGGCATGGGTGGCTCCCCGCGCCAGCTTGGCGCTGGGGTGCATACCGATGGGCCTCATGTGGCTAGCCGAAGCGCAGGTGGCTGCGGGACAGCCACAAAGTGCACTGGAAACTGCGCGCCTGATACTTGGTTTGGGGCCAACCGGCGCGCCCTATCTCACCGCCCTCTCCTCTCGGGCCGAGGGTCTCGCCCGGCAGGCCTTGGGTGAATGGCAGGACGCCATAGTTTGCTTGTCTCGATCGCAGGAGACGTTCGCCGATCTGGCAATGCCATTCGAAGCGGCCAAGTCCTTGTTTGAGGAAGCAACGGCTGCTGCTGCCTGGCGGCCAGACCTAGCGAGTGGAGCCGCACAGCAGAGTTTGGTCATGTTCGAGCGCCTGGGTGCTCAGCACTATATCGCCGCAGCGCTACGGTTGCTGCAACGGTTGGCCCTTTCGAAACCTGCCACGGGTCGACCATGTTTGGCTGGCGTCATCGTGAGCGGGCGTGAACTCGAAATAGCACAACTGGTTGCGGAGGGCCTCACCGACGTGCAGATCGCCCATCGCCTGACGCTTAGCCCCTTGACTGTCTCAACTTATCTTCGCAATCTCTACGCCCGCGTGGGTATTGGCTCCCGCGCTGCTCTTGCCCGACTCGTGGCCGAAGCCGGTCATCTATCAGGCTAATTTCGAATCGGTTTCACTCCGGGAGAATACTTCACTAGTTAGGAAGGGGTTTCAATGATTGTCGACGTTCACCACCACGTGATCCCGGTCTTTCGCGACGACAAGGCCCTGAGCATCCAAGCCGAAGCTTTTTACAATGCTTTCGGCGGCGGAGGTAGGTCAGAGCGGACGGATGTCCCTTTGGAAGAAGTTAAGAGGAGGATGCAATCCCACACTCCAGATCCTGATGGCCAGAAGCTGTTCCAGAGGATGTCCCAAGCTGGCATCGACATTACCATCATATGCGTGACCGACGAGCCTCGTAGAATACCGGCCGATAGCGATATTCTTTCTATCAACCGAGCTTGGGCAGAGTTCGCCCGTAAGAGCAACGGCAGAGTCATCGCGCTGGCGGGGATCGATCCCCGGCGGAAGGAGGCCCCCGAGCTATATCGTCACTGCATCGAAGAGTATGGCATGCGCGGCTTGAAATGGCATCCTGATTTCGGGCACTACCCCAATAGCGAAGAGGCCTATAAGGTTTTGAAGGTAGCCGAGCAACTCGGAACACCTTTGCTGACCCACACCGGTCCACTGCCAAGGTTCTATCCAGGTCCTCACTGGCGCTCCAAGTACGCGGACGTGAGACTCCTCGACGAAGTTGCTCAGGACTTCCCTGGACTCAAGATCATTGCAGCCCACGTCGGACGCTTCGACTGGCTCCAATGGGCCCAGTTAGCCCAATATCGTCCCAACCTTTATGGCGATTTGGCACTGTGGCAGATCTCCGCCGTTGCCGGTTACGACCGCTTCTGCCGTAACCTACGCGACATTTTAGACATCGCTGGAACGGACAGCGTAATGTTCGGCAGCGACGGGCCAGGCCTCACCGCGCTGGTTGCCAATGAGGAGTTCGTGCAGATCCTGCGAGACCTGCCCCGGAAGGCGCCCGAGGGCATCAAATTCACCGAAGAGGAAGTGGCGGCGATACTCGGAGCCAATGCCCAAAAGGTGTTCGGACTCTAGGGCGAATATCATTCACCGTGCATGTGCTGTCAGTAATGCCCAACCGAACTACCATCCACCAGCGTAGGCGCGGACGGTGACCGGTAGATAAACCCGGTAGTAGGCCGAGCTGGGCGAGCCGATTGGCGCGCCCGGCACCGCCATCTGTCCCTCGGGCTCGTTGGTTGCCGGTACGACCGGCGAGGTTCGGGAGACCTTGCCTTCGTTCGGCCGGACCGCCTGAGGCAGGACGGCAAACGCCGCCGCTGCCCCGGAGCTAATGGTCAGGGTATAGGTTGTGTCGGTGTAGGCAAACACCTCTATTTGATGGATACCCGCCTCGGTTGCCGTGACCGTGCCTTCATCTACGGCAGTGCCGGATGCGGCACTTACAAGCAGGTTATTCCCGCTCGGACCCCAGACGTAGAGGTCGGCATCCCCGCTCTGCGGCACGACGCGCACGGTGAGGCTATCGCCGATGCCGAGGGTGCGCCGGTATAGCCGCACCTGGTAGGCCAGCAAGGTGTCCGTCGCCGGCACGTAATCGATCTGAGTCTTGAAGACGTTCAAGGAGATGTTACCGGCGGCATCGGCGACGTAGGCCTGAATGTAGCGGTGGCCGGCCCGGTCGGTTAGAGTGAGCGTATAGGGACTGGTGAAGCTGACCCAGCCAGTGGTCTGGATCGGTATCCAGGCCCGGGCGGCGGTGCTGAATTCCCGCTCCACCAGATACATGTTGGCCACACCGCTGCCGCCCGCATTGTCGCTGGCGCCGATCACCACCCCGATCTGGGGCACCGTGGTTTGGGCCGCGCCGCCGGCCAGCACGAGGCCGGTGACCTCCGGCGGTGTGCTATCGCCCGCCGGGGGCAGAATGGCCACGCTGCGGCTGGCCCGATTATTCCCCTTGGTGATCTCGGTAATGGTCGAGTCCGGATCCACTACGACCATGACTTCGACCGCTGCTGTCTGATTGCCCACCGGCCACGAGACGAAGGCGCTTTCGGTCTCCGTGCTGGGCGGAATGGGCGCCGTGGTCACGTCGCCGATGACCGTACCGCCGGCATCGGGGTCGCCGAGGTAGAACCGAACTGGCACCTGGACGGTGGTCTGGCCGCCCCGCCGGCGGAGATTGACGCCCAGTCGCACCGTATCGCCCTGCCGCACCGTCACCGGGTCGGTCCAGATATCGTCGTCGTCGACGAAGAGGTCGAGGGTGTTGGAGAGAACGGTGTAGCCCTGGCTCAGCGATCCCGGATTGGAAAGAGCGTCGGAGTTGCGAGCGATGACGTCGTAGATCCCGGCGGCGAGCCCGGCGGGGACAACCGCCTCGATCCGGGAGCTGCTGCTGCGGTGAACGTTAGCTAGCGAGGCAGACGCACTATCCTTGGTCACTTCGACCGTCACACCCTCCCGGAAGTTGCTGCCGTCTATGGTCACCTGGTTGGGTACGTCATACGCTCCTTGAGAAGGAAAGACTCGACGAATCAAGGGGGCAGAGCCGGCGATGGCAAAGGCGGAGCTGAGCCTGCCAGATTGCCCGTCTCTGTTCGTGACGACCACATCATAGGCGCCGGCGGCGAGGCCTGCGGGCACGTTGCCAGCTATAGTGCTGGCGCTGCGCACCTCGATGTCTGTCAGGGAATGGGTGGAGCCGCCACTGGCCAAGGCAGCCTGAGCGCTGAGGCTGAACCTGGTTCCCCGAATAGTGACGGAAGTTTTGGCCGAAGTCGATCCGCTGGTCGGGTCGATGCTGTAGACGATGGGCGCAGGGACTCGCGTCTCGGTCGCCGTGGCAGTGGCGGTGCGGGTCGCGGTGGCGGTCGGACTCGAAGTGGCCGTGACGGTCGCAGTTGGACTCCTGGTAGCAGTTGTGCTGCTGGTGGCGGTAGAGGTCGCGGTTTGGCTGGGAGTTGGAGTGGCGGTTGCCTGTTCAGCCGTGGCCTCCTGCAGGTAGTCGCCGGTAGCCACCAGGGCGAAGGGCTGCTTAGTGCCTTGAGCCACCTGATATCCGTGTACGACCACGGTGTAGGTGCCGTAGACGGCCCGGGGAATGACCATGCCTTCCACCGGGTTGCAAGCGTCCCATTTGCTACTTCGCAGGCAGGAGCCGCTGGTATAGACGCCCTGATTGCCGTAGTAATGGGTTCCGTCGGGAGCGATAACCTCGAGGTCGAGGTCATTGACTAGGGCCTTGGCGGCGGCGGGCTCACCGGGATAATCGGAATAGGCCAGAGTGATGCTCAAGGGGCCACCGGTAGCCACCGTGGCCGTAGCCGTCGGGCTGTTGGTGGCCGTGGACGTCCGGGTGCCGGTAGCCGTGGTCGTGGAAGTCTGGGTGGGACTCCCGACTGTCGCAGTAGCGGTAGCCGTGCCGGTGGTAGTAGCCGTACTGGTGGCCGTGGCAGTTCCAGTGGCGGTCGGCGTCGACGTGAGCGTAGGGGTGGCGGTCGGAGTTGCAGTGCTGGGCCGGTTGACGTAGAGGGCGGTATCATCTATCCACGCTTCGCTGACGTAGAAAGCGTCGTTATAGGTCTGGAAAACCATCTTCACTGTCTTGCCCTTGACGGCTGCGAGCTCCGAATCGGTAAGGTTATAGGTTTCCTTATACCAACCAGTGGGGTTGCGGCCGTACTGGTTGCCGAGATACCCGAAGTACCACCCGGCGTAGGCATAGGCCGTCGATCCCTGCTCGGGCCACAGGCCGAAGATAAGGGTGTCGCCGCTCGCCGACCCTGTTTCGGCCGTGCTCCATTTGAAGTGGAGCTGGATGGTAGCCGATACGGCGTCGGAAGGGATGGCCACGGTCTGGGCGATCTCATCGCTTCCCCCGTAAGCGGCGCCGCCAAAGTGCATCGACCAACTGCTGCCGTTATAAGCCGAGTTGGAAAATGATGGTCCGGTAGCAGTAACGGTCCAAGCGGACCCGGTCCACGAGCCGCTCTCGAACCCGGCGTCTTGCAGCAAGTTCGCCGTGCCGAGAGGGGTTAGGCTGGCCGCAACCGGCGCCGCGCTGGCGACCGCCGCCTGTGAGAACTGAAGGGGAGGCAGAGCCGCTGCGGCCGGGGACGATAGCTGCTCCTGACTCTGAACGGCAGGACCTGCCCTCGGGGTCTCATCAGCCCGAGCGGTCGTGCTGCCTGACAATGGCGCCTGCTGGCTGGCCTGAGCTTGAGAGTTTCCTACTGACAGGGTATAGGTTGCCGTGCCACCGGTGGAGATGCCGGTGGTGTTGTCGGCGAACCAGAGGTTTAGGGGTGAGGGCGGATCAATGGTTTGGACGAGGTCCACACGGCCGTAGCCTTCCACGCTGTTCGGTCGCACGGCGGGTATCTCACGGGCGCTGCCGGTGCCGTACTGGCCGGGGGTCATATCGACGGCGCCATTGAGGAGCAGGGCCTTCAGGAGGGCGCCGCTGGGATTGGCGACGGACCTAATGCGAGTGAGCCACTCGCGGACGATGGTGGCCGCGCCGGCCGTGAGGGGGGTGGCCATGCTGGTGCCACCCATGTAGACGTAGTGGGAATTGCCGGAATATGACATCCAGCCGTTGCCGGCACCCGAGGCATGAGAGCGGGCGGAGACAATCCACGTTCCCGGCGCCACGATATCCGGTTTTATCCGCCCATCGTCGGTTGGACCCCGGCTGGAAAAGGCAGCCAGGCCGCTGGCGTTGTTCCCGGCAGGGTCGCCGTTTATCGGGTTTGCGGGAAAAGGATTGCCGGAAAAGAGATTGCCCCAGGTATAGGCATTGAGGCTGGTGCGCACGTTCTCGGAGGCGCCCACCGTGATCACGTTCTTCGCGGTGCCTGGCGAGTTCATCGAGTCCGGATCGATCAGACCGTTGCTGTTGGCGTCGACGCCTTCGTTCCCGGCCGCGAACAGCAGGAGGAGATCTTTTTTCTGCCACATGGCGGAATCCGCCTGCTGTGCCGAGGCAGTATACCCGCCGTAAGGGTTGGCGCTCGTCCCGGTCGCGCCGCCCCAGCTATTGGTATGAATGCGGGCGCCAAGATCGTAGGCCGGGAAGAAGAGCCCGCTGGCAAGGTCGGCTGGAATGCACCTGAGGGAACCATCGGAATCTTGTACGGCTTGAAAAACCAAGTTGGCCTCGGGCGCTACGCCGGCAAAAGAGCCACTGTAGCTGTGTGACATCGGGTTGCTTCCGGATAGTTTACCGCTGCCTAGCACGCTGCCGGCGACGTGAGTGCCATGGGCGTTCTTGTCGTCCCAGGTCGTGCGACCACCGCTGACGTTGGCGCACATAGCGATGCCGGAGCTGATGCGACCCTCGAAATCGTCGCTCACCGCCGACCCGGTGGTGCCTACGTCGAGGCCGGTGTCGGCCACCGCCACGGTCTGCCCCGAGCCGTAGAGCCCGAGTTCCTGGCGGACGGTCCCCGCCCGCATTATCGTGCCAGCGGCTACGTCGTTCTGAACGCGCGGCGAGAAGTATCCCTCCACCCAGAGGATCCCGTCCAACGCCGACAGATCTGCCAGGCGATCTGCTGGCACTAGGATTCGTAGGTAGCTTGCGATCGGCGTCCCACCCTGGTCGATTATGGACCCGCCGAGCGCCTCGATCTGACCAGCCACAGCCGGCCTAACCACGTCCGGCAGAGCCTCAACCGTAACGGTCGTGGGGTACGTGGACTGGATAGCGTTAGAGGAGAGGTCAGGCGATAGGCGGTAACCGGAGTGATAGGGGCCGACCCAGCGGACGAAGCTGAGAGAGCGGAGCTTATCGGCCGTGAACGCATCCAGGCGGGCGATGAAGGCGTTGTCAGGGATGTAGCCGTACAGGCGCGCCCCGGCGTTCTCTGCCGCGCTCTTCCATTCCTCCCGCACGGGGCCGGCAAACTGGATGAGGTAGGTGGCCTGACCGGCGCTTTTCGACTTCGCGTCCCTGTCTGGTACCGCCGGCGCCTGGTCCGAGAGCGGGTCGAAAACCGCCGCTTTCAGGCGGATGGCGGAGGCCGGCTGGCCGGGAGGTGGCAGGGTGCGAGCCAGGAGTTGCTGGACGCCGACAATGAGAGATAATGCCGTTACAGCTAGAACGATGACGGTCGTTTTGCGGTCCACGTCGTACCTCTGTCGAAATGATGGTCGATAGCTGTGATTCTGACCGTGGGCGCGAAGGGCGAGCCAGGACGAGGCTCGGATAAGCTGGTGGCCGGCTAGTTGGGCAAGATATTATCATTGCGCTGACGAAATGTCAAGCTTGTGCTTGATGGTCCGGGGGCATCATAGGTGGGGAAGGTTACATCCGGAGCGCATGCATCGCGACAATCCGACAAGGGCGTTTGAATTGCGAAAGTGCACGAAAGAATGCGAAAGGAGCGAAGAAGAGACCCATCGCTTTCGCGCTTTTTCGTGCCGCTTGGCGCTTTGCGTGGCCCAAACGGTTCTTCGCCCTATGCCCTAGCCACGCAGTCCGCGGTTAACTCGCCGAGCTCGGTGTGGCGAAGCACGACAGTTGGGCCGAGGTCGACCACGACCGCGTACACCTGCGATATCCTCTGGCCAGGGTTGATGGAGATGGTACGTCCGAGGCGGCAGGCGAAGGTGCCCGCCACTTTCGGCGCCTCGTGAATGTGGCCGTGGAGCGATAGAAGGGGTTGGTGTTTCTCGATGGCGGCCCTGATCGCCTTGCTTCCCACCTCTGTCCCCTCAGCCGTGCGGTCCAGCCCCGTGCCAAACGGAGGCGAATGCGTCACCCAGATGGTCTTCTCAGCCCCTGCCCTGCTCATGCCCAACCTCTCCATCTCCTCTTCGATGCTGGGACGCCCGGCCAGGTAAGGGCCAATGTCGGCTTGCTTGATCTCGTCCCCTTCGGAATAGAAGACGGGGTTCGGCTGCTCGGGGCAGGGCTCTGCCGCCAGGTCCCGGCGGTCGAAGTCCTTCATACGAAAGGGCGTAGGAGGAACGAAGGGCTGCGTCAGGAGAGCAAGGCCGTTGGCCACATGGCAGACGGAAGGACCGGCGCAGGCCACCAGTCCCTCCCGCTCGGCCCGACAAAGCTCGAGGAACGCCTCGTTCCAATCGTTATTTCCCGGCAGAAGATAGATAGGACAGCCGCCCAGGCTCCGATGGGTCTGCAGCATGCCGGGGAGAACGGTCCCGGCAAACTGCCTTTGGACGCGGAGCATCTCCTCATATGGCCGAGCGACGGGGAACAGGTCGCCGCCGACAATGGCAACGTCTGCCCGCTCTCGTCTGCTGATCTCGAGGAACTGGAAGTAATGTCTCTGGCTACCGTGGAAATCGGCCGCGAAGGCTAATCGCATGGTCTCTCCATTAGGGTTGAGGGTAGAGGGTTGAGGGTGGAGGGGTCCCCTCAACTCTCAACCCTCTACCCTCAACCCTCAACCCTAGGTAATAAGCATGGCATCCCCAAAGCTGTAGAACCTGTACTCCTGGCGAATCGCCTCCTCGTAGGCGTCGAGGACCACCTTGCGTCCGGCAAAGGCGCCGACTAGCATGAGCAGCGTCGAACGGGGAAGATGAAAATTGGTGATCAGTGCGTCGACGACCTTGAACTCGAAGCCCGGAAGGATGAACAGCCGGGTCCAACCCGAGAAAGGGTGGAGAGGCCTCCCCTCCACCCTCCACCCTCCACCCTCCACCCTAGCAG
>JACPQF010000160.1 GCA_016190625.1 Chloroflexota bacterium | reverse complement strand
AGGCTCTTCTCCAAGACCCTGACAGCCCATCGGCATTCCCACTAGCGCCCGTACAAAAGTACGGGCGAAACCATAATCACCCAGACCCGGCCGCGCACTATCCCTGCCGACTCGACGGCACACAATTCCGCCGGTAACAGTGACGGTCTTTCCCGAGGCGATGTCTCCGAAGCCAACCGTGCTGGTTACCACGGTAACGTAGGCGTCGTCCGTGCTTAGCGTGCCCGTGACGGCCGCGGCATCCGCCCAGTCGTCGTACAGGGCGACGGCAAGCGAGGCGCTGGCGCCTAAGTCGACCCGACCGTTCGCCGTGCTATTGACGCTGAAACCGGCGTAAGTGAGAATCGGCTGCGGCGGCTGGACGGCTCGCCCGGCGTTGATGCGCCCGCTGCCCAGTTGCCCAGAATAGCCCGGATTCAGAGAATCAATTGAGTCGGCGGTGTGCTTCAGTTGCGAGCGCACCAGCGCCGGGCCCCAGTCAGGGTGCAGGGCAAGCAGGAGTCCTGCCAGACCGGAGGCAAACGGCGCCGCCATCGACGTGCCGGAGGTGGACAGGTAATCGCCGCCCATCGCCGTGGTGAGGATGTTCGCCCCCGGCGCAGCCACGTCGACCCACGAGCCGTAGTTGCTGAAGCCGGCGCGCGTATCGGTAATGGTCGTGCCGGCTACGGCGACCACGGCCTCGTAGGCCGCCGGATAGAAGGGCGAGGAGGTGTTGTCGTTGCCAGCTCCCCCGACTACCACGACATCTTGGACGAGGGCGCTGGATATGGCATCGCGTAGCGCGCGCGAATCGGCGTAGCCGCCCAAGGAGAGGTTGATCACGCGCGCCCCCTTGGCCGTGGCGTAGGCTATTCCGGCGGCCATGTCGGAGTAGTTGGCGGCGCCCGATGGTTGCATTACTTTCACCGGCATTATGCCACAGTTCCCGCACACGCCCGCCACTCCCACCCCATTGCCCGTGCGCGCGGCGGCGATCCCTGCCACGAGGGTACCGTGGCCGCTGTCGTCCAGCACGTCGTTGCTGCCGGCTATGAAGTTCCAGCCCCGGACGTCGTCGACGTAGCCGTCGCCGTCGTCGTCAATCCCGTTGTCAGGAATCTCGCCCGGGTTAACCCAGAGGCTCGGGCTGAGGTCAGGATGCTCGAGATCGACGCCGGAGTCCACCACCGCAATGAGAACCGCCGGAGTGCCGGTCACGACCGCCCGGGCGGCCTCGATTTGAATCTTGGCCAGTGCCCACTGCTCGCCATAGCGGGGGTCGTCGGGTGGTGCGATGCGTTGGGCGAGGTAGTCCGGCTCGGCGTACTCCACTTCGGGCCGGGCGGACAGAGAGGCCACCGTTCGGAGCACATCACCATCGGGCGCCAGCTTCAAACGATAGATGCGGGAGAGACCAAAGTGGTCTGTCGCTTTAGATGGTCCAGTGGCAACGGGCTGGACCGGCTGTAGGGGTTCCATCGCTTGGATGCCTTCCCTCGCCAGCATCGCAGTCAAAGCGGACCCGGCGGGGGATGCGCTTGGCTCGACTCGAGACCGAAGCTTCAAAATCACGCGACCGGACGCGAATGCTGGCCCGACCGTCTCCTGCGCAGGATGCGCCTTGGCTGCCAGAGGATCGGCTCTGCCGCGGATGGACAACACAACAAGAGCCAAGAAAACCGTGAAGGTTATCGCGAAAAGGGCCCGTGGCTTCATTTTGACGATACCCACAATGGAAAAGCCGCACTAGCTCGGTCGCCTCACGACAGCTTCTCCCCCAACGCCCTCACGCCAGTGTAGCCGAGCTTGGAAGGAACTACAGGTTATTCCGTGCTTGGATATTAGCACACAACTGGCAGCAGGTCAAGATGCTGTTTTCGAAATTGTGAACCCGATCCATCTTCTGTCTGAACGTTCTCTACCTTGGCGACGGCGGGTACGATAGTTGCGGCTACCCATTGGTCCGTCACTGCCATCGTGGCAGCGCAGACCAACACAAGGGACGGTTCTTCAACGGAAGGACGCCACCAGAGGCAGAATAGGGGGTGCAACAGGCAAATGGAGAGAATGGAAACGCGCATACCCGGTTTTCCCCTTGTGCCATTCCTGTTCCCCATCGGGCTGATGATGGCCTTGCTGGGGGCCCTGGTCTGGCTCGCCTATAGCATCCGTCAGGAGCTAGGAACGCTCAGACGAGAGATGTAGGGCCAACAGGGCGTAGCAGAAGAGTCAGGGCCACTGGCGGCGGTTGACGCGTGTCAGCCGCCGCTTCGCGTTTGGGCGCCGCGCCCAATTTGGCGAAGCCAAGGTTCTGGCATTGAGTCCGTAGATTCTGTGGCAAGAGGACCTCTAAAATAATTGGGGCTATTTGCCACCAACTGGTTCTGGAGGAGGCGAACTTGTCAGGTAGAACCTACAAACGAATATTCCCGGTCATGGCGGCCCTGCTGCTAGCGGCCCTCTGGGCGGTGCCCGCCTTTGCGGCAGAAGGGACGGGGCAGTCCGCTACCGCCATAGATACGGGAGACACCGCATGGCTTCTGGCCTCGGCCGCGCTGGTCATGCTGATGACCCCGGCCCTGGGCTTCTTCTACGGCGGCCTCGTCAGGCGCAAGAACGTATTGTCCACCATAATGCAGAGTTTCTTCGTTCTCGCCCTGATCAGCGTGCAGTGGGTGCTCTGGGGCTACAGTCTGGCCTTCGGACCCGACAAAGGCGGGATCATCGGCGGCCTGGAGTGGGTCGGCCTGAACGGAGTCGGCCTCGAACCCAATCCAACCTACGCCCCAACGGTCCCCCATCAGGCTTTCGTGATCTTCCAAATGATGTTTGCCGTGATAACGCCGGCCCTGATAACCGGCGCCTTTGCCGAGCGCAAGCGATTCAAGGCATTCGTCTTCTTCACCCTCCTGTGGGCGACTCTCGTCTACGATCCCCTCGCTCATTGGGTCTGGGGCTCCGGCGGCTGGCTGAGAAACCTCGGAGCATTGGACTTCGCCGGTGGGACGGTGGTCCACATCAGCGCTGGCGTCTCTTCTCTGGTGGCAGCGTTGGTGATGGGACGCCGACTCGGCTTCGGCCGGGAGTCCATGGATCCTCATGATTCCACTATGACCATTCTCGGCGCCGGCCTACTCTGGTTTGGCTGGTTCGGCTTCAACGCCGGCAGCGCTCTGGGCTCGGGGGCCCTGGCCACCAGCGCCTTTCTCGTGACCAACACAGCGGGGGCGATGGCGGCCATCACATGGATGACCGTCAGTTGGATTCATACCGGGCGACCCAGCGCCCTGGGAATGGCCGTAGGTGGCATCGTCGGCCTGGCTACCGTGACGCCCGCTTCGGGCTACATCACCGTACAGGGAGCTATCCTCGTCGGCCTCGTGGCCGGTGTCGTTCCCTACCTCGTCATGCAGCTCCTCAAGAGCCGACTGGGCGTCGACGACTCCCTCGACGTCCTCGCTTGCCACGGCATCGGCGGCACTCTGGGAACGCTGGCCGTGGGGCTGCTCGCCACCGTAGCGGTGAACTCCGCGGGCGCCAACGGCTGGTTCTTCGGCAATCCCGGCCAATTCTGGGTCCAGTTGCTGGCCGTAGCCGTCACCTGGGCTTACTCTGCGGTCGCCACCTTTGTTATCCTCAAGGTGATCGACCTCGTGATCGGCCTCCGCGTGCACGAGCACGAAGAACGGGCGGGCCTCGACGAATCCCAACACGGCGAAGTGGCATACCAGATATAGATAGCTTTCAGCCGTCAGCTATCAGCCATCAGCTAAACAAGAACCGATTAGCCCGGCGGGGCGCTCTGCCGAATCAACTCGCCGGGCCAATTGGGTCATTTTCTCCGTCGGCGACATCCATACCTTGCGAAGCAACTAGGACGTCGAGGCTTCAGCCGGTTACCCCAGTCGAGCCACCACGCGCATGCAACATCACCGGCTGAAGCCTCGATGTCCTTTCAATCTCGCTAGGACCACGGGAATGTGGTTCCCCCGGCGCCCTGCCTTTGTACTATCCGCACAAAGAAACGGCCCAAACTTTCTGGCTCCTCGTCCGTAGACTTGGTCTATTGTGCAGCGGTAACATAACACCAGAACGTTTCCGCGGAAAATCTGGAAAGGAGTGAAAAGAAATGAACAGATTTCGGAAATGGGCTGTTGCCGCTCCGGCGGCGCTGGCTCTCGCCGCGGTGGCAGGCGGCGTGGCTCTGGCCGACGAGGGGTCGCCTGCGACGGCCGTGGACACCGGCGACACCGCCTGGCTACTTGCCTCGGCGGCGCTGGTGATGTTGATGACCCCTGCCCTTGGCTTCTTCTATGGGGGCCTGGTGAGGCGAAAGAACGTTCTCGCCACGATCATGCAGAGCTTCATCATCCTTGCCCTGATCAGTGTGCAGTGGGTCCTGTGGGGCTACAGTCTTGCCTTCGGCCCCGACAAGGGCGGGATCATCGGGGGGCTGGACTGGCTGGGACTAAGCGGGGTGGGCCTCGAACCGAATCCCGATTACGCTCCCACAGTGCCCCATCAGGCGTTCATGATCTTCCAGGCCATGTTTGCCATTATCACGCCAGCCCTGATCACCGGGGCTTTCGCCGAGCGAAAGCGCTTCAAAGCTTTCATCTTCTTCACCCTATTGTGGGCCACTTTCGTCTACGACCCACTGGCCCACTGGGTATGGGGCACGGGTGGATGGCTTAGGGCCCTCGGTGCGCTGGACTTCGCCGGCGGAACCGTGGTGCACATCAGCTCGGGCGTGTCTGCTCTCGTGGCCGCGCTGGTGCTGGGACGCCGCCTGGGGTTTGGCAAGGAGTCCATGGACCCGCATGACTCCACCATGACGGTCTTGGGTGCATCTCTGCTCTGGTTCGGCTGGTTTGGGTTCAACGCCGGTAGCGCCCTGACCTCCGGCGGCCTCGCCACCAACGCCTTCGTGGTAACCAACACGGCTGCAGCTATGGGTGCCATCACATGGATGACGGTGAGCTGGATACATACCGGTCGGCCAAGCGCCATTGGGGCGGCTATGGGCGCTGTAGCCGGCTTGGTGGCGATCACCCCCGCCTCGGGCTTCGTCAACGTGCAGGGGGCAGTGCTCATCGGCCTGGGGGCTGGCATTCTTCCTTACCTTGCCATCCAACTGAGGAATCTGCTGCGCATCGACGACGCCCTCGACGTCTGGGCCTGCCACGGCATCGGCGGAACGTGGGGCGCTATAGCGACTGGCCTCTTCGCCACCACAGCGGTTAACGCCGCAGGCGCCAACGGCCTGTTGTTCGGCAACCCCAGACAGTTGGGAGTCCAGTTGCTTGCAGTAGCCGTTACCTGGGCCTACGCCGCCGGTGCCACCTTCGTGATTCTCAAAGTCATCGACCTGGTCATCGGCCTCAGGGTCAAGGAGCACGAGGAGGTGGCGGGACTGGACGAATCCCAGCACGGCGAAGTCGCCTATCAGGTATAGGCTGGAGAAGCGGCAGCGGGAGAAACCGCCAATGTTGCCGGTTTCTCCCCGTTCCCCCCCGGTTTTTGGGCGCGGTGTACGAGAAATCGGGCGAAAAGTTCAGGCAAGGAGTCTGTAGATTTCCCTCTCTCAGGGAAGTATCATTACGGTAGAAAATGAGATTAGCCAGGGCTAAGTTGGAGGATCAAAGAGATGGGCACAATCGAGTTTCTCGCTATCGTATCTTTCGCAGCGTTGGTGCTGGCCTGGGCGGTCCTGCCGGCGAGCAGGCGTTCCGAGAAAGCGGCAGAAGAGCGAACTGCCGTAAAGCTCACCCCGGTGCAAGAGAACTAGACAACCTGGCCATAGAATGACCGAGGAACCGACAGTCTCTGCCGGT
Organism: Chloroflexota bacterium; assembly: GCA_016190625.1. Taxonomy (GTDB): domain Bacteria; phylum Chloroflexota; class Dehalococcoidia; order JACPQF01; family JACPQF01; genus JACPQF01. Next base: position 7,460 of record JACPQF010000160.1, on the reverse strand, counting down.
TCCTCGCTGAGGCCCCCGAGCTCACACTCACAAACCCCGAGTTTCCCTACCGCAATACATAACTTAGAATGAAGCGGAAGTTCGCCTCTACTGTATCTCTGCCGCTGATGATGCCCGGATGGCCATAGGCGTGGCCGCACAGAAGGTGCTCTATCTCCAGCGCCGACAGTCTCTTGATCCCCTCACGCAACTGGGCAGCGCTCCCACCAGGAAGGTCGGTGCGCCCCACCGCCCGGAAGAACATGACGTCCCCGGCGATGAGGACTTTGGCCTGCGGCCAGAAAAGACAGATGCTCCCCGGCGAGTGGCCCGGCGTGTGGAAGACCTGCAGGCAATCCTGCTCGGGCCGGCCCAGTCGGAGCTCACCCTCGTCGAGAAAGAGGTCTGGCTGATCGTCGGACCTTGCCTGGTCCGGCCGCCGGTTATTGCCCCGAATGGCTTTAGCATAGCGGTCGCGATCGGCCTCGTGGAGAGCTACCACCATCCTTCCGGGGAAGGACTCCTTCCACCACAGGCTCGCCTCGCAGTGGTCGGCGTGGCCGTGGGTGTTGATGACCATATCCACCTCGCCTGGATGTATACCGTCGGTTCTGAGAGATGATAGGAGCGCTTCCAGACCTGGCTCCTGCATGTTTACTATCGTCTTCCCATTGGAGACAGGCACGGGCACGACCAGATGTCCGGGATCGACTAGCGCATAGCGAGTCAGGCCGTCGACTTTGTATCTCAGCGCGTAGCTATTGCAGTTATTCCCCTGGCCCCGCCAGGGGTAACAGAAGACGTTGTCGGCGATCTCCACGTTGTCCCCTCCGCTTGAGATGTCTGGCTTGAAAAAACAATGCGACTTGCTTATTATAGCGCAAGGAGAGGGGGTTGTGTTAAATGGAGCCTAGAAAAATCAAAACTGCTCTCGAAATAGCTCTCGAGCGGGCAGAGCGCCTGGGCGCTATCTCCGAAGAAGAGCTACGACGACAGGAAGACGAGAAGCATCTGCTCATCGGCAAAGGACTGGCCGATAGATACCTCGTCGGGTTGCCTCTGCGAGACGTTGAGAGCCAAATCGGCAGCTACCCTAACCCAACGGCGGTGAAGCGGAGTTTCCTTGCCGCGCTCGCCGATGCCGTCGGTATCGCCGACAGCGCCAGGGCGAAGGGCGCCATCGAGGCCATCCTGCGTTTCGCTCCCGGCGAACAGGTGAAGTCTATCGCCGCCCAGATCGAGGAGCTGCAAGGTCGCTACCTCAGATCGCGGGACAGCGACCTTCTTGCCTGCCGAGAAGGAATCGCCAGCGAGGCCACCCGCTTGCTCGGTGAGATGGGGATCGCCGGTTCGGCCGTGAGGGTGAACTTCGAGGCGCAGGAGGGCTGGCGCGAGGCCCAGGCCGGGCTGGACGCGGCCCAAGAGGAGCGCCTCGCGCCCCTCCGGCAGCGTCTTAAGAGCGCCGTCGCCAGCCATCAACCGTGTTAGCCGGTCGTGAGCTTCTTCCAGAGCAAACCTCGTGGCCGCCACTTCTACCAAGGGATATCCGCGCTGTAAAGCATATTGACGAAATGCTTGGTATGATGTATACTGGGCTTGGAGGCTGATTCGAGGAGGAGCTATGGAGGAAGACAGGTCTACTACCACTTTGTCTAGCAAACACCAAATAACCTTGCCTGCTAGCATGTGCCGGGCTTTAGGACTCAGTGGGGGCGATAAGTTGAGCGCATCGTTAGTAAGTGGTCGGATTATCTTGACACCGCAGCCCCGAAGTTTTGTCGATGCTTACGGCGGCAAGCTGAAAGGCATTTATGGCGGCCCCGGCCAGGTCGAAGACTACCTGCGGGAGGAGCGGCGATCTTGGAACCGAGAAACGGGGCAGGATTAGGCGTTTTTCGCCGAACACTCGGAGACTACAAGCGCCTCGCCCTCGATACCAGCATTATGGTCTACTTTCTGGAGTCGGTGCCGCGGTTTCAGCCTTACGTAGGCCACCTGTTGAAAGAGGTGGAGGCCGGAAGGCTGACGGCGGTGGTATCTGTCGTCGTGGAATTGGAGCTCTTGGTGAAGCCTTTGCGCCTGGAGAACTGGCAGGCAGCACAAGATATCAGGGAGTTCATGTCGGGGCTCCCAAACCTAGAAATCGTTCCGACGAGTCGATCGATCGCTCAGCGAGCAGCGCTAGTGAGAGCTCGCAGCCGCATCGGCGTCCCCGACTCCATAATCATATCTACGGCCGTCGAGGCATCGTGTGATGCGGTGGTCGGCAATGACATCGAATGCGCTAAACGCATCGCCGATTTGCCCTACTTGTGTTTGGAGGATTTCATTAGCCGAGGCGAATGACCTGCTCTTCCTTCATACTGGCGATCTCTTCGGCAGAATAGCCAAGGCTTGCCAGGACCTCCGCGGTATGCTCGCCGAAGTCCGGCGCCCGGTGGTAGGGATTGCCAGGCGTCTTGCTGAGCTGCACGGGAAAACCAACCATCTTGATCGGCCCATAGGTCGGATGGTCGTAGTCCACGATGTAATCGTTCTCCCGCGCCTGCGGGAAATCGGCGAGGTCCATGTAGCTGTTCACGGGAGCGCAGATGAGGTCGAACTTGCCGAGGTCGTCCAGCCAATCCTGAGCGGGACGGGTGGCGAAGATGTCTTCGAGAATGGCCATTAGCGCGACGCCATTCTTTATGGCGTTGGCCAAGGTATCGAAGCGGGGGTCGGCGATCAGATCGTCACGTCCGATGGCGGCGCAGAGAGCCGGCCAATGGCGTTCACCTTGGAGCATAGCGATAACGATCCATCTGCCATCACTGCAGCGGTAGCTGTTCCAGAAGGGGCTGGTCTGGAGGCGTGCTCTACGAGGTTGGTTTTTGCCGCGAATCAGCGACCCCGTGAGGTTGAAGGCCTGAAGAGCTAACTGACTGCCAAACAGAGATACGTCCAGCTCCTGGCCCACGCCGGTGCGCTCTCGATGGAAGAGGGCGACCATCACGCCGAAGGCGAGAACCATGCCGCCTACCTGGTCAGCTATGGGAATGCCGGCCGGCGTCGGCGGGTCGTCAGGATTCCCCGTCACGCTCATCACGCCGGCCATAGCCTGCACGGCCAGGTCCAGCGCCGGTCTCTCGCTCCAGGGCCCCCGGGGGCCGAATCCCGAGGCAGAGGCGTAAATGAGCCGCGGGTTTACCGCCCGGAGATCGTCGTAGCCAAGCTTCAGCCGCGCCATTACCCCTCGGCGAAAGTTCTGCACGACCACGTCGGCGGTGGCCGCTAGCTTGAAAATAACCTCCCGGCCTCGGGGATGTTTGAGGTCCACGGCCAGGCCCCTCTTGCCCCGGTTGTGGAGGAGGAAATAGGCGTTTCTGCCATTCCAAACTCTATAATAGCGACCGAAGTCCCCTGCATTGGGCTCCTCGATCTTGATCACGTCGGCGCCCAGATCCGCAAGCATTGTGGTGGAATAGGGCCCCTGCTGTCCCACGGTGAAGTCGAGGACTCTTATACCTTCGAGAGATGACACCATCAGCTTTCTCCTATGCCCGCTATCCTTCTAATTGGCCGTCCTCCTGAAGGACGAATCAGCTCGTAAATAAAGGCCGGCTCCTCCTCGCCCTCCTTCTCTGGCTGGCCCTCTGCGACCTTCTCATGCTCCGGCTCGCCTCCGAGTTGCCTGTCGAACTTTCTGACCCTGCCTTCCTGCAGCAGCTTGAGAAGGTGGCCCTTGACGTTTCTTTCGGCCGCCTTGTGCAGCTTAGGATCTACGTCGACGTAAATGGCCTGCACAAGGTCCCAGGGCGTCATGTTGCCTTTCGCCAGATGGGCTATGATCTGCTCTTCGCGCATGTTGCGGTGGTCAATTATCTCCCGTATCTTCCTCCCGGCATCCTGGACCAGCGGGCCGTGGCCGGGGCAAAGGATGGTCGCCTCGTATTCCAGCAGCCGGTCGAGGGATCTCATGTACTGTACCATATCCCCATCGACCACAACGGTGCCAGTTCCCAGGATGGTATCGCCAGTGAAGAGAATGCCGCCGTCCCGAATATACAAGCAAAGGTCGCCCGGACTGTGGCCCGGCGTATTGATCACCTCAACCTTGACCCCATCGACCTCGACCACACTTTGGTCCTCGAGGAGCACATCGGCCTTGAGGGAGTCGGCTTCCTTTTCCAGAGCCGCCGCATTAGCGGCGTGCACCGCTATCCGGGCGCCCGTAGCCTCTTTGAGGATCGCGGCGCCGCCGAAGTGGTCCTTGTGGACGTGCGTGATGACGATCCATGCCAGTTTGGCAGAGGTCTCGGCGAGGGAGTCGAAGATCAGCCGGTTTGATAGTTCCTCGCCAAGGCCGCTATCGACCAGCAGGGCCTCTCGCTCCCCGATGAGGTAGACGTTGGTGCTAGTGAGGCGCATCAGATGGTTATCCTCGGGGATCGCTATCAGGCGCACCTTGGGAGCAACCTGCATGTTAACCTCCGCCGGAGAATGTGCTATAATCGTCCGACCAGGTTAGTATACCCGATGCAGGGGGGATGTCAAGATACTAGTGCAACCTGCCAGTAAGCTATCCGCCATCCTCAAGGTCCTCCTTTGGATCGCCGGGGCTGTCGTGGGGGTGGTTATCATTCGCTATGGTGGCGAACTCCTCTTTTATCTGCCTGGGGCTATAGCCAAGCGGATATCTCTAGAGTTGACGGGCAGCAGCAAGGGTGTGGTTACTAGCTTCTTTTTCTATCTGGTAGCCGCCGGCTTTGTGCTCGCCGTGGCGACGGCGGGCTGGCTTATCGTCCTCGTCCATAAGCGGCTGGTGCGCAGGCAAGGCAACCCAAGGAGCCTACGTGAATAGGGATTGGTATGCCGGGAGCCCTATCGTCCAGACGATTAGACCGAGTGCTATCCCCTTATCGTGACCCTATTAGGGCCAGAGTGAGCGCAAGAAACCCCGTCTTCGCTCCGGTGGAACAAGGTCACCCTGAGGGCATCTCCACTCACTGCTACCTCTTGGCGATGGCTTCCACCAGAGCTAGCAGCTTCTTGGCCTTTTCCGCTACCGGCGTATCGATCATCTTGCCGTCGAGGGTGGCTGCTGCCTTCCCCTCGGCTACCGCCGCCTCGTAGACTTCGAGAACCCGGCGGGCGTAATCGATCTCGTCGGCAGGTGGCACGAAGATCTCGTTCACCGGCCCTATCTGATCGGGATGGATCACCAGCTTGCCCTGAAAGCCCATCTGCCTCGCCAGCCTGGTCTCGGCGACGAGACCCTCCGGATCCCTGACCCCTGTGAACACGCAATCGATGGCCAGCACGTTAGCAGCATGGCAAGCGACGGAGATGACCTGGCGTGGATAGCAGATCTCTCCTCCCTCTTTGGTGCGGGTGATGCCCATCTCCAGAGCGTAGTCCTCGGCGCCAAAAGTCATGCCGGCGAGTCGGGGGGAAGCCGTGGCTATCTCATAAGCATTGATGACGCCCTTGGGCGACTCGACAAGGGCGAGGAGACGGACCGAGCCCGCCTCCAGGCCAGCCTTTCTCTCGGCTTCCGCAATCAACGAATCAGCCCGACGGATGTCGGCGGCCGATTCGCTCTTGGGGAGGAGAATACCCCCCAGGCCCTTCGTCACCACCGTTTGGATGTCGGCGATAGCGTAAGCGGTAGTTAGGGCATTCACGCGAACGAAGATGACCCGACCTTTCGATACGAGGCCGCCGCTGGCGGTGGCCACCATCTGCCTTGCCGCCTCCTTCTCGGCGGGCGGAACGGAGTCCTCCAAATCGAGGATCAGGGCGTCGGCGGCCACCGAGCGGGCCTTTTCTATCCTTCTTTCCTGGTTGCCGGGAACAAAAAGCAGCGATCGTAGAAAGAGCACTGGAACCTCCTATTAGATTAGCGGTCAGCCGTCAGCTATCAGATGATCGACAGCAGGGAGCTCAGTATAGTCTGCCTTCAATCAAGCTGACCGCTGAAAGCTGAAGGCTGATGGCTACTCAAATCACCTTCTTCGACCTTAGCTCCTCTATTTTCTCCGCTGAGAAGCCCAGCAAATCCAGATAAATGGCTTGATTTGCCGCCCCCATGGGCAGTCCAGGGAAGCGAATCTCGCCCGGCGACTTGCCGAGCCTGCACGACACGTCCGGCAATCTGAGGGTCTTACCCGATACGGGGTCGGCCAGATCGACCAGCGTCCCTCTCTCTCTTACGTGCTGATTCTCGGCGACGTCCTGCATGTTGGCGACCAATCCGACGGTAACCTCGAGTTTCTCACAGGTCGCCAGAGCCTCTGCCAAAGTCATCTTGGCGAACCATTCGGCGATCGCCGTATTGATCTCGTGTCTGTTCTCTTTTTTTATGCGGGCCTGGTTGGTCCCAAAGCGGGGGTCGGTCTTGTATGTGGGCTTACCTATGGCGTCCATCAACCTCTCGTAGGGAACTTGGGCGGAGGCGGAGAGCGCCACCCAGCGGCCATCCTTGGTCTGGTAGTTGTTCCGGGGCATTGTATAGCTAAGCTCGCTGCCCCAGGGCTGGGGAACCTCGCCGGTCAGCCAGTATTCGAGGAATCCGGGTCCCAGCAGGCCGAGCAGAGGCTCGTAGAGTGAGACGTCGATCTCCTGGCCGCCGTATTCCCCCCGCCTCGTTCCTCGCAGGGCCACCATGGTGGCGAAGGCCATGTGGAGGCCGGCAACCATGTCGGCTAGAGGCATGGGCGGACTGGTGGGCGCCCCTCCCGGCTGAGCGTTTAGATAGGTGAAGCTGCTGAACCCCTCGGCCAGGGTGCCGAAGCCGGGTCGCGCCGAGTAGGGGCCGGTCTGTCCGTAGCCGGAGATCCGGCCAATAATCAATCCCTTGTTGAGGGCAAAAAGCCGCTCCGCCGTGAATCCCATGCGGTCGAGCACGCCCGGGCGGAAGTTCTCCAGAAGAACGTCCGATTTCTCGACAAGTCTGGCCAGAATGTCCTGCCCTTGCGGCGCCCTCAAGTTCAGGGTCACCGGCAGCTTGTTGCGACTCACCACCAGCCACCAGGGTTGCAGGCCGCCTTCGAGCACGCCCCAGCCGCGAATGGCGTCGGGCATGCCGGGGTTTTCGATCTTGACGACCTCGGCGCCCATATCGCCGAGAAAAGTAGCGGCAAAGGGAGCGGCGACCACCGTGCCGAGGTCGAGGACGCGGATATCCCTGAGAGGCAACCGGCTGTCTTCGCGGTAAGCCCTTTGCCTCCTGACATGTTCGGCCAGCTCGTTAGCTAAAGGCACGGTCCACCCCCTCGCGTTTTCGTCTGATCTTGCTGAGAGCCTGTCAGCGAGGTTCATTGTAGCACAGAGCGCCGGATTTGAGAATAGCCTCTATTGACTGTCTGCCCTGAGCGTGTTAGGCTAAGGGCCAAATCGATGACAGCTACTTCCGTCGCCTTAGACCTAGAAGTCCAGCCGAAAACCGGCTTTGAAACGAATTGCTGCGGCCAAGACGAGGCATTGGATTATTTATGCAGCGT
>JACPQF010000155.1 GCA_016190625.1 Chloroflexota bacterium | reverse complement strand
TGGAACTACAGCCTCTCGCCGCGCAGCGCTCAATCGGGTTGATTTGTTCATGTTATTATGAAAAGGCTCCTAACGTTGGTAGCCACCAAAACGGGGCTAATGCGAACGTAAGATGTGGAAATGGTAGAGTGAGATGATAAGAAAGATACAGACTCTGGTCAAGGATCTGTGCTTGTTGCGCCGTTGCAGATAGAGAGGTGATTTGGCATCGAACGAATAAAGTTGAGATTGTCCGACATCGCCTATGGCGGCGAATGTCTGGGGCGAATAGCCAACCAAGTGGTCTTTGCCGGCCCCGGCATTCCGGGAGAGGAGGTGATGGTCGAAATCACAGCCGACAAGAAGAGCTACCGGCGAGGAAAGGTGGTCGAGGTGCTCACGCGCTCTCCGGCGCGCGTCGAGCCCCGCTGTCCTCTGTTTGGCCGCTGTGGCGGTTGCCACTGGCAGCATGTCGACTATCCTGCTCAGATCGGATTAAAGCGCCAGGTCGTGAAAGCGCAACTCCTGTCCTTCTTGCGGAAAGACGGCTTCGGCGAGAACGTCACCGTAAACCCCACATTGGACGCCGCCAATCCCTGGCACTACCGCAATAATGCCCGGTTTGCCACGCACAACGGGCGTCTGGGCTTCCGCGAAACTAGCAGCCACCGCTTTCTCGGCGTGCCAACCTGCCCCCTCATGCACCCGGCGATCGATAAGGCTCTGGCCTCTTGGGTAGCGACGGACCCGCGCAGCGAGGGCGACGTGACCTTGCGCTTCGGAGAAAACACCGGCCAACTGCTTACCCACCAGCAGGGTAATAACACGCCAGCCAGCTCCGGCTGCTTTGAAGAAGAGATCCTCGGACGCCGCTTCCGCATCAGCGCCAGTTCCTTCTTCCAGGTGAACAGCGCCCAGGCGTCACGACTCGTCCAGTATGCCATCGACCGTCTCGAGCCTCAGCCAACCGACACCCTGCTCGATATCTACTGCGGCGTAGGTACCTTTGGCTTGCTTATGGCCAACAAAGTTGCGAAGATTATCGGCGTCGAAGCCTCGTTAGGCGCCGTGGCAGATGCCCGCTTCAACGCTCGCAACCTCGAGAACGTCGAATTCTTCGCAGGGCAGGCCGAAGATGTCTTGCCAGGCCTTATGGGAAGCTTCAATCTGGCTATCATCGACCCGCCTCGCGCCGGGTGCAAGCGCGTGGTCGTGGAGACCCTCAAGCGGCTCCACCCCGACCGGATCGTCTACGTGTCCTGTGACCCGGCCACGCTGGCGCGCGACTTGCGGCTATTCTGCGCCGACGGCCAGTATCGTTTAAGAGACGTCCAGCCGGTCGATATGTTCCCTCAGACGTATCACGTCGAAACCGTGGCCACTTTACAACTACCGTGACCCAGGCGCCGAGTCTGGTCCTCGCCTCAGCCTCGCCACGGCGAAGCGATCTCCTGGCCCGGCTCGCCTTACCCTTCAGTGTGCTGCCAGTCAACATCGATGAGCGCTCTTTGTCAGGCGAACCACCGGCTGAGTTCGCCAAACGGGTGGCCCTCGCTAAGGCAGCGGCCGCCGTGCGGCTGACCCGGAACGGCTTCGTGCTGGGGGCCGACACCATTGTCGTCCTTCCGCAGAAGGACGGCGCCGTTCTTGGCAAGCCCAGGGATCGGCAGGAAGCCTTTGCTATGCTGGTCGCCCTCCGTGGACGCGAGCACACCGTCATTTACCGCCATCGCCGTCGTAAACGTGAAGATGGGGCGCACCTACTCTGCTGTCGTCACCACGCGGGTCTGGATGCGCTCCTACACCGACATGGAGGTCGCCGCCTACGTCGACTCGAGCGACCCTTTTGACAAGGCCGGCGCCTATGCAATCCAGAGTCCCCGCTTTCATCCAGTGGCGCGCCTCAAGGGCTGCTACAATAACGTAGTCGGTCTCCCCCTGTGCGAAGTGGCAAAAGGCCTCCTTGCCGTCGGCTATCCTGCGAATGCTCTACAGACTGACAGGTCAGGCGGCCGATAAGATGGTCTTGCGTCGTCGCTCGACGATCGAACGATAGGCCTCGATGTACTCGTCGACCATGCGGTCTACGTGAAACCGGGCCAGGACGTGCTCCCGGCAGCGCCGCCGGTCTATCTCCTTGGCGTTCGCCACCGCCTCCACCATCTCGTCGACGTTGTCCACCAGGAAGCCCGTCTCCCCCTGCTTTACGAGCTCCGGCGCCGCGCCGGAGCGGAAGGCCACGACTGGAGTGCCACAGGCCATCGATTCGACTATGACCAGCCCAAAGGGTTCCCGCCACTGGATGGGCATGAGAAAGCAGTCGGCCCGCGAGTAGAGCTTTCGCTTCTGGGCGAAGTTCACCTCTCCCACGTATTTGATGAGGCGGCCGTCCACGTGCGGCTCCACGTATTCCCCGAAGTAGTCCCGATCGTAGGAATGCACGTTTCCGGCGATGATGAGGGGCTTGTTCAAGCGCTTGGACACCTCGATGGCGTGGTGAACCCCCTTCTCCCGGCAGATGCGCCCGAGGCTGAGAAGATATCCGTCCCGCTTGCGGCCAAGCGGAAAGGCGTTGGCATCGATGGCGTTGTAGATCACGCCGGCGAATCCTTTATCGGGCAGCCCAACCTTGGCCTCGCGGCTGACGGTGTTGTAGTAACCTTTGTAGCTGGACCAGATAGGCATGTTCTGCGGCTCGAGCAGCCGGTGGAGCGTCGTTAGTACCGGGGTATCCACCAGGTTGGCCATGAGCATCGCTTCCAAGCCGGCGTGATTGTGGATGATGTCGAACTCATTCGCCCGCTCGAAGCAGGCCGCGGCGTTTACGAGGTCGTAGATGCTGGGTTCGCCCAAGCCCGCCGCAAGAAGATCGGTGGGGAAAACCGAGACGAGCCTGGCGGCGGTCAGGGAATTCCCGCTGGCGAACAGGGTCACGTCATGGCCCCGTTTCACCAAACCATCGGCCAATAGGCTGACGATCGCTTCCGTTCCGCCGTACGTTCTCGGCGGTACCCTTACCAGGAGTGGGACGAGTAATCCTATTCGAATGGCCCGTCACCCGCTTTCTCGACCAAGACTTGGCGCACGTCCCCATTTTAAGGCAAGAAGCGAGCCACATCGCTAGAGGCAAGGAGTGGCAGACAGACAGACAGAACTTTCAACGCCATATGGTGTAAAATGGGTATAATATGGAACCTATCCGTGCCGAAGGGGCTGAGTGGACACCGATGCGAAAGCCGTTCAGAACCGCCATTCTTGCTTTGACTGTAGTCGGATTCCTGTTCGTCCAGGCGGCCGTGCCCGACACACTGGCCTACAAGGTCTACCGTGAGGCGTCCGGAGACTATTTCAACGTGCTCGGCTGGATGGCGGGCAGGTTGGCGGCGGAGGTCTCGGGCCAACAGGCCGGTCGGGACCGCGCGGCGAAGGCAGAGGACCCAGAGAATGGGTCCCGGCTGGTTAGACGGTATGTCGAGCTAAACAGCGAGATCGCCGCGGCCACCCCCCGGGCCGGCAGCCAGTTCCCACCCGCGGAGCGAGAGAGACTCGACAAGCTTACGCGAGAACGAGACGATCTGGAGCCGCAGGCTCAAGCCGTCCTCCGCCAGCAGATGGAGGAGGTGTTGCGCGAAGACGGCTTCGAGTCGAGCTTTGCCGGTCGCATCGGCATCTGGCCCCCGCCCTTGTTCGCCTTTGCAGCCCTGCCGAGAATCCTTGTCGTATCGCCGCGAGACCGGATCCGCACGGAGACCACCCTGGCGCTTCAACCAGGCCTGACTTGGCCAGAAGCGGAGAAGATCGAGGAGCGGGTTAGCCGGTTAAACCTCTCCGCTCTCGTCGTACCCATCGGCGGCCTGGGCGCCTATCCGCCCATGATCCCCCGATCGACCTCGCTGGAGTTTCTGGCCCAGACCATCCCCCACGAATGGATGCACAACTACTTGACTTTCCATCCCCTTGGCTTCCGCTATTCCCTCCAGATGGAGACCGACTACCGAATGGTGACCATCAACGAATCCACTGCCTCGATCGTCGGCGAGGAGGTGGGCGACCGCATCCTGAGCAAATACTACGGCTATCCCCACAGGGAGCATCCCAAACCGCCGGCCTCGAGCAAGGGACCCCGGCCCCAGTCCCCGCCGGAGGAGAATGACTTCGCCAAACGGATGCGCGCCATCCGGCTGAAGGTCGACGACTATCTGGCGAAACGGCAGATCGGGGAGGCGGAGCGATACATGGCCGAAGAGCAGGCAAAACTTCTGGCCGACGGCTATGACGTGCGGAAGCTGAATCAGGCCTACTTCGCCTTTTACGGCAGCTACGCCACCTCGCCCGGCTTCACCAATCCCTTGGGCGACGCGGTGGCCGAGCTCCGCTATCGCAGCCCCTCCTTGAAGTCCTTTGTCGATAGAATTGGCAAGATCAGAGGATCCGCGGATTTAGCGAGAGTACTTTCCGCCAGAGCTGGCCATTGACAGTAGAACGAAGCGGAGAAGAAACGGGACGGAGAACTTGGAAGGCTCCTAATAGGGGCAGCCAGAGTGGAAGCCAAGTGACGCTAGGAATGCAATGTGCAGGTTATCCATCGACGATTATTCGCTTCATCCACTTGCTTCCTCTGGCTGCCAGCCCGTTAGCCGAAACCAATCGAAACCGGCGTTACGGCAGGGAGATGAAAGTCCTGGAGAAGGTGCCGGGAATCGATTCCGTGCCAGCGTTCGGCTCGAATACCTGAACGTTAGTGTAGGTCACGCTCACCAGGACTTCTCTTTGCCCTGGCGGGCAGTCGAGAGTGCTAGGAGGCGGCGTCAACGTGAGAGAGCCGGAAAGCTGGCCATTCTTGCCCGAGGTGAAGTTACCTGAGGCGCTCACTGGACCAGATACCTCCTGCTTCTTCGGGTCCGACGGAAAGTTGCCGCCATTGTTTCTACAGGCATACAGAGCGGTGGCATTGGCCGAGGCAGTCACTGTCGTCGTAACGGTGTCGCCTAGACCTGCGATCTTGAAACTCACTGTCAAGTTGCCACTTGCATTCGGGCCGCTTGCGCTAGCTCGGATGAAGTGGGGGTTCTGAGCGAGGGCTATCGAAAACGTACCAAGAACTAGCCCAAGCACGGCTAGGACGGCGAGTATACGCGTTCTCTTCAATACACTGCTCACTTTGTCAACCTCCAATGTTTCAGGTTAGGCGCCAAGCCTATTGACTTTGGCAGCCCGCTCTCGTGAACTCACGAGAACTTCGAGCTAGGCCTTGTAAGTATGGCCTACAACTGGACTAATGAGCAATTCATATGCCATCAATACGTTCTATTCTACTCCCGACGAGGGATAGTCCGATAGAAGGCGGAAACGGAGTACCACTCGGGCAAGCGGGGAGCTTCGATCCTGGGGAAGGACTTTGTGGAAAACACCACTTCTTATTAGCGTCTGGCACACCTCCCGCATGTTATAATTAAGAGAGTGCTTTTTTAGCAGACCGCTAAAACGGGCGGTCGCGGTTTTGGCTGGACGAAAGGGTTTCCGGCGAGGTCTATGATCTACGTCTTCTTGTTCTACGGATTGTCTTTCATCGCTCTCGGTCTCGTCATTGGGCTGCAGGCAAGATCGCCTGTGCCGGCCCTGCCCCGCGCCGCCCTGTGGTTTCTCGCCGCCTTCGGATTTCTCCACGGCGCCCACGAATGGGTGGAAATGGCCGACCTCTGCCGAACCGGCGGATCTGCTCATAACGGCGACCCGGTTCTGTTGCTCGGCGATGTCGTCCTTGCCGCCGCTTCTTTTGCCTGTTTGCTGCAGTACGCCGTTGAAGCGCTCATAAAACTCGACAACTGGCCGCGCTGGCTCAGAGCGGCTCCCGGCGGGATATTTCTGTTGCTGGCGGCCATCTTCGTCGCGCTGGAGCTGCCGTCGGGAGCGATTGCCGGTCCGGAAGGGCACTCGATAGGCCAGGCGCTCTCTCGCTATTTTCTCGGCTTTCCCGGCGCTCTTCTTGCCGCCTATTCTCTTTTCGTCGCGAGGAAACGGCAGACCGAGGTCACCGCCCATCGCCTGAAGGCCTATTTGGCGGGAGGAGCGCTGGCCTTCACCGCCTATGCCTTGTTTACGGGCATCGTGGTTCCTCCTGCGCCTTTCCCACCGGCTTCCCTTGTCAATTCGGAAGGCTTCCTTGCCGTCGTGCACGTTCCGGTCGAGGTCTTTCGGGGAATCTGCGCCGCCCTCATCGCCGCCTTTCTGTCTGAGGCCTTCGTGATCGAAACGGCGAGATTTCGCTGGCGGGCCGAGCAGTTGCGCGACGAGTCCATAATGGCGATGGCCCACGACCTTCGCTCCCCCGTGACGACCATCAACCTCAACGCCGGTTTGCTCCAGCGAATGTCGCCTCTCGAGCACAACGGCGAAGGAGAGCGCCGGCTGCTGGGCAATATCCTGGCGAGCGCCCGGACCATCAATTGGATGGTCGACAACCTCCTCGAAGCTTCTCGCCTCGAATTCAAGGTTTCTTCTCTAAAGAGAGAGCGCATGGACCTGCGTCGCCTGGTCTACGACGTAGCCGACCGGGCGCGGGAGCTGGCCAAAGGGCATCAGATAAAGGTCACTGCGCCCGATTCGGTTCCCCCGGTTGAAGCCGATCCAAACCAGATCGAGCGATTGCTCAGCAACCTTCTGTCCAACGCCGCCAAGTATTCCTTCTCGGGAATGGACATACTGATTGAAGTGGAGCCGAGGCCAGCGGAGGTAGTTGTGTCCATTACTAACTACGGTCCCGGCATTTCCGCCGAGGAGCAACGCCGGCTGTTCACCCGCTTTTACCGCACGGGGTCGGCAGAAGCGGCCGGAGCGCCCGGCCTCGGCCTCGGTCTCTACGTCGCCAAGGGCATTGTGGAGGCCCACAGCGGACGGATCTGGGTCGAGTCAGAAGTGAATAGGTACGCCACTTTTCGCTTCACTCTGCCGCGAGCGTCCGCCTGATCCCCCTGTCCGGCAGGTTGACACTTCATCCCATCCTGCTATTCCTTAGCGAGAGCCTTTTTCTCGCGTTTTCCAGGTTTGATCTAGGACGGTGAGGCTTTAGCCAGTAAGGTCGGATGAAATGGATAGTGCGACCGTCTTAACCGGCTGAAGCCTCAGCCTCCAGAGCGCGTTGCTTCATACGGTTTGGGATTTGCGCCTGCATTATATGCCATCTATTACCCGGCTGGAGGAGGTCCGGAGGGGATGTTCACGCTCATCAGATCTCTGCTGATATTAGCGGTCGTCATTCTGTCAGTCGAAGGGGTCCGGGCGAAACGGGCTGCCGCTCATGGGGTCTGGGAGCAGAGCGGCCTGACCGAGAGGGTGTTCGCCCTGGCGGTGGACCCGACCAATAACCGGGTCGTCTACGTCACGGGCGCTTCCGGACTTTGGGCGACGTCGGATGGAGGGGCCAACTGGTCTCTGGCCAGCCCAGAGAAGGTTTCGGCAGCGCTGGCCATCGCGCCGAGAGACCCCTCGATCCTCTATGCAGCCGGAAACCGGAAGAGAGGCGGCGCCGGCATTTACAGGTCCACCGACCGGGGAAAAAGCTGGTCGCCAATGCGCCCTGGCGAATCGCCAAGCGCCATCGCCATCGATCCCCTCAACTCTTCCGTCATCTACGCTGGCTTGACGCTCGAAAACAACTACGAGGTGGTCAAGTCGACGGACGGCGGGGCCAGTTGGAATCGCCTTCTGCGGCCCGGCGTGGGAGCCGGCCTGTCCGTCCCTTACGTCTCCTCCCTGGTTCTCGCCCCCTCTCGCCCCGCCGTCGTCTACGCCGGTATCGGCGTCTATCATGGTGGGCTGGTCAAACGGAGCGACGACGGAGGGGGCGCCTGGCGCAACCTCGAAACCGGCGGCGCCGTGGCGCTAATGGCTCCCAGCGCCATCGCCGTCGACCCGGCAAACTCCGACGTCGTCTACGTCGGCTGGGTCCTCATGGGTTACAAGAGGTTGTTCAAGACCGGCGATGGGGGAGCCAGTTGGCAAGATCTATCGGCAGGACTTCCGAGCGGCGGGAGTGCTATCTCCTCATTGATAGTCGATCCCACGGACGGAAACACGCTCATTGCCAGCATGCCTGGCGATTCGAGCGTCATCGGTGTTCGCCAACACGGCGGCACCTTCGCCAGTTACGACGGCGGCCTCAGTTGGTCGGAGCGAGGGTCGGAGCTGGCAGATAGGGGCGCAGTCGCTCTTGCCTCCCGGTCTCGCGTCCTCTACGCCGGCGGGGCCACCGGCGTCTCGCTTTTCCGCCTGGGCTTCCGCCTTGACCCGCGGTTTCAAGCCTATTACAACTCCCACGACGGCTGGCGGGTGCTGGGAGCGCCGATTGGACCACCGCTAAGCGTAAACGGCTATCCGGGCCAGTATTTCGAGAAAGGGCGGATCGAGGACCATTCCGCCGAGGTCAGCGATACGAACTGGCGGTTCATGTATGGCCTGCTTGTGGACGGTCTCCAGGCGGCCAAGACGCCGATGCCGGTAGGAGGGGAGGTCTCCAGCGTCACCTACGCCGACCTCTACAACTACTCCCGTCCGGAGCAGAGGCTAGCGCCCCCGGCGGACTTCCGCGGTGGTGTGGCGCTGAACGCCGACGGTTCGGCTTTCGTTCCCTACCAGGCCGAGCTCAGACCCGAGGCCGGCCACACCGTGCCCAAGCTGTTTTGGGATTATCTCAATCGCACCGACCTCTTCCCGGCAGGCAGGCTGCACGATATTGGTCTGCCCATGACCGAGGCGATCGACGGCGTGGTGGACAAGGGTGACGCCAAGGGACGAAGGGTCGTCATTCAGGCCTTCCAGCGGACCGTGCTTACCTACGATCCGGCCAACCCAGCAGATTGGCAGGTCGAGCGGGCGAATGTGGGCACGGATTATGTGAGGGCGATGGTTGAGTAGTGGTAGGAATGGCACAGCGATCGTAGGGGCGGACGGCCGTCCGTCCCTACGCCTTTGTGAGCCACCACTTAGGTGGCGAGAATCTTCGCCAGTTTCATGACACCCTCGTCCATCTTACGGGGCGAAGCGAGGATCGGACCCAGGGGCTTGGTCTCGATGTTCCCGTTGACCAAACACACCATCTTGCCCGACTTGCCCTCGGCCAGCGCGGTCACGGCGCCGGCTCCCAATCGAGTGGCGAGGATACGATCGAAGGCGGTGGGCGAGCCGCCCCGCTGGACATGGCCGAGGATGGTTGGCCGCAGCTCGAAGCCCACCTCTGTCCGTTCGGCGCTGAGGTAGTCGGCAACATCGGTGGCGTTGAACTCGGCGCCCTCGGCCACGACCACGATGAAGTGAGGCTTACCCCGGGCGTAAGCCTTCTTCATCTCGTAGAGGATGGTCTTCAGTTCCACCTTCATCTCGGGGATGAGGACTACCTCGGCTCCGGCAGCCATACCGGCTGTGAGGGCCAAATAGCCGCAATCCCGTCCCATGACCTCGATCACGAAGGCCCGCTGGTGGGAGCTCGCGGTGTCCTTGATGCGGTCGATCGCCTCGATCGCCGTGTTGAGCGCCGTGTCCACGCCGATGGCCATCTCCGTGCCGCTGAGATCGTTGTCGATGGTGGCGGGAACGCCAATGGTGGGCAGGCCTAGTGCATGGAGGGCCAGCGCGCCATGCATGGTGCCGTCGCCGCCGATGGCGATCAGACCCTCGACATCGTGGAGTCTGAGGTTCTCCAGCGCCTGCTGCTTGCCGGCCTCGGTTCGGAAATCCTCGGAGCGGGCGGTGCCGAGGATGGTCCCTCCCCGCTGAATGATTCCCCCTACCGAACGTGCATCTAGGGGAATTAGATCGTTCTTGATGAGGCCGGTGAAGCCCCATTTGACGCCCATAACGCCGATATCCGACCAGAGGGCAACCCGCACTGCGGCTCGGATCGCCGCGTTCATGCCGGGGGCATCACCGCCACTGGTTAGGATCGCGACCTTCTTCATCTACGTTGCTTGGTCTTCCCCGATGAGGCTCCCCACGGTGAGGCCGGATCCGCGGGTGCCCTCTGAGCGCGCCTCTGCCGCCGGGTTTTCGGACTGCCCGGCCGCCACGAGGGGGAACTGGGCCTTGGCCTCGATCTCCGCCTCAACTTGGCGAGGGTCGAGCTGCTTCGCCAACTCGAGGAACTCGATGAGGTGCTCTCTTTCTTCCTGAAGAATGTGGCCGATAACTCGCTTGGCCATCTCGTTGTCGGTGGCGGCGATATGGGCCTCGTAGAGGTTGACCGCCTCGATCTCGGCCGCCACGTCCATACGCACCGCTCTGGCCAGCTCTTCGTCGGTAAGCTTCCTGGGCACCAGGCCAATCTTGAACGGGTCTGCCAGCTCGCCCATCTCTTCCTCCTTGCAATACGAAGTCGCAAGAGACGCGCTGCAAGACGCATGCCAGCCAACCCGGTAACAGACAGGCTATAAAGCGCTCTTCTATGCGGCTACCTCGACAACCACCGCCTTCGGATGTTCGCGCTCTTCCGGTATGGGCCGACCCAGGTCTCTTAAAGTCTCGATGTAGCCTTCAATTGCTTCCCGAGCGTTGCTGAGCGCTTCGTCCAGCGACTCGCCCTGCGTGTGGCAGCCGGGTAACGCTGGCACGCTTGCTACATAGCCCCCTTCTTCCTCATCGGGCGTAAGGAAAACTGTGTATCGTCTCATAACAGCTTCTCCAGTTCCTCTGGCGTCAAGCCAGCATCGTCCAGAAGCCTGTGAACCAGGCCGACTTTGAGTGTTTTCCCCACGTGAACCGGCACGACTACGAGGCCAGGTTTCACGCCGTGAGCAAAGTACCGATGGCCGCCGCGCTGCCGCACGTAGAACCAGCCGTCGCGCTGTATTGCGCGTATGAACTCCGAAGCCGTAACCCTCGGCAGTCGGCTCATGTGTTCCCCCTCCCCTCAAGCATACCATAGCTTTGGCGCCAATAACAGCGACATCGCAGGCACTGTCCAGCCAGAATACAAGGTTGCAGAAGCTCCCTCGGTCTGATCGGACGGAGGGAGCTAATCGCCGTCTACAAGCTCAAATTCAACGTACCCGCGCCCGATCTCGGTCTGCCAGACCTGCTTGCGAAAGCTCCGGTCGGCGCTCCATTTCGCCGCCTCGGCTTCGGTCAACATCAGCCGGTGCATGCGAACGAGTCGGTAGGTTCGAGTGGCTACCGGGTGGGCGCGATTGCTTCGCGGGGAAAAGGAGTAGAAGGCCGGCTTGAGATAGGGATGTGGGATCCGCACCGTGGACGGCAACTGCTGCCAATCGTCGGCGCTCAAGGTCGATCGTAGCTCTTCTCGCAGCCTTTGCAGTACTCTGGGGTCACGCTCGAAAAAGAGTGTAGCCTTCACGCAGCGCATATTAGCACAATGGGCGGCAAAACTCAATGATCGCCGGCTTCGGCACTGCCGCTTTCGGGGCTCCGAAAACCGTCGGCACCATGGCCTTGGCTCTGCTGGTCACTGCGCTCTTGGTCGCCCGTTTTGTCCCGGACGCCCGTGACCTGCGCTAGGCTTACTGTTTCGCCAAAAAAGACCAGCGGCGTGGGGGCGTGCGTGCGTGTTGACACGGACGAGTTCGCGCTGTACCATTGGCCTCGGGAATGACGTCCAACCTCCGGTACACTTTCAGAAAGGGAGCCAATATGAACCGGCACGAGAACGAGAAGCGTTTCTGCACCGACTCTGGCATTCCGCTGCGGGCGGTGTACACCAAGGACGATATCGCCGGCCTTGACCCCGACACGGCCCTCGGTCTACCCGGCGCCGCTCCCTACACGCGCGGCGTCTACCCCAATATGTACCGGGACCGCCCCTGGCGCATCTTTCAACTGTCCGGCACCGGCACCCCCGAGGACGAGGGCGAGCGCATCAGATACCTCCTGTCCAAGGGTGAGACCGGCTTCATCATGGAGTCGGATATCTCCACCTGGGATATGCTCGACATCGACCACCCCGACGTCGCCGTGCGCTCTGACGAGGTCGGGATGTACGGCGCGCCGCTGATGTCCCTGCAGGACTACGAGATCGTGCTGGAGGGCATCCCCATCGAGAAGCTGTACGCTCATCCCAGCGGCATCTGCCCCATGCAGGGACCCTATGGCGCCGCCTGCTATTTCGCCGTGGCCCAGAAGCGGGGCCTTTCACTCGCCAACCTGAGCGGCACCGGCGAGAGCGATTTCTTTATCGGCTATCTTTCCGCCACCCGCACCCGGCCCATACCGCCGGCCGCGGCCCTCCGGCTGAACTGCGATCTCATCGAGTTCTGCCAGGAGAACGCTCCCAAGTACGTTCCGATATCCATCGCCACCTATAACGCTCGCGAAAACGGGATCACCGCCCACGAGGAGCTGGCGCTTTCCCTCGCCAACGCTATGGCCTACTTCGACGAGCTCCTCCCGCGCGGCAGGCTGAAGATCGACGACTTTGCCAGCACGGTTGGTGGCTTCGGTCTCGCCACCGACCGCGATTTCTTCGAGGAGATCGCCAAGCTGCGAGCGGCTCGCCGGATGTGGTACAAGCTGCTCCACGACCGCTACGGCGCCCGGGCGGACCGCTCCCTCAAAATGCGCATTCACGCCCTTACCAACGGCTCCAACTACACCCGCCAGCAGCCGCTGAACAACATCGTCCGCGGCACCTGCCAGGCGCTGGCCGCCGTGCTAGCGGGGGTACAGTCCATGGGCGTGTCGGCCTACGACGAGGCCATCTGCACCCCCTCGGAAGCGGCCCACGCCATCTCCCTCAACACCCATCACATCCTGCAGAACGAGGTCAACGTGACGAACGTGGTCGACCCCCTCGGCGGCTCCTATTTCGTCGAGTGGCTGACCAGCGAGGTGGAGCGGCGGGGCTGGGAGTATCTGCGGCGACTCGAGGAGCAAGGCGGGTTCGTCAAGGCTCTGGATTCGGGCTGGCTGCATCGCGAGGCGATGCGGGGCATGATCGACCGGGAGAAACGGGGGCAGAAGGGCGAGCGGAAGATAGTGGGGGTAAACTGCTTCGTCGCCGAGGCCGAATCGCACAAGGTGGAGGTCTTCCGACCCAACCCTCAGACCTACGAGATTCAGGTAGCGCGGCTACAGCGGCTGCGGCAGGAGCGGGACAACGAGCAAGTGGGAACGAAGTTAAAGGCCCTGGGCATCACCTGCGAGCGGGGCGAGAACGTAATGCCGCCACTGATCGAGGCGGTAGGAGCCTACGCCACCGTAGGCGAGATCGGCCAGTTGTTCCGCGAAGCATACGGCATCTGGAAAATGCCTGTGGATATCTAAGGAGGAAGGACGTGGGAGTAGGCACGCGAGCGATAAAGGTTATCATAGCCAAGACTAGCCTCGACGGGCACTGGCGGGGCGTGGCGGTGGTGTCGGCGGCGCTGCGCGACGCCGGGATGGAGGTCATCTACGCTGGCGTGCTGCCGCCGGAGCAACTGGTAGAGGCTGCCATCCAGGAAGACGTGGACGTCGTGGGGCTCAATATCGGCGGCCGCTACGGCGTGGTGGAGCGAACTCTGGCGCTGTTGCACGAAAAGAGCACCAGCGAAGTGCTGGTCGTGGCAGGCGGAACGGTGCCCGACGACGACATTCCCAGGCTCAAGGAGCTCGGCATCGCCGGGGTTTTTCCCCCGGGCTCCAGTACGGCGAACATCGTCGAGTTCATCAACACCCACGTTGCGACGATAAAAAAGGAGGGCGCACCGCAGATGACAGAGAGACTATTCAGCGATGAGGAGCGGACCGAGCTTGGAAAGCGGACTGTAGACCTCATTCAGGAGGCGATAGACGCCGGTGAGCTAGAGAAGGCGAAGGGGCTCAGCCGCCGGATGTACAAGGAGTTCCTGGGCATGCACGATCTCTACCGCGACTGGATCGCCGCCACGCTCAGCCTTATCGGCAGAAAGTACGGCGACGAGGCGCTGGACGAGGCGCTCGCCGAAGGGGTGGCCGCCTGGATCATGCCGCTGGTGGAGCAATATGACAAGGCGAGCCTCCGGCGGCGGGTCGAGATGATGGCGGGCGGGCTAAGGGGCCATCTGCAGCCGATGACCATCGAGGAAGACGACGAGAAAGTCACGGTCATGCTGAATCCTTGCGGCAGCGGCGCCCGTCTGCTGCGTGATGGGTTCTACGAGCCTCCTCACAGTTTTCTCAAAGTGGCGAAGGCGCAGCAGATGACTTACGGCCGCGAGGATTTCCCCGTCTACTGCGCCCATTGCGCCTATCAGGCGCTCGTCCCGCGCCGATTTGGGGCGAATCCGCCGTTCATTCTCGAGCCCGCCTGCAAGCTGGGGGAGGAGCCATGCCGGTTCGTGATGTCGAAGAAGGACGGGGCGCAAACAAGCCCTAAGTAGGCAGCAAAGTAGTGGGCAGCAGCAGGGGCAGCTATCTTCCAGGCTACTGCCCGGCTGCATAGCATGAGATGTTATTCAAGACTTAGGAGGTGGAATCAATGTCGGTTGCCCTGGTCAGGTATCAGGAGTCGTCGGGCTCCTTCAAGAAGGCGGTTGAGCTATGCAACGGATTTGCGGGGCTGAGGTGCGATCATAAGGTGGTCATCAAGCCCAATCTCCTCGCCGGCCGGCGAAAAGGCCCGCCCGTTCAGGGAACGACGACCAGCGCAGCGGCGATCGAGGAGATCGTCGAGGCGTTGCAGGAGTTTGGTTGCCACAAGATCGCCATCGGTGAGGGGTCTCCGGTGTTACCGGAAATGGGATTCAGCACTCCCCTGTCTTTCCGTTCGGCAGGGATGGTGGATCTGGCCAGCCGGCGAGGGATCGAGCTTATCGATTTCAACGAGGGGCCCCACGAGCCGGTCGAATTCGAGGGCATAACCATCCGGATTTCTCAGCATGCTCTGCACGCCGATTTCCTGATCAACGCGCCGGTATTGAAGACCCACGTGCTGACCAAGGTGTCGCTGGGGTTCAAAAATCTGAAAGGTTGTCTGGATGGCAACTCAAAGCGGAAATGCCACGACAACCTCGAGCTGGAGCACGCCATATCCATGCTGGCGACGCGGGTCCAAACTCACCTAACGGTGATCGACGGCATCTACGGCCTTCAGAAGGGACCTATGGGCTTCGACTATCACCGTCTGGACACGCTGATCGTCGGCAAGGATGCGCTGTCGGTCGACATGGTTGGCGCGGCCGTGTTGGGCGTCGATCCCACCTCGGTGATCCACCTTCAGGAATACGCCCGGCGGAACGGCAGGACCGTGGACCTGAGCGCCGTCGACATCCGGGGCGAGAAGCTCGCCGACATGGTCCATCCGCTCGAATGGCTTCACGAGTGGCCGCAGGACCTGTTTCGCGCCCAGGCGGTGGAGGGGGTTCGAGCCGACCTCCCCGGATACTCGAACTGCTGCGGCTGCAGCTTGCAGTTGTATCTGGCCCTGGACAAGTTCGCCCGCGACAACGCCGGCGCCAAGTTCGACGGCGTGGAAATCCTCATAGGCAAGGAGCCTGTAGCCAAGAGCGAATCCAAGCAGCTTTTTTTGGCGGGCAAGTGTCCGATGAGCACCCACCGGCACTTCAAGGACGCGATCAAAGTCAAGGGGTGTCCCCCGTCCTATGCCGAGCTCTACCAGGCCTTGATGGAGCACGCCAAGAGGGTCGAGAGCTAAGTTACGCGTTACGCTATTAACAAGGTTTGGCGTGTATGAAGATGGGGTGGGTGTTGGACGAGCTCGGCGCCTGGTATCCCGCTCGCCCCGGTTAGAACGCATCGGCGCTGCCCGGCCCCAAAAAAGCCCCAAAACAGCCCTTGACACAGCCATCCGCATGTCATAGAATCTCACCAGGCGTCGCTTTTCTTGCGTCATGGAACGTCTTTCTTTCGCTCCAACCCCTTGCGGGGAGGAGCGCCGGGGTGTGGGGCGGACGGCGGTTGATCTGATGGAGGGTCGCACGCCATGAAACTCACCCGGACCTGTGTCCGCGCGTCATCCAGGACAACCCGTCTCTATCTCATTGTGGTGCTGGTTGCCAACCTTCTCGTCTTCCCATCGCCAGCCGCCTCGGCCGACTACGCTCCATCGGCTGCTCCGACAGCCAGCCCTCTCTCCTTCACCGCCGGTGGCCACGTTCTGGGCTTCCAGCCCGATGCCGTCTTAATTGCGAGCGGCGGCCACCTTCTCAAAGTCGACTTCGAGCGCGCCTCGAGGGTATCGCCGGTAAGCGACCGGCCCCTGTCGAATGGCCATTCCAACGCCGACCGACTCGGTCTCCGAGACCGAGTCGGTCTAACGAGCGCCCTGCCCTTGGGCAAGGTGAGCTATCCTAACCTCTGGCCCGGCATCACTCTGGCGTACGAATCACTGCCGGGCGGCATAGCCAAGAGCACCTACTTTCTGGAACCTGGAGCCAGGGTCGAGGACATCCGCCTGCTCTACAACGTACCGGTGGAACTGGCTAGCGATGGAACCCTGGTCTTTGCCTTCGAGACGGGCGAGATGCGGGAGAGTGCGCCGGTGGCCTGGCAGGAG
Organism: Chloroflexota bacterium; assembly: GCA_016190625.1. Lineage (GTDB taxonomy): Bacteria > Chloroflexota > Dehalococcoidia > JACPQF01 > JACPQF01 > JACPQF01. Next base: position 4,326 of record JACPQF010000155.1, on the reverse strand, counting down.
ATCGAGGGAGAGCGGGTGCCTGTGGAGGTGGCCTTCCGCCTGCTGGGAGAACGGGGGGTAGGGTTTGGCGTGGGCCCGTATGATGCCGACTATCCCCTGGCGGTGGATCCTGACCTGGTCTGGAACAGCTTCGTGGGAGGATCGGGCAACGATTACGGCTACGCCATGGCCCTGGACGACGTTGGCAACGCCTACATCACCGGAGACAGCTCTGCTTCCTGGGGTTCGCCTGTCCGCAGCTACTCGGCCGGGGACGATGTCTTTGTCGCCAAGCTGGATAGTAGTGGCAATCTCCTCTGGAACACCTTCCTAGGCGGATCGGGCACCGATGGAGCCCGGTCCATTGCCATAGACGGGAGCGGGAACGTCTACGTCGGCGGCTATGCCGGCGCCAGTTGGGGGTCGCCCGTTCGGGGCTTCACGTCGAACCCCGACGGCTTTGCCGCCAAGCTAGATACTAACGGCAGCCTGCAATGGAATACCTTCTTGGGAGGCTCCGGCAGCGACTATATCTTCGCCATTGCCGGCGCTAGTGGCGGGAACGTGCACGTGGGCGGCCGAAGCGATGCCTCCTGGGGCTCGCCGGTGCGGGGCTACACGGGCGGCAATGATGCCTTGGTCGCCATGCTGGATAGCAACGGCAGCCTACAATGGAGCACCTTTCTGGGAGGGTCGGGGAGTGACTACGTCAGTGGTGGAATCGTGGTAGACGGCAGTGGGAACACCTATATCTCTGGCCAAAGCAACGCCGCTTGGGGTTCGCCGGTGCGCGGCTACACGGGGGGCGTCGACGGCCTTGTGGCCAAGCTGGATAGCAACGGCAGCCTCCAGTGGCACACCTTCCTTGGCGGGTCGGGCACCGAAGACGCCTACAGAATCGCTCGTGACGGCAACGGCAACCTGTACGTGGGCGGCCAAAGCAACGCCTCCTGGGGATCGCCTGTGCGTTCCTACACTTCCGACCGCGACGCGCTAATTGTCAAGCTGGATGGCAGCGGCAATCTGCTCTGGCATACCTTTCTGGGAGGCTCCGGCACGGACTATGCCATAGCTATCGCCGTCGAAGCCAGTGGCAACTCCTACATTGGCGGGGCCAGTACCGCCACGTGGGGGTCGCCGGTGCGGGCCCATTCGTCGGGTTATGACGCGTTTGCCGCCAGGCTGGACGCTAACGGTGGGCTGATATGGAATACCTTCTTGGGAACTTCCGGTACCGATGAGGGGTACGGCATCGGCGTTGACGATAGCGCGAACGTCTACGTCGGCGGGTACAGCAATGCCACCTGGGGTTCGCCGCTGCGCAGCTACACAGCCAGCGAAGACGCCTTGGTCGCCAAGCTCTCGAACACGGGCACCTACGCCGATCCTGCCGGGGCCTGTGGCGGCAATATCCCCTGCTTGACCTCCATTTCCCTCGCCTTGGGCGGCCTTCTCACCGGCGGGACGGCCTTCCTCTACGGCGGGACGTATACCCAATCCCTGTCCATCTCCACCAATGTCACTGCTACCCTGACGGCGACCGTCGCCATCACGGGCTCGGTGTCCCTCACCACTGGCACTCTCAACACCAACGGGTACACCCTCACCGTCTCCGGCGACTGGACCAACACCGGCGGCGCCTACACCGCCAATAACGGCAGGGTGATCTTCGACAAATCGGGCACCGCCACCCTGAGCAAGTCGGGCGCCGGCAGCACCGAGACTTTCTGCAACCTCACCGTCAGCCGGACCACCACCGTGCTGGACGTCTCGGACGACTACCTCGCCATCGCCGACGGTTGCTCGTTGACCAACAACGGCGCCATCCGCCGCGAGGCCCCGGCGCAAAACGCTACGAACAACACCCGCCTCTCTTACAACGACCCCCTCGGCTATCCCACGGTGGCCCTCACCTCCACCGGCGGCACCGCCCTGGGGAGCACGGCCATCACTGTGACCATCGGCCAGACGCCGCCCAGTTGCAACGGCAGCGCCTTCGCCGGCACGCCGGTCAAGCGACACTATCAGGTCACACCCGCCTCGACCTCGGGGGTGTCGGGGACGCTGCGGCTGTACTATCCTCCCGGCGAGGCGAACGGGACCACGGCGAGCAACGTGAACCTCTTCCACTGCGGCTCCTCCGGCGGTTGGATGCAGGTGAGCGGGACGGCGGTTCGGGGGACGGACGAGAACGCCAACAAATACGTGGAGGTGGCGGGCGTGACCACCTTCTCTCCCTTCACCCTGGGCGAAGGATCGCCGACGGGAGTGGAGGTCTCGTCGCTGGCGGCGAGCGCCCTGCCGTCGGGCATCGAGGTAGGCTGGGAGACGGCGAGCGAGCTGAACGTAACGGGGTTCGACCTTTGGCGGGCGGAGGGAAGTGGCGGCGAGTGGCTGAGGGTGAACGAAGCGCGGATCGCGGCGGAGGGCGCCTCCTGGGGGAACCGGTATTCGTTTCTGGACTCTACCGCAGTGCCCGGGCGGCGATATGGCTACCGGCTGGAGGCGGTGAGATTATTGGGCGGGTCGGAATGGTACGGGCCGGTGTGGGGGGTGAGGGGATGGAATGTCTTCCTGCCGATGATCTGGCGGTGAGGGAGGCCGTCTTAACCACTGATTACGTTGACAATGCCAGCATTCCGCTAGAGAGGGGGCTGGTGCCCAGACGAGGGAGCCATCTGCGAAATCAGTCCATCTGCGTAATCAGTGGTTCAGACAACGTTCCCCGGCCAGCAGGGCGCAGCCGATGGCAGCGTTGTGGACGGGGTGCGGTGGGATCGCCACTTCGGCGCCGGTCTCCGCCTCGATGATCCGCCGGATGGCCTAGTTGAAGGTGACGCCGACGACGAAGACGACGGTCCGGCTCTTGAGCCGGCGGAGGAAAGGCTCGATCCGCTTGAACAGGGTTAGTGAGTCTCGCCGCCTTGACGTTTCTGCTTCCCAGATCTATCCCGGCGCTCATTTCCTGAGCATCTCGACAAAGGCCTCCAGCCTGAGCCTGGTCCGGGCGTCGAGCTTGCCGGGCTTGTCGCCCTCGATGGTGATGGTGGGCATCCCCAGCTTCTCCCTAATTATCAGATCCTCGATCTGGCGGAAGCAGAAGCTCTGGACGTAGTGGACAATGCCGTCGACGCCCCGACGGTCGATCTCCGCCCGGATGTCATCGATCCGCTTGAACACCGTGTAGGGGTACGTGTAGAGCCGGTAACGCTCGACAAGGTCGGGGGTATCGAAGGGCATAGAGAACTGCCGCTGGACTTCGTTAAACACGACCCTCGCCCCGATCAATTCGAGGAAGTCGTAGAGGTCGGTCACGATCGGCGGGACGCCGACGTAGGCCAGCCGCACTCCCGGCGCACGGGGCTGCCGCTCCGCCAACTTGCCCATCAGCCCGTCGATCTCGGCCTCGAAGGCCGACGGATCGCCGTTGAAGTCGCTGCACGCCACCTGAAAGTAATGGTTCTCCCGGCCGGAAGCCAGCCCCTCCTGCCAGGTGAGCCGGTCGATCTGGTGCACCTTGAGCCGAATTTGGTCCAGGCGCTCTGTCGCCGCCTTCACGTCCTGCCAGGTTGCTCCCAGCCTCGCCATCAGGTGCTCAACATGACGCCGGAGAAGGGTGGCATCACGGTCGTAGGGAAAGGCGAAGGGGATGACCTCCACACCCCGCAGCTCGAGGGTCTCCATCAGGGCCTGGGTGTTGCTGCAATCGCCCTGCGTGACGAAGACCATCGACTTGATGCCCTCGTGCAGGGCAGTGGCGTAAAGTCCCTTGGTCCAGCCACAGATATTGCGGGGGTAGCCATCCAGTTCGGCCCGATCGACGAGCTCCGCCGGGTCGGGGCTGTTGATGAACACGTTGTTGAGGTCCACGGGCACGTGCCCGGCGGCAAAGAGGACCTCGATTGGAATGGTCGTAGTAATACCAATTCTCATGGCCACCTAATTGTATCGCATTTGGCCGAGAACATACAAAGGCGCAAAGAGAGGGACCATTCCTCCATCTCTTCGCGCCCTCGGGCAGCCATCACCCGACCCTCTCCCTGTCCGAAAGGAGAGGACGTTTTCGCCCCTTCGGCCACCATTGCTTTCAGCCGGGAATCTAAGCTAGTGCACGACCAGGGCAGCTATTCGGCATTGGTGCCCCGCCACCCCGCCATGGGAGGAAGATCTTTCGGGGGAGGCCCCCGAACCCCTGCCCTTGCAGGGTACTAGAAGCGCAGCCGAAAAGCCCCTTTTGAAAAAGCGGTGGGGAATCGCATCCGCTTTTTGGCACTATGTGGGGGGCAACAGCAGGTCTGGCAAACAATTCAGACCTCCTAGTGGGGACAGAATTCGCGGGTCTCTGCA
>JACPQF010000158.1 GCA_016190625.1 Chloroflexota bacterium | reverse complement strand
TGCAGAGACCCGCGAATTCTGTCCCCACTAGGAGGTCTGAATTGTTTGCCAGACCTGCTGTTGCCCCCCACATAGTGCCAAAAAGCGGATGCGATTCCCCACCGCTTTTTCAAAAGGGGCTTTTCGGCTGCGCTTCTAGTATAGCACAGCTTGTCAAGGGTGGAACCGCTCCACCGCCGACGTAGATTATTTCACAAACGGAGCAAGTCCATCAGTGTTTGTACCTAGTTTCCGGGGGAAACGTACTTGATCTCGATGTCGGGAGGGAGATGATCGGTCAATCTGTGAGCGCGGCCGAGGAAGAGCAGCGCCGTGCCGTTTGGTGGGAGCGTCTGGGCGATCCGGCGGGCGATGTAGGCGTCGCGCTCGAACAGAAGGGCGCCGGCCCTGTCGGCATAGACGCGCCGGGCCTCTGACTTGGCTCTTGCGCTTGTCGCCACAAGCACGGCCTGCAGATGGTCGTACTCCTCTTTGATCAGGGCTGGCGACTCGGTTCCGACGAGCTCGGCGCCGTTGGCCACCAGCCAGCGAAGGAGATCGTAGTTAGGTCCGGGAACCTCGGTCAGGATCCTGTTCACGATTTGCACCTCTGCGTCCGGCAGCCCGTCCTGGTACACTTTGGCCGTGGTCCAGTCGATGGAAAGGGACTTCACCCGTTCTTGGATCTGGCCCCAGCGGTCCTGCTTGAGCTTTCGCCGCGCCGTGTCCGGAGGCAAGCGCCGTCCCAGATTGCCCATGTCGTCTTCGGTGTGGATAATGGGAATGTAAATGAGTGTACGGTGGTCTTCGGGCTCCGGCAACGCCATTTTCCCCAGGAGGAGAATCATCTCCCTACATGGTAACATGAAATCGCCGGAGCCACAACGATCAGGAGCACGCCGAGCAAGTGGGTGCGGCCTGGATTGCCACGCTACAGGTGAGCGACGGCGCGCCTGGAAGGTGAGGCTTCGGCCGGTAGGGTCAGATGAGCCTGGTTACTCTGCTGGCTCAACCGGCTGAAGCCTCACTGTCCGCGGTTATTTCAAGATGGCAAGTGGCACGCCGCAAGCCCAGACCATCCGCCTTCAGGTTGAGGCTCAGGCATGACAAAGCAGACCGAGGGGAAGACTATTCTGCTGCGCCGGCAGTAAGCGGAATGTGCTCGACCGGTCTGATAACCTTCATTTTGAGGGCGGCGGGTTTGCAGCCGACGACGCAGGCGCCGCAGCCGAAGCACTTGTCCTCCTCCACCGCGGCCTTGAGCCTCTTGGAACCCGGCACCTTCACCATTTCGATGGCGTCGAACTGGCAGCGAGCCACGCAGTCCTGACAGCCATCGCAGGTGTCGATGGATCCCAGGTAGGCGGCATAGCGGCTCTTGGCCCACATCTTCTCAATAGGCACGCCAGCTCGAATCATGGGGGCCATGTCGATGCAGCAATCGTTGCAGCAGTTGCAGCTCGCGTTGATCCCCTCCAAGCTCGCCGTGTTTCGCCAAATGTGGAGGAGTCCGTCGTCCTCTATCTTGTCTATAAGAGCCAGGGCTTCTTCATGGGTAAGCTCCTTGCCTGCCCCCCGGGCCATGGAGTAGTCGGCGCTGCGGCCCATTTGGATGCAGTTCCAGCGCTCCTCCTCGGCGCAGTGTTCACAATGGTCGTCGATGGCGGTGGTGCGAATGCGGCAGGAGCAGCGGACCACGACGACGCGCCGCTGGGCCTTGAGCATCTCACGATAGTCCTCGTAAGGAAGCACCCCGGGAAGATCCTTGATGGACCTATAGGCTGGCACAACCCGCCCGCGAGCGGCGGCGCCGCCGGCGTGCTCCTCTGCCAAGCGTGGCCCAAATTCGTGGTCGACGAAGTCACGCCACAACTCGAAGAACTTGCGGTGCTCGACAATGTCGACCGCCTTTGTGGCCTCGCTCGCGTCGTGGATCTGCATAGTGTTGCGAGCGAAGCGGAAATACTCGCGGTGGGCGTAATCGCCTCGGGGAAACACGACGCCTCTAACGAACAGGTCCTCCAGCTCATCTCGGACGACGCCGGCATCCAGTCCGATCTTCTCCGACACATCCTGCGGTGTGCCGGGCAGCGCCTCGCAGATGCGGGCCTGCTGGTCGGTCAGCCAGTATCTCAGAATGGCCTCCAGTCGGGCCGATCCCGGGTGCTCGAGTCGCTCTGCCAGAACAGCGTGCGGGTTTGGGGAGCTCACGAGAGTTACCTCCTTACTCGATCGTTACTACATACAATACAGAACTGATTCATCCTTTGGCCGCCAGTCTAATCTACTACGGCATCGGCCTGTTGTCAAGCATTTTGCGATTCCCAGTTGACCGGAATGTGCTTCTTCCTCCCATTGCGGTCGAAGTAGAAGAGGCAACCTTCCTGGGAGCCGAATTCATACAATCGGCGGACGATCTCGACATCCTTCCGACAATAGGCCACCAGCTCGTCCAAACGGCCTTCCCTAAACCAGTGGATGGCCTGAAGCCCATCGCCTGCCTTTCCCTCGCCGAGGGTGCCCAGAGCCAGGGCATCGAGGCTCAGCCGGAAGCCGAGCTCTCGCACGACGTGCTCCATGATGTCCAGGGTAGAGATCTCCGACAGGCGAAACCCGGCGTAGGGTCGCAGAACCTCATAATCGAATGACTTCACGTTGAAGCCAACTACCATGCGTGACTGCCTAAGATCATCCAATAGTTCCTGGACCCGGTCTTCGGTGTAGCTCTTGTACTGGGTCCCGCAACAGGTGACGGCCACGGACAGCTTGAGCCGATCCAGCCGGTGCCTGCCACCGACTTCTTGGAAGGAATGCTGCGTCTCGAGATCGAAGTACACGGTGTTTTGCTGAGGGGAAAACAAGCCGGGGAAATGAGGCTGGAAGAACGCGTCTTTGTTCGGGGAACTCATCCGGGACCTCCTCGCTCTGCTTCTCGACGCTGCAATACTAGCACTCGCCGGGAGGGCAGTCAAGGAGAGCAGACCGGCAAGACGGGAGCGCCGGGGTTCTTGGCTCCCAGCGCTCCCGCTTTGGGATTAGCGGACAGGCCGTGACGGACCAACCACCTTGTTGTACAGACCGAAGGCCAGAATTGTCGGCGGCCAGAGCCCGAAGAACAGCGAGGCCCATCGGCGTCCTGACATGAACATGAGCAGAGACACGAGAATGCTCGTCCCTACCGCGAGAAAGTAGAACTCCGAGGGCATCCTTCGAAGCCCGCTCAGAGCGCTTTCCAGCGGCTCGATCTCCGTCACCTTGTTTATAGACTCCATCCGAAAGCCTCCTATCAGCGTCCTTCCATCGGAAGGCGATGCAGTTTGGCTCACTTTCGTGGACTTTCGTCCCGTTCGCGGACAGCAATACCCATGCCAGTGGCAGGAAGCTTATTGCCCGATCAGGGTAGGACCACCTCGCCCGGAAGGATCCGGTCTTCGCCACCATCACCCCTAAGTCTGACGCCGGTGGTCGCATCGTAGAGGCCGACCTCGATCTGATAGACGCCGGGCGGCAGATCGCCGGGCAGCGCTATCACGTGCCGATCCGCTACAATTTCGCCGGCGACCCAGCTTGTGGTAGGCGTGGCGCCAGAGGCCGGAGTGCTATCCGACTGGGCGACCACCTTTTCGCCTCGGTCGAGGAGGTGGACGAATACTGTGTAGCTCGTGTCGGTCTCCCGCAGAGAGCGCCAGTAGAGCGCCAGTATTGCGGGCTGATCGCGCCGAACCGGCTTCAGGTCGTAGCCCAGAAACTCGGCTACTTCCCCAAACCTCGCGGAGTACGGCTGCTCCGGTTTGGGTGCCTTGAACGAACGCTGACGGGACCTTACCTGTACGGTCCCCAAGAGAAGCTGGTCTGACTGCGACGGCTGCAACTCTACGCTGCCGTCTGTAACGGCGAGGAAAACATCGTAGGTGCCGCTTTGAAGCCTCTTCGGCAACACGATGTCCATGAAGTCCCTAACGGTCTGTCCGGATTGCCACCGGGACGTGCGGAAGCTCGGCGGGCCAATGGCGTCTGTGGCCTCGGCGCTTGCCGGCATATCTCGCCCCACGAATCGAAACACGGCGCTGTAATCACGGTCCGCGGCCGTCAAGGCCTGCCAGTAGCCCGCCACTGACAGGCGATCTCCCGGCGTGGCTGAGGCGCGGAGGCGGTCGAATCCTAACAGCCGGATCAGGGAGCCGAAGTTGGCACTTACCATCTGGCCGACCCGGAGGTAGGCTTCCGTCGCCAGGCTGCCGGAGCCGACCACGGTGACCGGCTGAAGGGAAACGAGAGCGAGGGAGCGCTGCCCCTCTCTGGCAACGCTCCGCAACGGCTGCCCGGTGGCGATATTATAGAGACCCAGCTCCAGGCCATATTGGCCCGGCGGCGAGCCGGCCGGAATCATGATTCCGAGGTTGTCGGTCATGGATTCGCCCGCGACCCAGCTCAATGTTGACCGTTTGTCGTCTGCTGGCCGGCGATCGAACTGGTTCACGATGTGGCCCTCCTCGTCCGTCAAGCGGACGCTGACCTTGAAATCTTGGCTGCCGTCCCGGAGCGATTTCCACTGAAGGCTGAGTTGCACAGCATCGCCCGGCGCCAGTTGGTCGGAGGTCAGCGAGTAGGAGGTCAGCTCCACCCCGCTCTCGAACTCCTGGCCCAACTGGCGGACCGACCGCGGCAGGCCCGCGCTGGTCGAGTAGAGAACATAGCGGGCGGTCTTCATCCACCTATTCTCCATCTTGAAGGCATGATTGTCCAGCCAGGCCTCCACGTCATTGTCGAATGGCCGATCGCCATAGGGAAGAAACCAGACGCGGGAGTGCGAACCGACGACGTCGTCCAGCATCTCCGCTATCTTCTCGTCCGGCAAGGAATCTGATATATTCCCTACCGGTAGTCCGCCCTCATAATAGAAGGAGAAGGCGAGGCTAACCACATCGCCCATTACGACTATGGCGTCTCCCTCGCGCTCGTTTTGCTCGATGTATTTTGCCACACCGGGATAGTCGGGCTTGGGGAACCTGGTGTAGAGGCTGAAGAGCGACACCAATTGCAGGCCAACGAGACCAAGGCCGAGCAGAACCGGCAGGAAGTTGGCAAGACGGCGGAGCTGGAGCAATCCGAGCGCGATGGTCAGAGTGAAGGCGGGACTTGAGATGATCAGATAGCGTTCCTGGACGAAGTACCTTCCCGTCATGACATAGTATGAATAGGCCCCGATCACCGGCACAAGGATGCTGAGAATCAGTATGGATAGCGCTTGCCCCGGCGTCATTCGCCCTTCCACGTCCGCCTTCACCCTGGGCACAGCGACCGAAAGGGCCGCGACGCAGATCAAGCCGATGAAGGCGGGAAACCAGGGCAGTCTGTTGGGAGAAATGAACCAGCCAATGCTGAAGGCCTGAGCGAGCAGGGGCCAGACTCCCCAGAATGGCTTTGCCGTCTCTTCCGTAATGTGGCGGAGAACCAGCTCTGCCGCAAAGCCCACCCAGGGAAGGTAGGGAACAACGAACATGGCTTGCGCCCCAAGCCAGTGCCAGAGGTTGAGTTTTCTCTTCCGCCAAAGCAGGAGGAATCCTAGGTTCTGTGACAGAACGATGAGGAAACTGAAGTAATGGCTGTAGACGCTCAGCGTTGTAACGATCACGTATGAGGCCCAAACTACTGCATTTGTCCGCCTAGTGACGATCTTGACGAACAGGGCAGTGGAAACGGCGACGAGAAAGGCGGTGACAGTGTAGGTGCGGGCTTCCTGAGCATACCAGACGTGGAACGGATTGGCTACCAAAAGAAGCGCCGCCAGGATACCAACGGCAGGACGGGTCATTAGCCTCCCAAGTAACGCTAAGGTGGGAATCAGCAGTACGCCAAAGAAGATGGTTGGAAATCTGAACGACAACGCGTTGTCGCCGGCGATAGGTACCCACAGCCTCTCAATGAACATGAAGAGAGGAGCGTGCGGGTCAAAGGTCGCAAGCTGGAATCGGAGGATGTCGAGGAAACCCATCCTGGCGTACTGCATGGTGTACATCTCATCAGCCCAGATGCTTTGGTTGCCCACGTTGTAGACGCGCAAGGCAAACCCGAGGGCTGAGAAGACCACTACCGCCGCCATTGCCAGGAAGGCTGGCTTCATTCCGCCCGTCCGCCACTTCGGGTTCACTATCTAAGGGTCTCCTCGTAGGTGGACGAAGTCCTATCGACCGATTTCATTGCTGAGCCGTCTCCGAAGTGTAGTTTGGCGGTATTACCTCGATGTCAGAAACAGTCAGATAATCTTTGCCGTCTGACCCCAGAAGCGGAAGCCTCTGGTCTGTGGCGAGCCTGTATAGGCCGGCGATGAGCGTGAGCTTGCCCGGTGGGGCATCGGCGTGAACCTGGATAACGTGCCTATCGGCCACCACTTCCCCGGCATCCCAAAGATGGGTTGGATAGTAGCCGCCGACAGGCTGCCCATCACTTTGGCCGACGATCGTCTGCTGCCCGCCTAGAAGCTGCGTGAAAACCGTGTAATCATCCGCGGGCTTCTCACGGGCGCGCCAATAAAGGGTGAGATCGAGCTTGTCGCCGGGCGCAGCCTGTGTCCGGTCGATGTCGTAGCCGATCAGCTCGATTGAGTCGCCAAAGTTTGCCTCCTCAATAGGATGAGCGGGCACCAGGCCTCGCGCCGGGTCGGCAAGCTTGACCTCGGCCAAAACCGGGTCGTCTCGCAAAGATCTCATTGCGCTGTCGTGAGCAGGAAGGCGTACCATATCGGGGAAATAATACAGACCCACAGCGAGTTGCACAAGGGACGGCGCCTCGGCATCGCGGTCGACGGATAGCCGGTGCTCCTCGGAGAACACGTCGCCCGGCCTCAGCAAACGCGTGGGATAGGCGCCCAGCCCGGGATAGGTGTCCTCCTGAGCAACCGCGCGCTCCCCCCTGCCGCGGAAGTGGATGAAGATGCTGTAGTCCTTCGCCATCCTCGCCAGGATCTGCCAGTAAAGAGTGAGGCGCACGGTATCGCCCGGTTGCAGTTGCCGCCTGTCGAGGCGGTAGCCTATCAGGCGCATCTTTCCATCGAAGTCTATGTTGACGGTGGTGACGTCTGCCGACACCTCATTCTCCGCCACGATTGGCGGCCCGGCGTAGGCGGGCACGATGTAGCGAAAGGGCGCAGAGGCCGAGAATCCCAGCAGTAGGGCGGCGATGGCTGTCAGAGCCAACCCCGATAGGCGTCGGGGAACCAGGGCGCTCCAACCCAGCGCCAGAAGCAAGGCCACGCCCGAAATGGCAGGGAAAATGAGTCGCCCCTGCGTACCAAGGGTAGTTTGGGTCCAGCGAATCAGCAAGCCGCTGTTGACCAGCAACCAGCCGACCGGAATGAGGAGGAGAATGCCAGACGGGATGGAATTCAGGCGAGCGCCAGGGCGATTCGGTTGGGAATGCCATTGTCGCAGTTTCCGTAGGACTGTATCAGTTTTGGGCTTTCCTCGGGCACGCGCGATCCAGCCGACAACCGGGGATGTTGCCGCCAGTGCTAGGCCCAGTCCGGCGAGGATTGCCGCGCCGTCGAGAGCCTGGTAGACCCATTCGTCAGCGATGATGTTCACCGCTCCAAACAGGCCCCAAAAGGAGATGCGGAAGCCCTGAAACTCCGACAGCAGATCAAACAAGCTTGGCGTGGGCGTCCGCACCCCCACTATCCTGAGCATCATGCTCAGCCCGGTCGGGTCGCCGTAGAGCTGCCAGTTGCGAACGTACCACCAGCCGGCGATGACGACGGGAAGCAGCGAGACAATGCCGACGTATTGCAGAAACCGTGCTGGCGGCCGTCTCAAATACCAGATCAGGGCTAAACAGGCCGCGACAAGCGGAATAAGGCCGAGCGCCGTGAGCTTGGAGAGAAGGGCGAGGCCGAGCGCCAGCCCGAGAACCAGGCTGCGCTGGAAAGTGATGCCGTGCCTAACGCACCGGACCAGAATCAGAATGACGGCGCTTGCCAGTGCGATGATCAGGTTGTCGTTGTCCACCGAGGCGGAGATGAACGCAAACTGAGGAACGAAAGCAACCACGGCTGTTGCCCGTAGCGCCACTTCGGGGCGCTGCGGAAAAACGTGGCGGGCGATACTGTAGACGCTCACGATCGTCATCGCTCCCAGTATCAAGTTCAACCATCTGATGATGTGGACAGCCAGCGCCGGCCCCCGGTAGGGGAATTTCTCCTCAGACGTGTGAATGACCATATTCTTGTTCCCGTGGACGAGGGGGACGCCAACCTGAGCATGAGGGTTGATCCACACAAGAGAGCTGAAGTTGCCCGTGTCGATCCAAAACGTAGCCGCGGCGCCCAGCGCGTAGTACAAGGGCGGCTGGCTACCTTCCTGTCTTGCCAGGTTATCCTCGGCTCGGGGCTTCTGAATGGGAAGCCCCTTGCCCTCGGCCAGAAGCTTGACGAAGGGATAGTGGAAGATCTCGTCGGACGCCTCGAAGATGGGGGTGGCCACGCTGTAGAAAAAGGCCAATACCAGATAGATGGCCACAATGAGGACAAGTCCAAGATTGGGCCGCCAGCCGGGAAGTCGGAAAAGATGGTCTCTCATCGATTCTTGAGTTCTCCTCTGCACGTGGTCAACCTTGGAACAGCTCCTCGTAGATTGACACCGTTCGTTTGGCAATGGACGGCCACGTGAAGTGCTCAGCCAGTTGGCGGGCAGCATCGCCTAGCCTCGAGCGTAGCTCTGGCTGCCTGATCAGTTCCTCAATGGTAAGCTTGAGAGCCTCCGGATCAGCGGGCTCGACCAGGAGCGCATGCTTGCCATGCACGAGCCGTTCCACGTCTCCGGCGACGGCGCCTTCCGCCAGGCCGGGCCCCCGCCGCGTTGACACGATGGCCAGGCCATGGGCCAGCGCCGCGATGAGGGTTCCCCGGCGAAAAGAGGCGCCATCGCGGAACGGCAGAACACATATGTCTGAGGCCAGCAGATGCGCTGAAACCTCGCTCTTCGTGCCGTAGCCCGTCCAGATGACCCGATCTTCGAGGCCCAGCTCGGCGATCTCCCTGACGATCTTTCGCCGGTAGACGATGTTCGTCGGGTCAGAGCTACCCACTTCCGCCCCTACCATGACGAGCTTGGCAGCGTTCTTCTTCGTCACCAGCGCTCGCAGCGACTCCAGAAGGGTGTCTACCCCCTTGCTGTGGTTGAGAAAGCCAAAGTAGCTCAGCAAAACCTCGCCAGTCTGAACGCCCAATCGCGTTCGCAACTCTAAACGGTCGAAGTCTTCGGGCGGTTCCGATGGGATGTTGCTGCCAATGGGCACCAGGCGAAGGCAAGGCGGCGTAGCGATGTTAGTCGAGTTCCCGTCGCTCATGCCGCCTCGGGTTAGCATACAGACGCGCCCCCAGTCCTCTTCGTTGGTGACTATCACCCGGTCGCTTCCTCGCACGATGGCCAGCGTAACCTTGTGGCGCAGTCCGCCCGCTTTGGGGAACAGATAGGGAACGAGGGTGTCGTGGAGGGTGGTCACGATCGCCGGATGGTTGTGCTGCCGCCTCAGCCACAAAGGGAAGAGGTTGATGGCCGGATGCATGGCATAAGCGCCAGTCTGGTATTGGATGTGGACGACGTCCGGCTGAATGGCATTCAAATGGCCGAGGATGCGGGTCCACGAACGGAAGTTCCACGTCTGGATGGCTGAATAGACCGGCCAGGGGTCACTCCTGTTTGCTCCTTCCGGGAGATGTAGATCATCATCTCGGCGGTGATCAGCGCCCGCTCTCGCCGAGGTCAAGATGGACGTCTCAACGCCAAGGTCGTTCAGAGATGACGCCAATTCCCGCGTGTAGTCGGCGACTCCACCCTGCATCGGAGGATACTCTCCCGTGATGAAACAGACCTTCATGCTCTCAGCCCCGATCGCAGGACCCTCAGCAGCAAGCCGAGCCTTTCTCTACGCAGCGGCCGCTTGTGGCCCAAAAGGAACTTCGATCCCTCTTCGACGAGCTGGAACGCGTAGGTCGCAAGGAGAAAAGCGCGGAGAAGCGTGGCAGCAGCCAGACCAAAATACTTGCGATAGAGCTTCAGCTTGCTGTCGTTGAAGAAAATATGGCGGTGTGGCAAGTCACGCTCACTGCTCTTGCCATAGTGATGGACAACCTGCGCCGACGGGAGGAAGGCTACCTTCCAGCCAGCCTTCTTCATTCGCCAGCACCAGTCCAGCTCTTCGGAGTACATGAAGAAGCTCTCGTCGAGCGGCCCGACGTCGTCGATGGCCCGGCGACGCACCATGAGGCAGGCGCCTACCACCCAATCTACCTCATGGTCGCGATCCATGGGCAGGTCGAGGCAGTAATAGCGGGACAGAAGGCGACATTGAGGCCAGTACCGTTGCAGGATGGTGCTCTCCACGAATCCGGTGGCGAGCGTGGGAAAACGGCGGTGAGAGGACTGCACGGAGCCGTCGGCGTCCAGGAGCTTTGGGCCGACCACTCCCACCTGAGGATGATCGTCCAGGTAGCCCACCATCGACTCCGCGGCGTCACCGACGATCTCAGCATCGGAGTTCAGAAGCAGGAGGTAGCGGCCCTGAGCCACCGATATCGCCCAGTTATTCGCCTTGGTGAAGCCGGCATTGGTTGGGTTGGCCAGCAGCCTCACCTGAGGAAAAAGCTGGGACACCATCTCGGCGCTGCCGTCGGTGGAGGCATTGTCGACTACTAGAACCTCAAATGACAACGGATGCCCGTCGGGCATTAGCCGGCTAGCAGCAGCCCGGTCGCCCTGCGGCCATAGCGACTCGAGGCATCTTTGCAACAGATACATGGTGTTCCAGTTTACGATTATGATGGAAACGTCGATGTCTGCCATTGTCTCCGATCTTCTGAGATTGTTGGTACCCTGCGCCCTGTCTCTTACCCACGCCTGCTGGGCAAGCTCGAATATCGACGCCTGGACGTCGAGGCTTCAGCTGGTGACGCCAATCGAGCCGCCAGGTACATGTGGCGCTACCAGTGATGAAGCTCAACAGAATACGGGAGTACGGCGTCATCGAATAGGCAGCGAATAAGCGAATGGGCGTGGAATTGACTATTCGCTTATTCGCTGCCTGTTCGTTGACACCCTCGCCAATTTGACATAAGTGACGAAGTTGAACCAGGCCATAATCGTGCAAAGGAATAGGCCATGCAGGCCATCTTTGTAGCCTTGCCATTCGAAATAGCGACGTTTGAATTCCCGCAGCGGTTGCAGGACGTAATTCTGGGGCCGGGGCCGGATGCCTTTGCCGTGCATGGTGCGGGCTTCGTAGGTCGAGTAAAAGTCCTGCTTGGCGAGCAGTTGGGAAAGCTTCTCATAGTTGTGGTGGATCAATGCCTGGGTCAGATAATCGACCTTGCCCTGTACGGTAGGAAACTCGTGAACTTCCCGGGCCTCGTCGTATATGGCCTGTCCTCGCAGCATAAGACGAAGCTGATGGTCCGGATACCAGCCAGCATGTTTGATCCATTTCCCGAGGATGAAGTTGCGCCGGGGAATCCAGAAGCCGCGCGGCAGGTCCGGATCGGCCCCGCCACCGTGGATTCTGAGGCGGACTTCTTCGGCGAGCCCGGGCGTGCACCGCTCGTCGGCGTCGACGAACAGGATCCAGTCGCCCTGAGCCAGCAGCATCGCCGCGTTCCGCTGGTCGGAGAAATTGGTAAAAGCGCGCTGGTGGACCTTGGCACCAAAGTGGCCAGCGACCTCGACCGTGGCATCGACGCTGAAAGAGTCGAGGACGACGATCTCATCGGCCCAAGTCAGCGTGCCGAGACAATTGGCGATATGCCGTTCCTCGTTGCGGGCAATGACGATAGCAGACAAACTAGGCATTGTCATCCACCGCCAATCGCGCCAGCCCTAGTGTTGCCAATTCCTGTCGCAGGCCGTCTGCGTCGATCGCTCCCGTCTTGAACCTGCGCTTGGCTCGTATGATCTCTCGCCGGAATCCCAGTTTCATAATAACCTTAGCCAACAGACGGAACAGGGGAGAGCGATGTTTTCGGTAAAAGCGGGCGCGACTCTTGAAAAGCTCGGCATACATGACACTCCTTACCTGCCTGGCGCTCTGTCCCCCATAGTGTACGATCCTCGCCTCCGGAACGCAATAGACTCGCCAGACCTTCGTCTTCATGCGAAGGCACCAATCGACTTCCTCACAGTACATGAAGAACTGCTCGTCAAGCAGGCCCACGTCGGCAATTGCCTCCTGCCGCACCATCATGCACGCTCCCAGCGGATGGTCTATCTCGAACGGTCGACCATCCTTCGGTCTAGGATAACGGCCATTGAGCCGCGAGCTGCGAAGCCGGTGGTTGATGGGGAAGAAGTCAAAGAACGTCATGAGAAGGCCCGGGAAGCGGAAAGCGGAATCCTGATGGGTTCCATCGGGATTCTCCAGTTGAGCGCTGGCCACCGCTGCCGCCGGATGGGCGTCGAGAAACTCAACCAGCGTGGCAATGGCCCTTCCCCTCACCACGGTATCCGAGTTCAGCAGCAAAATGTATCGTCCCGAAGCGATCCGCATACCTTGATTGTTGGCGGCGGCAAAGCCTCGGTTCTCGTCGTTGGCGATGAGTCTCACCTGAGGAAACCCGGCTGCCACCATCTCCCGGCTGCCATCGGCGGAGCCGTTGTCCACGACGATCGCTTCCGCCAGCACCAAGCCCGGCTTTCCCTCGAGCGGGCGTTGTCCAGCTATCCTTCCGGGAAGGACAGCCTCCGCGCGCGGGCCGGACGTCGGGGCCTTAGCCGGGAACCGCAATCCGCTCTCTGCGTGGCACAAGGAGGATAGGCAGCCTTCGAGAAAGGATACGGTGTTGAAGCTGACGACGACTATCGAGACGTCCAACATGGCATTCTAGTAGCCGACGCGGACGTTTTGAATGCCGACGTCGCCGCCGGGAAAGCCGACGCCGCTCTGCTCGACGCTGGCCCAAAAGCGAAGCTCGGGCGTGCGGCTGAGAATCTTTATCGTTCCCGTTACCGTGGCCTCTTCTCCCGGAGCCAGGTCTTTGGGAAGGCCCCAACGGACCGGATAAGGGCTGCCGGCGAGATTCCACATGACGGCTACCCGCCAAAAGCCGGGGCGCTCGTAATACTTGGGAGTGGCCCCGTCCTCTTCAAGCCAGTAGTTATAGGTCATATTGGTGGCGTAGGCGGTACCCGGAAGCGGGCCCATTGTCCGCACTAGCGTGTCGCCAGTGTTCTTCACCTTTATCTTGACGCTGAGATCGCCACCGAGGAAAATGGCCGTGGGGCTGAACTCCACCTTGGTTATCTGCAGCATCGGACGGCCAGCCCCGGTGATGGTGATCGGGGTCGTCCTCTCCGTCACGTTGCCTGCCTTGTCGCGCGCTACTATATGGACTTCGTAGATGCCGTCTTTCACCAGATTGCCGGAAACGGTTCCGTTCCAATCGTGAGAATACAGTCCAGCCTTCTTCTGGCCCGGCGCCTCGAGGAGATACTTCTCTCCATTGGGCCCGACTGCCGTAATGGTCACTTCGGCGTCCTTGCCGATTCCGTAATGGATGAGCGTTTCGTCATCTTTCGAGTCCCCGTTTGGCGAGATAGTGTCGGGAACGGCGCCGAGGTTATCGACCTCCGGAGCAGCGGTGTCGGCGTTCGCGATCTCGATCTTCCCTCTCCCCTCCTCGCTTTTCCCGCGGTCGTCCACGGCCTCGATGACGAAATCGTAGTAGCCGTTGGGCAGGATTCGTCTGTCCTCCCGGTTCGCGTTGGGAGCATAGGTGCCGTCGAATCGGGCCTGATATTGTCCGCGCTCCCTGGGCTCGTTCTCCCGAATCACATAGCGCCTTCCCACTCCGTCTTCCAGCCAAATCGAGACTTTGGACTTGCCGGCCAACGAGTAACCTAGCAGTGCGAAATCCCTATCACCATCGCCGTTCGGCGAAATGACACTGGCGGACGAGCCAACGCCGCTCAGGAGATTGCTAGATCGGCAGCCTAAAGTGGTAGAGGCAACGCCGCTGAGGAGCAAGGCGATGGAGACAATAGAAGCTATGGTGCGGTTGGACGCCAAGAATGCGACCTCCCCAGATTGCCCCAGAAATCGCGAAATGTCGGCTGGCGCGTTCTTTTTCTTCAGCCGTGGGTATACTACCAGGTTGGTCAAGCAGGGTCAAGGAAACTTTACAGGCCTTACGATTGTGCACTCATTGTCTACCAGCCGAGGCTCAACCGCTCGGCGAGGAGAAGCGGCAGGCCGCGTTCTCTCATTCTCTGCTGTGCCGTAGCAATGTCATAGCCAACACGGTAGCAGGTCAAGCTAGGGGCGTCGAGGTCCAGTAGAGCGTAGGCGGCCCGGGGATCCCTATCGCGGGGCTGCCCTACGCTGCCCGGATTGAGGAGAATCCTGCCCTTCAAGCGGGCTACGTCCAGCGAATGTCCGGCAGGGGTCATCGAGACCGTGCACAGGTCGTTTTCGGGAAAGTAAATGTACAGCGCCGGAACGTGGGTGTGGCCCACGAGGCAATGGGGAGTCTGGAGATAGGAGAAGCACGTCTTGGCCTGACTTGGGGACGTCACGTAATCCCAAATGGGGTCCAATGGGCTGCCGTGGACCAGCGTGTAATCTCCCAGGGCAAGTTGAGTTGGCAGAGAGGCTAGGAACTGCCGGCTTGCCGCGGTCAACTCGCCGGCCGTCCAGGCGGCCGCGGTCTTGGCTGCAGGGTTGAAGTTCTCCAGGTCGAGCATTCCCACCGCCGCGGCGTCGTGATTGCCGAGGACGCAGCGCAGGTCGAACGCTCGCAGAAACTCGACGCACGGGTTGGGGTCGGGACCATAGCCGACGATGTCCCCTGTGCACCAGATCTGGTCGATGGGTCCCCTGAGCTTCAAGTCCTCGAAGACAGCTTTCAGGGCTGTGAGGTTGGCGTGGATGTCGGCAATCAGAGCGCAACGCAAGTGATAAGCCTATATAGGAAGAGGAGCGGGAGGTTGCGCCTCAGCTCTTTTCGCGAATTCGAACCGGTTCTCTCCGAAAAGCTTCGCGCAGGCCACGGCTACCTCCGGATCGTATAGCCGGCCGCTCTTCATCGTTATCTCGTCGAGGGCCTTCTCGATCCCCAGAGCTGGGCGATAAGGTCGATGAGAGGCCATCGCTTCAACTACATCGGCTACCGCCAGGATCTTCGCCTCGAGGAGAATGTGCTGCCCTTTCAGTCCTGATGGGTAGCCAGACCCATCGAGCCTCTCATGATGCTGCAGTGTGATCTGGGGAATGGCCGTCGGAATCTCAATGGCTGTGAGGACGTCACAGCCGACCTGGCAGTGAGACTTGACCAGGTCGAACTCAACTGAGGAAAGCCGGCTGGGCTTGCTCAGTATCTCCGAGGGCACGTTGACCTTGCCGATATCGTGGATGGTTGCCGCCAGGCGAACCGTGGACCGCTGCTCTCCCGAAAGACCCATCTCGCCAGCAATAGCGCTGGCGAGCATGGCAACCCGCTCCTGATGACCAGCAGTGTAAGGGTCTCTTTTCTCGACGATCAGCGCCATCGCGTGAATGGTTCCGTCGAGCGCTCTCTGCAGCCTCCTAAAGCTTTCCTCGAGGTTCTGTTCGGCCTCTTTACGTTGCGTAATGTCCCGGATGAAGCTTTGAATCACCCGGCGGCCATCGTAATCGACGAGACGGCAACTGATCTCGACGGGGAACTCCGTGCCATCCTTACGCCGGTGGCGGCGCTCAGCGACCACGCTGCCATTTTCAAAAAGCTCCCGCATGGCCTCGGCGTTGCCTTGCCGCGTCTCAGGCGTATCCAGATCATATATGGTCAGTTGCAAGAGCTCTTCGTGTGAATAGCCCAGTTTCTCCGAGGCCTTGTCGTTGACGTCGAGGAGGCGGCCATCGGCGGGACTAACTATGAAGATGTAGTCGTTGGCGTGTTTGAACAGGCTCCGATACTTGGCCTCCGATTGTCGCAAAGCCTTCTCTGCTCGACTGCTTTCGCTCAAGTCACGGTAAACCAAGACTGCCAGATCGACCTGACCCCGCTCATCGAAAACGGGGGTGCCTGACACGCTGACAAGGCCGACCTCGTCCCGAGGGAGGATGAGGCTTTGCTGATCATCCCTGACAGCCGCTCCGTCGAAAACTCGCTGCAGAAGGCCACCGGTCAAAGACACCCCTGATCGTCGAGGGATCTCCCACTTTGCAGCCAGACATGAGAATAGCTCGCTAGCCTGACTCACCTGCTCGATTCCCAGCATCGACAGGCCAGCCCGACTCGCGTCGACCAATCGACCGTCGCGATTGACCACGAAGATCGGATCGGTGATAGTATCGAAGACGGTCCGGATCACTGCCCAAGGCCCCAATCGAACGCCGAATAGGCGGTGTTTCATGAATGACCACGCGAAGCCGATGGGTACCAGAGACCAGGCCAGGACAGCGAGCTCCGGTTGCAGCAGAAAGCGTTGAAACAGGAGGTATGGCAACATGCTTCCCGCGACGAACACCATGGTAGCAAAGGCGCTGGTCAAAGCGACTGGCCACAACTGCCGCTGCTCGCCTGAGGCTCGGGCGAAGAAAGGACTCACGAGAGCGACTGCGCCGGCCAACAGGCAAACCGCGATGTAGACGAAAGCAATGCGCTTGAATGCTTCGTAGGCCGCCGGGTCGGCCAGAACGGAATATGTGTAGGCGGCTAGCAGGAACGGCAATACTCCAATCAGAGCCTGGCGCAACGGTCGCCAACGTTGGACAGGAGTCGTGAGAAAGAAGAACGCAAAAGCCGCTACACCAGCCAGCATGCTGAATATTTCCAGATAGCGCGCCCAGACCCTCCCCGAATCATAGGCTGGCCCCAGTTGGAGGGTAATCGCCACCGCAATGGTTAGCACGAAGAAGCGCCCTGCGGCGTGCCGCTTGGGCGAGCGCAGGTAAACGATCAAACCGGCTATCAGCCATTCGATGCCCATCACCATGAGCCCGGCGTCGATGGCCCCGAAGGAATAGGAAGGCACGCTGGCAGTGCGGCCGGCGTTCTCCCCCGTGACGACTTCGATCTCGTGGCGCGCCGCCGCCCCGACCGGCGCCGGGGCCGGCCTAACGATGTCGCCGGCTCGCAGACCACTGATCCAGGCGTAGCCCATCGGCATGACCCACGTGATCCGGAGCTGGCCGTCCTGGGTGGGAACAGAGCGCATCGCCCACTCGGGCGGCTCGGACAGAGTTAGCAGCGACTTCACCGCCAGAAACACCACGACCAGGGTTGCGATCAAGGCGAGCCACTGGGCCTTAGTCCCTGCCTTGGTTGGGCAAACCATACCGACCTCTCACTTGCTGGATTACCAGCGTAATAATATCATAAGCTCGGCAGAACGTCGAGGGGAAATAACGGTTTGTTCTGGCTTGTGGCGGGCCAGTTGGTCCTGTATAATCGAACCTATGAAGGTAGCGGACGTAGGGGAGTTTCGCCTTATCGAGTTGGTGGCTCAGACCATCCGTGAATTCAACCCCGCCGACCTGAGCGCACATGCCGGCGCGCCCGGTGGCGCGGTCCCATTCCTCCCGGCCGTGTTGGTCGGCATCGGGGACGACACTGCTGCCTGGCAGGTGGAATCTCCCGTGCAGCTCGCCACGACCGACACCCTGGTTCAAGACGTTCATTTCTCCCTCGCCTTTGCCACCTGGCGGGAGATAGGCTGGAAGTCTCTGGCGGTGAACCTCAGCGATATCGCGGCCATGGGTGGTTTGCCCCGCTATGCCCTCGTCACGCTGGGCCTGCCGGGCGACCTCGAAGTCGACGATGTGGTTGATCTCTATAGAGGAATGCTGGATGTAGCCTGGCGATTTGGCGTTGCTGTGGTGGGAGGCGATATGGTACGGGCGCGGGAGGTTTTCCTGACCGTGGCCTTGACCGGCGAGGCGGTGCCGCTGCCTGGCTCACGGACGGATCTTCTCCTCCGTTCGGGGGCAAAGCCCGGCGATCAGTTAGCCATCACCGGTTTCCTCGGCAGCTCGGCAGCGGGCCTGAAGGTGCTGTCGACGGGTCGACGAATTGAAGCGGAGGGGGCAGCCGGCCTGAGAGAGGCGCACCTTCGACCCGTGCCCCGGGTTCGCGAGGGATTGGTCGTCCGGCGTGAGGGTGGGCTGTCGGCGATGGATATTAGCGATGGCCTGCTGGCCGATCTGGCGAAAATGTGCGCTGCCAGTGGGGCGGGGGCGAACATTGCCGTCGATCGACTCCCCATCCATC
This sequence comes from Chloroflexota bacterium, assembly GCA_016190625.1. Classification (GTDB taxonomy): domain Bacteria; phylum Chloroflexota; class Dehalococcoidia; order JACPQF01; family JACPQF01; genus JACPQF01. The sequence continues at coordinate 15,407 of JACPQF010000158.1, read as the reverse complement.
CTTTCGTCGCCGCTTGCTTTCCCGCCGAGGCGGAGACGCTGGCGCTTTCGGGTGGCGAGGACTATGAGCTGCTCTTCGCGGCGCCCGCCGACGTAGTGGCCAGAGTGCGGGCGGCGGTCGAGGTGCCGGTCAGCGTGATCGGCGAAGTCACGGAGGACAAGACCGGGGGCGTGCGAGTCCTCGACCGTCATGGACAAGTGGTCCAGCAGCGCCAACATGGCTGGGACCATTTCCGGAGAGAGCGATGACCGTCTCCCTTTCGTTGATCAGCAAGAGCAAGGAGCAGACGCAATTGCTAGGCGAGAAGCTAGGGAGATTGGCCGAACCGGGCGACGTCTATCTTCTAACTGGACGGCTCGGCGCCGGCAAGACGAGTCTAACGCAGGGGCTGGCCAGAGGGCTTGGGGTGGCGGAATATACACGCAGCCCCACCTTCACTCTGGTCAACGAATACGATGGGCGAATGCCGCTCTACCACATGGACCTCTACCGGGTGGACTCGCCCGAGGAGGCAATGGACCTCGGTCTCGAGGAATACCTGTATGGCGGGGGCGTCACGGTCATAGAGTGGGCGGAGAGGGCGACCTTCCTCTGGCCTCATCAGTACCTATTGATCAAGCTGACGTACGTAAGCCCGACCAAACGGCACATCGAGCTGAGCGCCGTTGGTTCTCGCTACATAAGGCTGATGGACGAGCTAAGAAGGCTGTTCAGCAAGGATGGATCTGAGGCGTAAGGGCGTCAGCCGGATGCCCTGTGAGCGGTGAAAGGTCTAGTCCCACTACGTTAGCGACAAGAGCAATCGCAGCATACCAATACTCGGACAGTGAGGCTTCAGCCGGTTGCACCAGTCGATCCACCAGGTAAGTCCGAGTTTACCGGCTGGAGCCTCGACGTCCGGGCGTGCCGTTGTGAGCGGTGGAATGTATCTTGGAAGATCGGGAACGGAATCTTAGATGCTGTTGGCAATAGATACGTCGACCAGGGTGGCGAGCGTAGCCCTACATGATGGCCGTCAGGTCGCAGCCGAGCTAACCTGGCAGTCAGGAATGAACCACACCGTGGAGCTGTTCCCCGCCATTCAACACGTGCTTACCCTCGCCCGCCTCGGCATGGCCGATTTGACGCGGTTGGTAGTTACCACGGGGCCGGGCAGCTTCAATGGCATCAGGGTTGGCATGAGCGCCGCCAAGGCCCTATCCTTCAGTCTGAATATTCCCCTGATGGGGATATCGACCCTCGAGGCGCAAGCCTATCAGCAGGCCTGGTGTGGCAAGCCTATCTGCGCCCTGCTGCGGGCCGGACGCGAGGAGGTTGCCGCCGCCCTTTTCCAGCAGAGTGATGGAGGTTGGCGACGTCTTATCGCGGAGCACATTACCACATTGCCAACGCTTTCTGGTAAGATTGGCGCCGACACGGTTCTCACGGGGGAGATCGACGAGTCCCTGGCCGCTGAAATCGCGGCCCTTCTAGGCACCAAAGCGGCGTTATTGCCTGAGGCGGCTCGCCTGCGACGCGCTGGCTTTCTGGCTTCCCTTGGCTGGCAACGGCACGAGACAGCCCTGTCGGAAGGAAAGACAACCAACGCGGCGACCCTTCAGCCTCTTTACCTGCGCCGTCCGCCGATTACACTACGACAAAAGCCTTAACGAAAGGTACCAAGATTGGCAGACACCCTTGCGAGCACTATGGAGAGAGTGGCGCTGCGACATCGCGTGTTACGGCTTTCGTGGCCGGCCGTAGCCGAGCAGTGGCTCAACGTGCTCGTCGGCCTCGTCACCATCTATTTGGTCGGCCACCTCGGCGCCGCTCCCCTCGCGGCGGTCGGACTTGGCGAGCAAGTGATGCAGATCGCCATAGCTCTCTTCACCTCCATCGGCGTGGGAAGCACCGCGATAATCGCTCGACACGTCGGGGCGAGAGAGCTCCACCTTGTCGGGCTAGTTGTGCAGCAGTCCTTTGTCATCGCTACAGTCATCGGCGTTGCCAGCTCGGGGCTGGTCGTGGTCTTTGCGGAATCCATCTTCACGCTATTCCGATCCGAGCCCGATGTGGTCAACCTAGGGGCAGCTTACCTACGAATTGCCGGAGGTAGCCTGTTTCTATCCAGCCTGTTGTTTGTCGGGGCTGCGATCCTGCGCGGAGCCGGCGATACCAGAACGCCAATGCTGGTGATGCTAGCAGTAAACGCCACTAACGTTGTCCTTAGCCTAGCCCTCATCTATGGCGCGTTGGGCATTCCGGCCCTTGGGGTAACCGGGGCCGGTCTGGCATCGGCGTTGTCCCGAGGCATCGGCGGCTTCCTGATGGTCTGGCTGGTGGTGAGAGGAAGAGGATACGTTCAGTCCGACCTTCTCCGGCGCCTGAGCGTCGACACCAAGCAGATTGGGCGAATTCTGAACGTCGGCATTCCGGCTGGACTGGAGACGTTACAGACCAACGCGGCCCAGATAGTCTTTGCCATGATTATCAGCAGTCTTGGCACAGCCCAATTTGCCGCCCACGTGGTGGCCATGAGGATCGAGACCATCGCCATCACGCCTGGCTTCGGCTTTGGCATTGCGGCTGCGACTCTCGTGGGACAGGCCCTTGGCGCCGGCCGGCCGGACCTAGCGAAGAGGAGTGGCTATTTGAGCCAAGTCTATGCCCTGGCGGTCGTGACAACGCTTGGTGTCGGTCTCTTCGTCTTTGCCGAGCAGATCTCCGCGTTCTTCGTGAACGACCCGGCGGTCGTCGCTCAGACAATCACTTTGACCAGAATAATGGCGGCGGCCGCTCCAGCGATTGCGTCGTTACATGTGTTCTCGGGCAGCCTGCGCGGGGCGGGAGATACCCGCTGGGTAATGTTCATCATGTTAGTATGTCTCTGGGCAGGGAGGGTCTCCGCCGGATTTCTGCTGGCAACGGTCGCCGGTTTTGGCGTGGCCGGGGCTTGGATTGCCATGGTCGGGGACATGTACGCGCGAGGCGGTCTGCTTTGGCGGCGCTTTGCCTCTGGAAAGTGGCAGAAAACAATCGTATAATTCGGCTACGTGAATTGAGAGGGGGTCTACGGAACTTGCTTTTCCTTCTTAGCCCGACGGCAAGAGCGCTTCTAATCCTTCTCGTGGCCATGTCCTTCTCGGTAACTGGCGAGCTTCTTCTCAAGCATGGCATGAACAACGTCGGCACGTTCAGTCTGCAGCCCGGGTTGGTTCTATCTGGGCTGGTTCGCGCTTTCACTAATGCCTATGTTCTAGGCGGCTTCTCGTTCATCTTTCTCGGCTCCGTCTTTTGGCTCTCCGTCATATCTCGCGTCCCCCTTAGCTTCGCCTACCCGCTGCTGAGCCTCAGTTACGTTCTCGTGGTAATCATGGCCTGGCTCATCTTGAAAGAAAACGTCTCCCTCACAAGAATGGTTGGCATCTTCATCATCGTCTCTGGCGTGGTAGTGGTTGGTCTCTCGAAGCCGGAGTAAAATGCAGTGCTTGCCAGCCATCCCGACTGGCGCTGGAGTTGGTGTCGGCGCTACTCGGCATTCTCGACAAAGTTCAAGCCGAAGACTGACTGTCGTCAGTGGCGACGTTGCTTTACCCCTCGCTTCAGGTTATACTGGAAAACAGGGGCGAACGGCTTTTTCATCGCCCCTCCGGAAGCGGAGGCAATGTCAGATGAAGGCTATCATCGTGGGCTGCGGGCGAGTGGGGGCGCGGTTGGCCATGACTCTCCATGTCGAAGGCCACGACGTCACGATCGTCGACAAAGACCGCATGGCTTTTGAACGCCTTAGCGGGGCCTATGGCGGGAAAAAGCGAGTTGGCATTGGCTTCGACAGGAAGATCCTGGTCGAATCGGGCATCGAAACCGCCGACGCCTTCGCTTCGCTGACCAACGGAGACAACACCAACATCATTTCGGCCATTATCGCCAAGCACATCTTCCACGTGTCCAGAGTCGTAACACGTATCAAAGATCCGGAGAGAGCGCAGGTCTACCGCCGCATCGGCATCCCGACGATCTCGCCCACCATTTGGGGATCGGACAAGGTGCGGGAGATGTTCCTTTATTCCGGTCTCACCAGCCATTACACTTTTGGCAGTGGTGAGATCGAGCTAGTGGCGATCGAGGTAAAGCAGGGCTTGGCTGGACGAAAGGTTGCAGACCTTGTGGCGCCGGCTGAGATCGTGGTGGTGGCCCTGACCCGAGCTGGCAGTTCCTCCATCCCGCCACCGGAAACCGTGTTTGAGCCAGGCGATATCGTCCATATCGCTGCGTCTGCCAGTGCCAAGTCGAGGCTGGAGGCTATGGTTCACTGAACGAAGCGGGGTTACGCGTATGCACGTGTTCATAGTTGGCGCCGGAAAGATGGGGACCTTTTTGGCGGCGGACCTGAGAGCCAGAGGACACACGGTGTCAGTCATGGAGCGTCGGGCGGAGACCGCGGCGCTGGCAACCAAGGAGCTAGGCTTCCACGTCGCGATCGGCGATGGCACGGAGTTAGCTACGCTGCGCGGTTCGCCCATGCGTCAGGCGGACGCTGTAGTGGCTGCCACGGGAGAGGACGAGGATAACTTGGTAGTCTGCCTATTGGCCAAAACGGAGTTCGGCGTGAAGCGCACCATTGCTCGCGTCAACCATCCTAAGAACGAATGGCTGTTTACTCAGGTGCTGGGCGTCGACATGTGCCTCAGCCAGTCCCACCACATCGCCCGGTTGGTGGAGGACGAGCTAGACTCCCTATCCCCGGCGCCGTGATTCGCTTCCCGCCCTCTGTGTTGCGATTGACTTTTCCCCATCATACGCGCATAATTACAGGAGTCCAGCGGTGCCCTTCGGTCAGGGCGATGGCATGGTCCAGTCCTGTAGGGGCGAATCCTTCACCCGAAGGATTCGCCCCTACGGACGAGGCATGCCACCTTGGTGAGTCGCTTCAGGGCACTGTGTAAGTCCGTCAGGAAGTAGTATGCCCACGGTTGGTTCTCTCTGCGCCCTCGCCCGGCGCAGTCTAAATGCCCATGAGGCAGGCCAGGCTATCAGTTTGGCAGGATATGTCCTCCGGCTTTATCCGAAAGCCATCGACGCCCACTGCGTGCTGGGCGAAGCCTATGCAGTGATGGGCCAAGCTAGCAAGTCCGGCGACCACTTTAGGCTGGTTTTGAGCGCCGACCCGGAGAACGTCTCCGCCTTGACCGGGCTGGGCGCCGCCTACAGGATTGAGGGACGCCTGCCAGAGGCTCTCGTTCAGCTCGAACGGGCTCTTGACCTACAACCGGATGACGCCCGCCTTCGCCGGGAGGTCCTTGGTCTCAATCGCCAACATGATGGCGCATCAGCCGACCGGCTCAAACCAACGCGTGCGGCCTTAGGCCGGATCTACCTGCGGTCCGGGCTCTACAGGAGAGCAGCGAAAGAGCTAGGCGCGGTGGTGGTCGAAGATCCAAACCGCCTCGACGCTGCGGTCGGCCAGGCGGAGGCCCTCTGGCGGGCAGAAACCTATGGCGAGGCGGCGCAAGTCTGCAATAGCCTGCTATGTTTGGCGCCTGATTGCCTCAAAGCGAAGCTTCTGCTCGCTGACATGGGACTTGCCGGCCACCTTCAGACCGATTATCGCTCGCTCCGCGACGAAGCCCACCGCATGGATCCGGACGACCGAATGGCCTCCGATCTTTTCGCCGAAACGGAGTCGGCACGTCGCTGGCAGGCTAGCCCGGCGGATCTGCCTTGGCCGATAGCGTTTGTTTGAAAAAGGTGCATTGCTCTCATCATCGTGTAGAATAGCATATGAAGGTAATCTACAAAATCACCTACCCGAATGGGAAAATCTACATCGGGAAGGATCCCACCAACAGCATAAACTACTTCGGAAGTGCGGATAGTGATGCCGTCAACGGATACTCAACGGATAAACGGATAGCTGACCCGTCCACATCCGTTTATCCGTTGCCCATCCGGTGACCCCGTACCCGCGCATGCTTTCGAGCATCATTGAAACCGAAAGGGTCTGGCTGGTAGCATGATACATCATGGCGAGACCTTTGGTTAGACCGAGTTGGATGGACAAATAGTAGATGAAGGAGATACGATGGAGCGCACCTTGGTTATCGTCAAGCCCGATGGGGTCCAAAGAGGCCTGATCGGACCGGTGGTTTCGAAGCTGGAAAGTCGGGGTCTAAAGATAGTGGCGATGAAGATGATCCGCATCGACCGCGACTTGGCCGAACGACACTATGGCATCCACCGGGGGAAAGCCTTTTTCGAGCCTCTGGTAGCCTACATCACGTCGAGCCCCGTAGTCGTGGCCGTCTTCGAGGGTAACAACGCCGTGCAGGTGGTGAGAAACACCATGGGGGCCACCAATCCGGCTGATGCGGCTCCCGGAACGATCAGGGGCGACTACGCCCTCGAAATCGGCCGGAACATCATTCACGGCTCGGATTCGACGGAGAATGCTCAGAAGGAAGTGGATTTGTTCTTCCAGGCCGACGAGTTAATGTCCTACGAGCGTGCGGTAGATCCCTGGGTCTTCGAATAGTCTGGCGACGTTACTGCCCTATTGAAGTAGCAAGTCGAAGCGCACCGACCGCTTCGGCTTGACTAGCCTGTTCAGCCGTCGCCGCAAGAAGCTCACCGACTTCTCGCCCAGTTGCATGCCCAAGATCGAGCCAACCACAACGCCGCCGGTGATGCCGATGACTATGCCGATGACAAAGAGTTTGGAGCTAACTCCGGTGCCGTTCACAGGGCAAAGGCCTCCTCACTGAATTCTCACGACAGGAATGCCATCGCTCCACACGCGCTCGAGATGGTAAAATTCGCGCTGTAATGGACTCAACACGTGTACGACAACGTCTCCGAAGTCGAGGAGGACCCAGCCGGAGTCGGGTGCCCCTTCGCTGCGGAGGGGGGTGACGCCAGCTTTCCCCAGCTTCTCATCTATGTCGTCCGCCAAGGCTTTCATCTGCCGTTCAGTCTGAGCGGTGCAGATCACGAAATAGTCGGCGAAGCTGCTAACCCGGCGGATATCGAGCAAGATGATATCCTCGGCCTGCTTGTCGGCGGCGACCTCGACAGCTAAACGAGCGGCCTCGATCGTTTCCAGAGATCAGACCTCCAGCCATGTCTTCCCCTGTATTATAGCATTTTTGGTGCCATTTTCAAAAGTCGTGCCAAATTAGTGAAAAATGACCCAAACATTACCGAGAAATGACCGCGCCATAACCGGAGGGGTGTAAACTCCCGTCGCAAGATTAGGAGGCGAGGCCAAAAATGACCACAAATGCTAAACGAATAGGAAACAGAATCGTGACCCTGGTGGTGCGAATGTGGCACGAGGGGTCCAGAGATGGCGCCTCCAATGGCTTTCGCTGCGAAGCCACCCACGTGCAAACCGGAGAAGTGGTCTACTTCCGGGATGTGCAAGAGCTGGCCCGGTATGTCGCTCACCTTGGCAAAGACGCCGGCTATGTTGTCAGGGATGAGCCGCCTTCGCTGGGCTAGGTAGCGGCGGCAGCGTAAGAACGGAAAGTCCATAAGGCCATGAAGAATGGCGACGAGACGAAAGGAGGAACAGATTTGTTCCGAAAGTTTGGAATGAAGGCAGTAGTCTCTGCCATCACTGCTGCGACGGTGCTCCTGGCGGCCTGCGCCGGAGGGCAAGGACCCTCGGGTGGGTCCGCAAAACAAGGTAAGATCACGGTATGGTACTTCGACAAAGTCTCCATGGAGACGGTCATACCGATGTTCGAAAAGGCCTACCCGGGAGTAAAGGTCAATTTCGTACAGCAGCCGTTTGGCGACATGTCCAAGAAGTATCTGGCGGCTCTGGCCGCTAAGTCCGGCGTGCCGGATGTGATCGGCTTGGATACCAGTATGGTCGGCAGGTTCCTCGACGCCGGCGAGAATCTTCTCGACTCCAACTACAACGCGGAGCAGTTCCGCAAGGACTTCATCGAATGGAAGTTCGCGGCGACAGTTGCTCCTAACGGCGAGATGCCGGTTTTTCCCTGGGACGTCGCCACTGGTGTGATGTTCTACAAGCCGGAGATCTTCGCCAAGGCGGGTCTGCCCACCGATCCGGACGAAGTCAGCAAGGCGCTGGCGACCTGGCCTGATTTTATCAAGGCCGGAGAGAAGATCGCCAAGGCCACCAACGGCGAGAGCTCGATCATCGCCAATCCCCACGACGTTTTCAACGCTGCCTTCTGGCAGAACGGCGGAAACATCGCGATCGGCAACGATATCGCCTTCGTGAAAGAGGGTCAGGAACCCCTCGCTCTGGCGGTGAAAGCCAATGACGCCGCCATCAGTGCCAAGGTAGCTACCTGGAGCGAGCGTTGGATGCCCGCACTCAAGAGCGGCAAGGTTGCCACAGTCGTGATGGGCGGCTGGATGCTCGGTAACTTCCAGAACCTGATCGACAAGGACGGCGCGGGCAAGTGGCGAATGGCCAGAGCCCCGGGTGGCGCCTTCGACAATGGCGGAACTTATCTCCAGATCCCCAAGCTGGCCAAGAATAAGGCCGCGGCATGGGAGTTCGTCAAGTTCCTGACCACCAGGGCCGAGACTCAGAACGCCGTGTTCCAGAAGACGGGAATTGTGCCCGCCTACACGCCGGCCTGGAACAGCCCACTGTACAACGAGGGCGTGGACTACCTCGGTGGACAGAAAGCATGGAAGCTACTGGTCGAGCTGGCTCAAGAGGTGAAGCCACTGCACTACAGCGCAGTTGACTCCCTCGGCGTCGACCTTCTCAACGCACAGGTTGACGCGGCCATCGCCGGCAAAACGACGCCCCAGCAAGCCTTGCAGACCGCAGCCACGCAACTGCAGGAGCGGGCCGCCAGGGCGTCCAACATTCAGTTGAAACTGCCGTCGTAGGGTAGAGGGTAGAGGGTTGAGGGAGACCCTCTACCCCCACCATCTCAGATCTACTTAGAACGAAGGGCACAAGGGGGATTGGGTATAGGATTGAGAGTTAAGGGCGGGGGGATCCCCTCTACCCTCTACCCTGTACCCTCAATCCTCCCGAAAGGAGAAGCCGAATGAGCCAAGTTGGCACCCCAGCGTTCGATGGGCGTACGGTCTCGGTTCCTCGAGTGAGAGTAAAGGAATCGACTAGACGCTCTCTATGGGCCTATCTGTTCATATCGCCGTTCTACCTGAGCTTTCTGGTGTTCGGGCTCTTTCCCATAGCCTTCAGCTTCTACCTGGCCTTCACCCGGTGGACTCCCAGCGAGAACACGTGGGTGGGGCTGGCGAACTTCCAGAATATGCTCATAGATAGCCTGGTACACAAGTCCGTCCTCAACTCCCTCTGGCTGATGGGAGTGGTCACCGTATTCCAGGTGGGCCTGGCCCTGCTCATCGCCTTTGTCCTCAACGCAAAGGGCATGAAGGGACGTGACTTCTGGCGAGCGGTGTTGTTCCTGCCCTACATAACCTCGCCCGTGGTGCTGGGGCTAGTCTGGGGAGTGATCTTCGCTTACAACGGCTTCTTCAACTACCTTTTGGCTCGGGTGGGCATCGGACCGGTGGACTGGCTCGGCTATGTCACGGGCAGCGGCCTCTGGATCAAGCCGGCCGTGGCGATCGTAACCATCTGGCAGTACATCGGCTGGAACATCATTCTCTTCTCCGCCGGGCTGAAAAGCATACCGAACGAGCTCTATGAGGCAGCCATGATCGATGGCGCCTCCCAGAAGGACGTCCTCCTGAGGATAACGCTTCCCCTCCTCAAGAAGGTTACTTTCTTCATCGTGAGCATCACCATCATTGGAAGCGTCCAGATCTTCGATGTTCCGTTGATGTTGTTAGGCGGCGTAGCAGGCGCCGGCAGCGGTACCCTCGGCGGAGCCGACAGCGCTGGCCTCACCATGACGATGTCGCTGTACGAAACGGCCTTCAACTATGGCCAGTTCGGCTATGCCGCGGCAATCGCCGTGCTGCTCTTTGCTATCATTCTCGTGCTGACGGTCGTCAACCGGCGACTATTCTTCAGGGAATCGGAGGGTTAGGAATATGGCAACAATGACCACGACATCGCCAATACGCAATCCAATCGGCGCCAAAGCCCTGCGCGTTCCCAGCATCCAAAAACTGGTCCTGTACGCTCTGTTGGGGATCATGGCCTTGGTCACGCTTTTCCCCTTCTATTGGGAGTTCGTGCTCTCGACTCATTCGACGGGCGACATAAGCAGTGGCACACCGTCGCTCTTCTTCGGCGCGGAGATGCTAAACAACTATCAAACGCTGATGGAGTATGTTCCCTACTTTTGGCGCTCGATGATCAATAGCTTCATCATCGCCGCCCCGACAACTCTGGTCACGGTCTTTTTCAGCGCCCTGGGCGGCTACGCCTTCGCCAGATATCAATTCAAGGCCAAGGAGAAGCTGTTCTGGATAATGCTGGCCACCATGATGATTCCCGGTCAACTGGGGCTGATACCCTGGTACATCCAGATGTCCTGGATGGGTTGGACGAACACCTTCTGGCCGTTCATCATTCCGGCCATCGGCAGCGCCTTTGGCGTGTTCTGGATGAGACAATACATTTCCAGCGCCATTCCCGCCGAGCTATTCGACGCCGCTCGCATCGACGGAGCGTCCGAGTTCGGTATGTTCTGGAGAATTGCTCTACCGATAGCGGCGCCGGCAGCGGGAGCCCTGGCGATTACCACCTTCATCGGCGGTTGGAATTCGTTCCTCGGGCCTCTGGTTATCATGCAGTCGCCCGATATGTATACCTACGCCGTTGCCCTGGCGAATCTGAGAGGAGTCCACGGCACCGATACCGCCGCGCTCCTGATCGGCAGCTCTATCGCCACCATACCGATGCTCATCGTCACTATCTTCGGCTCACGCAAGATCGTCGACGGGCTGGCAGCGGGAGCCCTCACTGGCCAGTAGTGAACAACGTCCGTACGGGCGAAACATCTTTCGCCCCTGCTCTAATGGAGGGAGAAGGAGGTACACGTGCTGAAAGAACAGCTTGCCAAATTGACCGAGCACCTGCGTCCAAAGGCTAATCAGGGTGCGGGAAATGCGTCCCCCGTGCTCCCCTGGCGCGAGGCATGGCAGCAGGCCAAGGAACTGTATGCCGACTACGAACGAAGGGTCGAGGCTCTGAGGCCGAAGCTGGCCACGGTCCCTGGACTCAGCGAGATGAAGCCGGGCCACGCCGTACTCAGCGTTTCACTGGTCGCCATTGTGATTCTGGCCGCGGTCGTGGTGATGCCGTGGCGGGCGCCGCAGGGGGCCGCCGCCTACAAGTCAGGGCGGTCGACGGTCGCGGCGAAGCCAGCAAAGCAATACGAGCCGATGGCCGTGGGAGAGAACGTGCCTTCGGAAATGACCAAAGGCGACATGTTCAGCGTCAATCAGGTGGGCTACCTTCCCAATGCTCCTAAAGTGGCTCTGGTAAAGGGCGCGGCGGGTAGTGTGTTCAAGGTCGTCGACGTCGACACACGGAAGAGCGTGTTTGCCGGGCGCCTGGGCACGCCGATTCAAGACATCGACTCGGACGACATGGCGCAGGAGGCCGATTTCACGCCGCTAACCAAGCCGGGTAGCTACGTCATAGTTGTTCAGGGGTCTGGCAGCTCCCATCCGTTCCTGGTCGGCAAGGATGTCTACGACGGGCTGTACAAGGACGCCATCAAGTCCTACGACGACCTCGCGCGGCTGGCGCCGGCGGCGTTCCACGATGCTCAAGCTTACCTTGCCAAAGATCGGGGCAAGAAGATAGACGTTTCTGGCGGCTGGCCGGATGCCGGCGACTACGGCAAGTACGTGCCCACGGCGGGGATAACCCTGGGCGATCTTCTCCTCACCGCCGAGCTTCAACCGGAAAAGGTGCTAAAGGACGACCTGAAGCTAGCGGGCAAGGGTGAAAGTCTGCCCGACTATCTCCGGGTGGTGAAGGTCGAGCTCGACTGGCTGTTCAAGATGCAGCGGGAAGATGGCGCGGTGTACACCAAGGTCACGCCCGAGAACTTCGGGCCGTTCTCCAAGTCCGATGCGGATGTCGGCGGCACGCAGTACGTCTATGACATCTCTACGCCAGACACCGCCCTGTTCGCGGCGGTGATGTCCAAGGCTTCCCGCATCTACCGGCCGTATGACGCCGGGTTTGCCAAACAAGCTCTGGCAGCGGCTGAGCATGCCTGGGCCTTTCTCGACAAGAGCGGCGCCATAATCCCCACCGGGGACTACGGTACTGGCGGCTACGTCTACGGCGACGACGCAACCCAGCGTTTCTGGGCAGCCACCGAGCTGTTCAAGACTACGGGGAGTGGCAAGTACCACGATTACGCGAAGAAGCACTTGTCGCGTTTCAGCAGCGGATCCGTGGGACCGCTGGCCTGGATCGATACCGAAAGCATGGGCTTGATAACCTACTACTTCACGGACGGCGCCGACGCCGGCCTCAAGAATAAGATCAGGGACCAGATGGTGAACTGGGCTGACAGCATGGTCAACACCGTCGACAGCCCCATTAATAGATACAAGTCGTCGCTCTCGGTGTACGGCTGGGCCTCCAACAAGACCGCGCTGGATAACGCCGTCTTGCTGCTGGTGGCAGACCGCATGGCGCCGAACGATGCCTATGTGGACAGCGCTCTCGACCAGTTGCACTACGTCCTGGGCCGCAATTCCATTGGCAAGTCCTTCGTGACGAGCTACGGGGCGAACTCGGTTCAGAAGCCGCACAACCGCACCATGTTCAGCCTTGGCAAGCTGGTGCCCGGCGTGCTGGTGGGGGGACCGAACAAAGATGCGCAAGACGGCTTAGCCCCATCGTCTCTAGGGCCGCGAAGCTACGTCGACGATACGATGGCTTACTCGGTAAATGAAAACTCTATCGAGTACAACGCGCCCCTCGTTTTCGTAACGGCGTACTTCCGACCATACCAGGAGTAAAGAAATGAGTAGGCGTGATCACCTGAGATTCGGACGGGCGTTTGGACCGGGAGCTACCCTCGGCGGCACCAGGTTCCTCACGGGGGGAATCAGGAGAGCCGCCAGAGATGGCTCAGAGGTCGATATGAATAGTCTTCCCGACTGGGCCAGGAACCTTGGCCCGGGCTGGGTGCGACGCATCGGCGCCCCCCTCGACGACCCTGGGCGCGTGAAGCCGGCGCTCATCGGCCAGATACGTGACGACGGGTACTGGCAGGGCCTGCCCCTGGGAGGCTTTGGCAGTGGCTCTATCGGACGAACCTATCGCGGCGACTTTGCTCGCTGGCATCTGGACGTGGGCAGACATCACTACGAGACGGTTCCGGCCAACCAGTTCTCGGTATACGTGGACGATGGCCGGGACGCCGAGGCCACCGTGCTCTGCGCCGGAAAGCCGGAAGGCGTGCTCGGTTCGTGGCAATGGGACTACCCGGCGGGAGCGGGCGTCTACCACGCCCTCTTCCCCAAGGCGCAATTCGTCTACGACCCGGACATCGTCGGCGTAGATCTCGCCATGAAGCAGTTCTCGCCCATCATCCCGCATAACTACCGGGAGACCAGCTATCCGGTGGGCATCTTCGAGGCCACGGCGACCAACAATCGGAGCAGGACCGTGACGGTCACCGTAATGTTTACCTGGCAGAACACCGTGGGCTGTGAGACCTGGAACTACTGCATCCACGGTGACTACAACCGGAAGGTAGAGGAAGACGCCGAGGGTGGACGGGTCGTGGGCGTGGTGCTCGGCACTCAATCAAACGAGATAGGAGGAGCGAGACGGGGCGAGTTCTGCCTAGCCGCCAAGGAGGTGCCGGGAACTTCGGTGACGTTCCGAACGAGGTTCAAGACGGGAGGCGACGGCTGGGACCTGTGGGAGGACTTCGTCGATGATGGACGGCTGAACGACGAGGACGACCAGCGGCCGGCCGAGTGGGGAGAGAACATCGGGGCTGCCGTGGCGATCACCTTTAGACTAGAGCCCGGCCAGACCAAGGTCGTCCCCTTCGCCCTGTCCTGGGACTTCCCCGCCATGCAGTTCGGCTGGGGCGTCGAGTGGTACAAGCGGTACACCAAGTTCTACGGCACGTCCGGCGACAATTCGTTCCAGATCTGCAAGGACGCTCTGGAGGAATACCGGGACTGGGAGGCGGAAATCGACGCCTGGCAGCGGCCAATCCTAGCCGATCCCACCAAGCCGGACTGGTACAAGGCGGCGCTGTTCAACGAGCTGTACTATCTGGTCGACGGCGGCACCGCTTGGGAGAACGGGCGCGTGGGGGACTTGGAGCCGGGCGAAGGAAAGTTCACCTATCTCGAATGCTTTGACTATCCCTTCTACTCCACCCTGGACGTGCGGTTCTACAGCTCCTTTGCCCTGCTCATGCTCTGGCCGGAACTGGAGAAACAGGAGCTGTGCCAGTTCGCCGATACGGTGAATTGGGAGGATCTGTCGCCCGTAACTATAACGTCGAATGGGTCGAGCGCCGTGAGGAAGAAGGCGGGAGCCATCCCCCACGATCTGGGGAATCCCTGGGAGAGCCCCTGGCTCAAGGCCAACTCCTACACCTGGCAGGACATAAACATCTGGAAGGACCTGAACTCCAAGTTCGTGCTCATGGTCTATCGCGACTACGTCGCTCTGGGCGACCGTTCGCTGGTGGACTATTGCTGGCCGGCGGTGAAATCGGCCATCGCCTACTTGAAGGAGATGGATAAGGATGGAGATGGGCTCCCGGAGAACGAGGGCGTTCCCGACCAAACCTACGACACTTGGCCGATGAAGGGGGCCAGCGCCTACTGTGGCGGATTGTGGCTGGCCAGCCTCAGAGCGGGTAAAATAATGGCAGAGATCGAGGGCGACCGGGAGACAGCGGAGCTATACGACAAGTGGTTCCACCAGGCGCTGGCGAGCTACGAGAGGCTGCTGTGGAACGGCGAATACTACAATTACGACGCCGCCGGCAACGGGCACAGCGACAGCATCATGGCCGACCAGCTCGCCGGGCAGTGGTACGCGCAGGTCTGCGGTCTGCCAAACATCGTGCCGCAGGATCACGTCCTATCGGTGCTGAGGAAGGTCTATGAGTACAATCTCCTCGGCTTCAAGGACGGTATGATAGGCGCGGTCAACGGAATACGTCCCGACGGCTCCATGGACCGCACGTGCGAGCAGTCCGAGGAGGTCTGGACGGGCACCAACTACGCCCTCGCGGGCTTCATGATCCAGAACGGACTGGAGGAAGAGGCTCTGCGGCTGGCCCGGGGAATATACCGGGTCACCTACGAGACCAGGGGCTACTGGTTCCGGACGCCGGAAGCCTGGGACGAGCACTGCGAGTTCCGGGCGTCCCTTTACATGCGTCCCCAGGCGATCTGGGCGATGCAATATGCGTACGAGAAACGACGTAATAGGGTAGAGGGTTGAGGGTTGAGGGTTGAGGGGCCGGTCCCCTGACCCCCGACCCCTGACC
>JACPQF010000151.1 GCA_016190625.1 Chloroflexota bacterium | reverse complement strand
CAGAGACCCGCGAATTCTGTCCCCACTAGGAGGTCTGAATTGTTTGCCAGACCTGCTGTTGCCCCCCACATAGTGCCAAAAAGCGGATGCGATTCCCCACCGCTTTTTCAAAAGGGGCTTTTCGGCTGCGCTTCTAGGCGAAGCTGGTAGTGCAAGAAGCGCTCTATGGGTTGCCGAAGAATGCTTGAATTACAGTGGTAGGCTGGGTCACCTACCGGACGCTAAGGCGAAATGAAGGCAGCGCCGCTTTGTCGGACATCTCGACGGTTATCGGAGCGGTGGGCGGAGGGGCAGTGCTTTCCCTTTTCGGCAACAAGGACATGTTTGCCTGGTATTCGGTTGGCCTCGCCGTCGGCTTCTTTGCCTACTTTGGTGTTGGTTGGAAGCTAGGCGAGGATGCCGTGAGCAAATGGATGGGCAAGTAGAGGCTGCCGCCTATAGTTAAGCTGAGGGTGGTCTCGCGTTCCTTCATATCAACGCCTCCTAACCCAGACATACCCATGTTCAGGCTAATTACATAGTATCAAGGTATTACTGCATTGTCAAGTAGTGCGGAAGACTGAGCCGACCCTACAGGCAGAGAATGGTATAATAGTTAGTGGAAGGAGAAACTGGTCGAGAGCTTGTTGGTTCTATGCTGGCTTGGACCGTTCCTGCTAATTGAGGCCACCGATTCGGTGAGAAAGAGCGTGTAAATGCCGCTGTCCTTCCAATCTGTTCCACCCGATATGGTCGAAAGGATCGGGCGCTCGCTGCATCTGTCGTGGATCGGCCGCTTGCTGCCGTTTCTCGGCCCGGCCTTCGTGGCCTCAGTGGCCTACATGGACCCCGGCAACTATGCCACCAACATCCAGGGCGGCGCCAGATACGGCTATACCCTTCTGTGGGTGGTGGTCGCCAGCAACCTGATGGCCATGCTCATCCAATCCCTATCGGCCAAGCTGGGGATCGCCACCGGCCGCAACCTGGCGGAGGTCTGCCGCGACCGCTTCCCCCTGCCGGTGGTCTGGGCCATGTGGGTCATCTCGGAGATGGTGGCTATGGCCACGGATCTGGCCGAGTTTCTCGGCGCCGCCATTGGCTTCCACCTCCTGCTGGGGGTGCCCCTGCTGGTCGGAGGGATACTCACCGGCGTGCTCACCTTTCTCACGCTCGGCCTCCAGCGTTACGGCTTCCGCCCCATCGAGGCCATGATTGCTAGCCTAGTGGGCGTGGTGGCGGTCTCCTATCTGGTCGAGACCGTTCTGGTTCGCCCGCCTTGGGGCGAGGTCCTCCGCGGCGCCGTTCAGCCCGGCTTCGCCGGAACGGACAGCATGCTGCTGGCGGTGGGCATTCTGGGCGCCACGGTCATGCCCCATGTGATCTTCCTCCATTCGGCGCTGGTCCAGAACCGCATCCTGGCGCCGACCCCTGCCCTTGCCAGGCGACTATTCCGCCTAGAAGTGGTCGATGTAGTGATGGCCATGGGCCTGGCCGGTCTCATCAACGGCGCCATGCTGGTTATGGCCGCCGCGACCTTCCACGCCACCGGGCGGGCTGATGTCGCCAGCATCGAGGAGGCCTACCAGACCCTCTCACCCTTGCTGGGAAACCTGGCGGGCATGCTATTCGCCATCTCACTGCTGGCCGCCGGGCTATCGTCCTCCACCGTGGGGACCATGGCGGGCCAGGTAGTGATGCAGGGCTATCTGCGCCGCCAGATACCCGTGTGGATTCGCCGGCTGAGCACCATGGCTCCGGCCCTGATCGTCATCGCCCTGAGCCTCGATCCTACCCAGACTCTGGTGATCAGCCAGGTCGTTCTGAGCTTTGGCATTCCTTTTGCCCTGGTGCCCCTGGTGATGTTCACCAGCCGCCGCGAGGTCATGGGCGAACTGCGCAACCACGGCGTGACCACGTCGATCGCCTGGCTGGTGGCCGCCGTGATCGTGTTCTTAAACTTGTATCTGCTCTGGCAGACCTTCCGGGGAGGGTAATTGACCATGAACGCTGCAGATGCTCCCGCCCGACTGATCGTGGCCCTCGACGGTTCCCGCCTGGCCGAGGCGGTGCTGCCTTTGGTGAGATCGCTGGCGGTCTGCTTGGGGGCCGAGGTGACGCTGTTTCACTCCCTGGAGAGCGAGCCGCCGCCCACCGTGCACGGCGAGCCTCATCTGAGCACGGTCCCGGAGGCCGAGGCTTACCTGGCCGGAATCGCCCACCGGCTGCACGGCGCCGGCGCGCCCGGAGGGCACCCGGTGGCCACCCACGTTCACACCGACCCCACTCGTGAGGTGGCTTCGGGCATCGCCGACCACGCCTCGGAGTTGAACGCCGACATCGTGATTCTAGCCGCCCACGGGCGCGGCGGCGTCAAGGAGTGGCTAGCCGGTCGCATTCCCCAGCAGGTAGTGGCGCGGGCCGGGCGCCCGGTGCTGATCGTGCCCACGCCGCTGGACCGGGACCGCTCGGCCATCCGGCGGATCCTGCTGCCGGTGGATCCGGCAGGAGAGGCCGCCGCTGCCATGCCGCTCGCCCAGCGCATTGGCGCCGGCTGCCGGTCCGGGATGGTCCTGTTGACCGTGATCCCCACGGCCAAGACCATGCCCGGCGAGGCCGGCGTGGCGACGATATTCTTGCCCCACGCCGCGGCCTCGCTTCTCGACTGGGTCGAGGAGGAGATGCGCGCCCGCCTGGAGCGATTGGGAGAATCGCTTAGAAAAGCGGGGCTTGCCGTGGCCACGGAGGTCCGCCGGGGCGATCCCGCTGCCCAGATACTGGCCGTCCTTCGTCGGAAAGACGAGGCCTTGTCAGAAGGACCGGATCTGGTGATAATGGCCACCCACGCCCGCGCCGGCCTCGACGGCCTTCTCGCCGGCAGCGTTACCCCCCGCGTGGTCGGCGCCTCTCCCTGTCCCCTGCTCCTCGTGCCTCTTGGCTCCTGAAGCTTCGCTTGTCACCATCCGGCTGCTGTGCTATCATATGGCCGTTGCGGACGGCAGCCGCCCGTCGTACCATTAACCCGCGCCCCCGGGGAGGAAGAGTGGTGAAGAAGCTAGGCCTTATTTGGGAGAACGCGAAGTTTAGCCGTATTATCTTCGTCCTTCCCTTCGCCTATATCGGAATGTTCCTGGCGGCCTGGAGTCTCAGCCCCAGGCGCGCGCCCACCCTCGCCGAGTTCGTTTGGATAACTCTGGCTATGGCCAGCGCCCGCACTCTGACGCTGAGCCTGAACCGCATCGTCGACAAGGAGCTCGATTCTCGCCACCCTGTTGAGCGATTCCGCCCCGTGCCCGCCGGCTTGCTCTCCGTGTGGGAGGTTCTCGCCGTCGTGTTCGTCTGCCTGATGTTGTTGCTGTTTTCCGCCTGGCAGTTGAACGAGCTTTCTCTCAAGCTGGCACCCATCGCCGTCGTCCTCTTGGTCGGCTACAACTACACCAAGTACTTCACCTGGGCCTGCAACTTCGGCGTGGGTCTCACCCAGGCGTGCGGACCGGTCGGCGCCTGGATCGGCGTCACCGGTAAGCTGTCTTGGGAGCCGGTGGTGTTGGGCCTCATCGTCTTCTTCTGGGGCAACGGGTTCGACCTCATGCAGACCTGCCGGGACGTCGACTTCGACCGGTCTCAAGGGACGCATTCCTTTGCCGTTCGCTTTGGCGTTGCCACCACGCTATCGTGGTCGTCCCTGATGCACGTCGTCGCCGCAGCCCTTCTCCTTATGCTGGGGATCGCGCTGAGCCTTGGCTGGCCCTATTGGGTCGGCATCGTCGGCGGCGGCGTCATACTGCTGTACCAGCACTTGATCGTCCACCCCACCGACCTGTCACGGATCAACTTCGCCTGGGTGGACCTCAACGGGTATTTTTCCATAATCGTGATGCTATTTACACTTGGGGCCCTAGTAGTATGATATGAGGGAACACTGTGACCAACAAGGATAATCCAACCAGCGCGGGAGTCCTGGGGCCGGAGCTCATCGTTCGCACGATTCGAGGCTCCCTCCATTCAGGCATTCTCAAGGCTGCCGTCAGTCTGGACCTCTTCAACATCGTGAGCAGAGGAGTTGACGATGTCGACGGCGTGACGGAAGCCATCAGTGGCGACCAGAGAATCGTGCGAATGCTTCTCGATGCCCTATGCGGTTTTGGCCTGCTGGCCAAACTAGATGGCAGATACTCGCTCACCCCATTTAGCCGCTCTTTTCTGGTCGATGACCCCGAGGCCTTCGCCAGCAGCGCCGACTATCGCGAGGTCTTCGCCGTCCAATGGCAAGCGTTCGGCGGCATGGATCAACTGGCGAGAACGGGGAGGCCAGTGATCGACCCTCGCAAGTTCGGCGCCGAGGCCTCTTACTGGGAGGCTCTCGTGCGGTATCTCATTCCCTTTGCCGTGGCGCCGGCCGAAGCTGCGGCAAGGCTCCTTGGCTTCGACGGAAAGGCGAGAAGGGGGACTCGTATCCTCGACCTAGCTTGTGGCTCCGGCTATCTGGGATACCGGCTGGCCCAGCTCGATCCGGAGGCCGCGGTAGTTAGCAACGACTGGGAAAACGTTCTGAAGGTTAGTCGCAGTGTGGCGACGAAAATGGGCGTTGCCGACCGGGTGAGCTACCTTCCCGGAGATTCCCTGTCCCTCGGCCTCGGCTCTGGCTACGATCTGGTCATTGTCAGCCGCGTTCTCACGACCATGGACCTAGAGGGGAAGAACAGGCTGCTCGGGCGGGCCCATTCGGCTCTCAAGCCTGGTGGCGCTGTGCTGATAAACGACCCGATCGCCGACGACGCCAGGGTTGCGGCGACCGATCAGTTGGCCTTCGCCCTGCTCATCGCCGGCTTCCATGAGGAGGGCGGCACGTATACCTTCGTCGAGTGCCGGGAGTGGCTCGCAGGGGCCGGCTTCGTCAACGTCAAATATCATCCCGTTCCGGGCGAATCATCGCTGGTCACCGCCCGCAAGGCCTAAGGCTGGGAAAATACAAGCGTAGGGGCGAATCCCTCGGCGGAAGGATTCGCCCTACGCGGTGCAGGGGCGCAGAAACAACGAAGGAGGGCACTTGACCACGGTAGGCCACCCCAATAGCTTGGCAGACATCGCCGGGAAGGTCCTGGCCGGCGAGAGGCTCAGCCGGGATGAAGGGATCAGGATGATTCTCTCTCACGAGCTGGCCACCCTCGGCTACCTGGCCGACGTGGTGAGAAAGCGGAAAGTGGGCGATCACGCCTATTTTCTCAACAATCACCACATCAACCACAGCAACGTCTGCCTCTCCTGCTGCCCTTTCTGCGCCTTCTCTCGCCTTCCCGGTCAGGAGGGCGCCTATACCCTGACTGCCGACCAGGTGGTGGAGAAGGCGGTGTCGGCGGCGGCTCACGACGTCACCGAGGTCTACATCCTGGGCGGAAACCATCCTGAACTGCCGCTGGCCCACTTCGAGGACATGTTCCGGCGGGTGAAAGAGCGCCTGCCCGGCGTGTCCATCAAGGGTCTCACCCCTACCGAGGTGGACCACATCTCGCGCCTCAGCGGCGTCGACGCCCGCGAGACCCTGGTCCGCCTCAAGAACGCCGGCATGGGGATGCTATCTGGCGGCGGGGCAGAGGTGTTCAGCGTCAGAGTGCGGAAGAAGATCTGCCCGGCAAAAGCGACGGGAGAGCGCTGGCTGGAGATCTGCCGTCTGGCCCACGAGGCGGGGATTCCCACCACGGCTACCATGCTTTACGGGCATGTGGAGACCCTCGAGGAGCGGGTAGATCATCTGCTGGCCCTGCGTGAGCTGCAGGACGAGACCGGTGGTATTGCCACCTTTATCCCGCTTCCCTTCCACCCGGCCGGCACTCAGTTGGCCAAGTTGCCGCGGACGACGGCGTTCGAGGATCTCAAGATGATCGCCATCGCCCGTCTCATGCTGGACAACTTTCCCCACATCACCGCTTTTTGGTTCTCCGTCGGCGAGAGAGTGGCCCAAATAGCCCTCTCCTTCGGGGCCGACGACGTTTATGGCCCGGTCCATGAGGAGATGATCGTTCACGCGGCGGGAGCGGAGGAGGCGCAGGCCATCGAGCTTTCCGCTCTGGTAAACATGATCAAGTCGGCGGGGAGAGTCCCCGCCGAGCGGGATACCTTCTATCGCGTCATTCGGGAGGGGTTTTGAGAAGCTGTCAGCAGTCAGCCCTTCTCAGGAAGGACGATCAGCTAAGTGGGTCTCGGACAGCGGTTATCAGCCGGCCGATCCTATACGACCCGCCCAGCCTACAGCCGATCGAGCTGACGGTCCTTCCGTGGAAGGACTGATTGCTGATAGCTATTTAGTGGCTCATGAAAGGATGTGCAAACGTTGCGACTAACACTTAGAAGGTTAACTTGGGGAATCATCTCGGCTGCTGGATTTATGGCTTTGGTTCTGGTGATGGGTTGCTCGCAAGCGGCTCCGGCGGGCGGGGGATCCGCGAAGGCGACGTTTAAACTGGGAACGCTTCCCCTCTACGATGTGCTGCCCTGGGCGGTGGGAGACCGAGAGGGCATCTTCGAAAAGGCCGGCGTCAAGGTGGAGTTAGTGCCTTTCCGCAGCGCCGCCGACATCGATACTGCCTTGCTGGCAGGGGAGATCGACGCCGGGCAGCGAGATATCATCGCCGCCCTTCTCATGAACAAGGACAAGGAGCAGGCCAAGATCCTCCGCACGGCTCTAGCTATCGCGTACACCGGACAGCCTGTGTTTGGCATGGTCGCCTTGGCCAACGCCAACGTGAGCGGTGTGGGCGACCTCCGGGGACGGGATATCGCCATCGCTCGCAACACAATAATCGATTACGTCACGGACAAGATGCTGCTGGCCGGTGGCGTCAACCCCAAGGATGTCAACAAGGTGAACGTGCCGCAGATCCCCCTCCGTCTCGAGCTGCTGCAGGGGGGGAAGGTCAAGGCCGCCGTTCTCGCCGAGCCGGTCCTCACTCAGTCCATTGGCAATGGCGCCAGGCTGATAGTAGACGACAGCGCCAGCAAAGTCGGCCAGAGCATCGTGCTGGTTTCGACCAAGGCTATCAAGGAGAAGCCGACGGTCCTCAAGAGCTTGTTGGCGGCCTATGAGCAAGCGGTAGATAGAGTGAACGCCAATCCCGAGAAATACCGGAGCCTGCTGGTCGAAGTAGCCAGCGTGCCGGCCGACGTCAAGGACAAGATCAAGTTGCCCAAGTATCCCAAGGCCCTGGTGTCCTCCCATGCCGACATCGAGGGCGTCAACAAATGGATGGTGGAGCAGGGGATGATCCCAGCCATGCTGCCCTATGCGAAGATAGTGGACGCCTCATTCCTGCCCAAATAGCTTTGACCCTACGAGCGGGGTAGGGTGAAATAGAAGGTGCTTCCCCTTGCTAGCTCACTCTCGACCCAGATCCGGCCGCCATGGGCCTCCACCAGCATCCTCGTGATGTACAGGCCGAGGCCCAGGCCGTCGGTCCTACGCTCGCCTTTGGCCCGGTAAAAGCGCTCGAAAACGTGCGGCAGGTCCTCGGCGGCGATACCTGCTCCCGCGTCGCTCACGGCGATCGTCACCACCTCCGCCGTAGCCTGTCCCCCAACCACCACCTCGCTGTCCTGCGACGAGTACTTGAGGGCATTGCTTAGCAGGTTGATGAACACCCGCTCCAGGCGGTCGGGGTCGGCGAGGACCGGGGGGACATCGGCGGGTTGTGCGACCGAAATCCGCCCCACGTCCATGACTCCCACCGATCGCTCGAAGAGCTCGGAGAGGAAGGCTCTGAGGTCGAGAGGTCGGACGTCCAGGCTCAACTGTCCCGATTCGAGACGGGACGAGTCGACGAGGTCCTGAATCATGGTGTTCATGCGCTTGGCGCTAGTGACGATGGCGGCAGCGCTGCTGCGCTCCAGATTGCCCGCGTTGGACCGGGTGAACAGCCGTTCGAGAAACTGAGCACGCCCTTGAATGACCGCCAGAGGGTTCCTCAAGTCGTGGGAGATCAAGGAAACGAACTCCTCTTTGAGTTTTTCCACCTCCCTAACCTTGGTGATGTCCCGGCAGACGGCGACGCCATAGCTGCGCTCTGTCGAGGAGCGGCGGATGAAGGCGTAGCTGACGGAGAGCTCCCGGCGCTGGCCATCTCTGGTGGCGATCGCCGCTTCCACGTAGGGAACCGGACTGCCCGCCTCGATGGCCTGGAGCATCGGGCAGGCGGTCTCACAGAGGCTTACCTCGTTGCGATCGCGACTTCGGAAGATCTCCCAGCACGGTCGGCCCTGCACTTCCCCTATCGTCCAGCCGGAGAGAGCCTCCATCGCCGGGTTCATACTGATGATGTGCCTGTCGCCGTCGACGACCACGATGCCATCCGAGGTGCTCTGGACTATGGCGTCGAGCCGCTCTCTCTCCTCTGCCACCGTTTGGTGGAGCCGCGACCGCTCGATGGCCACTGCCGCCTGTTGCGCCACGGCGAGGCAAAGGCGTTTCTCCCCCTCGTCGAATCGCTTGGGGCGGACGTCGCCGAGGGCGAGCAGGCCGATGGCCCTGTCCCCGGCAATGAGCGGCACTCCGAGGGCTGATTGCAGACCCACCTTCCGCCAGCGCTCCCTCTCCGCCGGCGACAGCAGGTCGCTCTCCACGTCGGGCACCTCGACGGCCTGCTGCACCGTCAGAACCTGTCTCGCCGGCGGAACATCATCGATGGGGAAGGACGCGCCCAGATTGGCCTGAGAACCCGCGCTGAAGGATGAGTAGCTCGCACGCGAGACTAGCGACTGGCCGTCGTCGGTCAAGAGCGCCACGTGGCAGATGGGAACGTTCACCGCACGCGCCAGGCGTGCCGCCAGCCCGTGGAGGGCAGCGTCGACGTCGCCGGAATCCGAGGTAGCGCGCACGACGTCCAGCAGAGTTTCCAGCTCCTTCGTCCGGCTTTCCACCGCCGCCGCCATCCGGTTGAAAGAATCGCCTAGCCCTCTCAGCTCGGTCGCTCCCTCGGCTTCCACCCGCCGGCCGAGGTCCCCGGTCTCCAAAGACGAGACATACTGCCGCAGCCGGCGCAGGGGGCTGGTGATGTTTCGGCCGATCAAGAGGGCAGCCGGCACCATAACTGCGGCGACGAAAAGCTTACCCCAGGTTTCGCGGCGAAACTCCGCCAGCACTGGCGCTATGGCCTCTTCCTCGCTCCGACTCGCGCTGACGGCCCAGCCGATGGAGGATACGGGAGCGACGCCTGCCAGTTGTCTCTTGCCATCGCTCGCCGATGGGAAATCGCCGGTGGATTCCTTGCCGGCCAGAGCTAGGGAGATGGCCGCCTGGACGCTGTCCTGGTTGCCGCCTTCCCCGACCGCGTTGGCTTCGGGGTGGCCGTAGACCGGCCGGCCTTGCTGGTCGACGAGGAGGAAGCTGCCGGCAGCGATCCGCTGGATTCGGATCGCCTCGCCCAAACGCTGACTGTCGATGGCCGCCACGGCCGCGCCCCGGAGGGCGCCGCTTCCGTCCCGAAAGCCGCGGACGATCAGATAGGTCGGCTCGGCGCCGGATCTGGCTGGCAGGAGGTCGCTGACCAGCCACTCTCGCCCCGCCCGGATCTCCTGGAAGTAAGAACTGTCGCCGACCTCGAGCCCGACCATCTCCGGGTCGCTGCACGCGGCTACCCGGCCCTCAGGCGATACCCAGCCAAAATGCCTGACGGCGTGGGATTCCCCGGCGCTCGCCGCCAGAAGCCGGTTTAGCTCTGCCGTGGACAGACCGGGGGACATGAAGGCCAGGCCAATGGCTAGCTCGTGGAGGAGAATGCCCTCGACATAGGAGTCGACTCCCATAGCCACCGCCCTGGCGACCTCTAGGTTGGCCTCGAGCTCGTGTTGTCGCTGCTCCTTGACGATGTCGCGATAGTGCGATAGCTCGACGATTCCTTCGGCCAGGAGCACGAGAACCAACGCCAAGATCAACGTGCCCCTAACGCTGCGGAAGTACGATACGCGGCCTCTCAGGGATCGCAACGGCGACACCCCCTTTGGCGCTATCTCCCCGTCCACCGCATCCCGCTGTGCCGGCGCCTCAATCGTTGCTTACCCATCATAAGACCTTTCTTGCGGCCAAGTCAAGGGCTACTTTCGCAGGAGATGGACGGCGGAGGCTTTGAAGGAGACTTGCACGGGGCGCCCCGGTCCGAGGCCCAGGTCCGCCGCCGATTGCCTGGTTATGGCTGCCACGACGGGGAAGCCGCAGTCGA
Source organism: Chloroflexota bacterium (assembly GCA_016190625.1). Classification (GTDB taxonomy): domain Bacteria; phylum Chloroflexota; class Dehalococcoidia; order JACPQF01; family JACPQF01; genus JACPQF01. The sequence continues at coordinate 21,253 of JACPQF010000151.1, read as the reverse complement.
TGGTTACCCTGAGCGCCGGACCGTGGGGACTCAACTTAACCACCACACCGCGCAGATGGTTTCGGGCGCTGGTGATTAGGCTTTCCTCCGCCGTGCTCACTGTGATGTCCTCCGGCCGGAGACAGACGAGAACACGCTGGCCGATGGGATAATCGCCTATGGCCTCGACGGCCTGGCTGGCCACGTCAATGCGGACTAGCCCCTCATCACCTGCGGCGACAACTCCCGGCGCCACCGTCTCCACACCCACGAAGGCGGCCACTTCGGCGTCAACCGGCGATTGGAATACGACGGCGGCGCTGTCGAGCTGGCGGATCTCACCGGACATGAGTACGCCGATGCGGTCGCCAAGACATAGGGCCTCGTCCCGGTCGTGGGTGACGAACACGGCGGTCACGCCGGTTTGCTGGATCACCCGCTCCACGTCGTCGACGATGGCCGCCTTGGCCGGCGCGTCGAGGGAGGCAAAGGGCTCGTCGAGAAAGAGAACCTCGGGGCGGAGGGCGAAGGCCCTCGCCAGGCTCGTCCTTTGGGCCTCGCCGCCGGAGAGGGCCCGGGCCGAACGTTTTGCCAAATGGGCGATGCCGAAGCGCTCCAGCCATTCTACCGCCCGTGCTATGGCCTCCCGACCCGCTATTCCCCGCAGCCGGAGGCCGATGGCCACGTTCCGCTCGACGGAAGTGTCGAGAAGCAGCGGCTCCTGGAACACCGTGGCCGTGCGGCGGCGATAGGCCAGCGCCGCCGCGCCCCGCGTCCCGACCGCCTTACCCCGATACAGAATCTCGCCGTGGGAAGGCGGGAGCAGATCAGCCAGAGCGAGCAGCAAGGTGGACTTCCCCGATCCGTTGGGGCCGATGATCGCCAGAACCTCGCCCTGCCGCACCTGCACGCACGGAACGTTCAGCACCCTGCGTCCCCCCCGCACAACGACCAGCCCCCTCGCCTCCAGAAGCGGACGGGCAGCACAGCCACCATTCTCCTCGACATGGTTGATTGACGGCGTTGCAGTTGAAGCACAAATCAGCGGTTCAGGAGTAGGGGCGAACGGCCGTTCGCCCCTACGGTGACTGTAACTACCGCCCATGACTTTCCTGAACCATGCCCGCCCCTCTTCTCTGACCGGGAGGCCGCCAGTTCCCTCTCCTCTTGCTGGACGCCCAACAGTCCCCTCTACCCTTGGAAGAGGGCTAGGGTGAGGGTATCCAGGAATTAGCTTCCTCACAGCGCACGCCCCCGCTGCTGGACGTAGGTGAGGACCAGGTTGACGGCGTAGACCAGACCGAGGAGAATCACACTCAAAGCGAACGCCACGTCGAAGTTACCCTTGCTCGTCTCCATGACGGTGGCGGTGGTGAGAACACGGGTCTGGCCGAGGATGTTGCCGCCGACCATCATCGAAGCGCCGATCTCCGAAATGACGGCGCCGAAACCGGCCATGACCGCGGCGAGCAGGGGCAGCCTGGCCTCGCGCACCAGCAGCCAGAGCATCTGCGGCCGGGAGGCGCCCAGCGCCAGAATCTGGACGCGCAGCTTGGGGTTAAGGTTCTGGATGGCGGCCAGAGTAAGCCCGACGACGATGGGACTGGCAATGACGCACTGGGCTATCACCATGGCGGGAGGGGAGTAGAGAAGATGGAGAATGCCAAAGGGCCCGTTCCGCCAGAGGAAAACGGTTACTACCAGTCCGGCCACCACCGGCGGCAGGCCCATCCCCGTGTTGACCAGGCTAACGACCGCACGGTGGCCAGGGAAGCGGGTTAGGGCGAGGGCTGTCCCCGCCGGTATTCCGACAAGAAGGCTTATGAGGGTCGCCGTCCCCGAGACCTCCAGGGAAAGCAGGGTGACCCGTAGCACTTCAGGGTCACCCTGTATCAAAAGCCAGAAAGCCTGGCTAATACCTTGCCAGATCAGTTCCATAAACTCTTAAGAAGCATCAATGTTTTTGTGCTTGCGCTCGGCGATAACCCAGCCTCTCTCCGGAGCCGGAGCGCGGACGTCTGATGTGGCGCTGGCGCCATCGCGCTGGCGGACCAGGAGAACCGGCACACCGCCTCGCAGATTTGGTCGAAGCCAGCCGCCGAAGTGGACGATGTCGTCCGGCGGAATGGACTCGCCCTTCTCGTCGAGTACGGCCTGAATCGACGTCCGGCTGAGGATCGCCCGGGCAGGCAACTCATTCTCGGTCAGAGCACGAATCCCCGGCAAATCGACGAACCGGCCATCGCATCCCGCCGCCCGCAGACCGACCGCCGCGAGAGCGCCGATTACGCCGCCTCCGGTGCCGCCGAGCTCTTCCAGAAGTATGGCATGCCTGGCAGCCAGCTCGAGCGCAGCGGATTTGGTGATTATCTCCCGTTGGGCCTTGCGTCCGAACTCGGTTACCGAATACGGAACGGCCTCAGACCTAGCAATGCACAGCCCCGGATCTGATCCCCCGGCGCAGTTTCGGACGAGAAAGTACCTGGCGATCGCAGACACCTCGTGCAGTCCGGCTGTCGATTCCAGGGCCAGGCAAAGCGAGCTGTTGTGCGACGTGTACAGTATTCTCTCGTCCACGAGAAGCTGGTGGCGCGTGACGCCTAACGGCAGGCCCAACCCCTGCTGTGCCAGCGCTCCACCCAGATCCCTAGCTCGCCTTCCTGTGCCAGGACCCTGGAGGTCGTCGGTGTCGTCCACGCCGATGAACAGAATTTGAGTTGCTATCGTTTCACCTCAAGACGGCGACGAGTAGGGACGATGGCTTCGCCATTCTACAACGTAACGCCGGATTATTTAGCTCGCATCTGGCTTGCCGGCATCGGCGAAGAAGAGGGGCTGGCCGTATTTGTCCGCGCCGAACTTGGCAATCACGTCCTGGGCGCTCTTGCTGAGCATGAAATCGGAGAAGGCCTTGGCGCCGGCGGCGTTGATCTTGTCCGACTTCTTCGGATCGACCTGGGTAACGTGGTAGATGTTCAGAAGCGCCTGATCTCCCTCGACGAGGATAGCGAGTTGGGTATTCTTCTGCGTCGCCAGATGGGTTGCCCGATCGGTGATGGTATAGGCCTTCTTCTCGGCGGCGATGCTCAGGGTCTGGCCCATCCCCTGTCCTGACTCCTGATACCAGGCTTGCCCTTTGGTCGCCGTTCCCATGGCGGTCCACAGCTTTTTCTCGAGTTGGTCTGTCCCCGAATTATCACCCCGGCTGACGAAGGTGGCCTTGGCATCGGCGATCTTTTTCAACGCTTCGCTGGCGGTCTTGATGCCTTTGATCTTGACGGCGTCCTCCGCCGGGCCGACGATGACAAAGTCGTTGTGCATGACCAACTGGCGATTGATCCCGTGGCCGGCGGCGATGAACTTCTTCTCCGAATCGGGAGCATGGACGAGCAATACGTCGGCCTCGCCCCGCTCGCCCATGGTCATCGCCTGGCCGGAGCCGACGGCAATGGTCTTCACCTTGTAGCCCGTCTGCTTCTCGAACAGGGGTATGAGGGTGTCGAGCAGGCCGGAATCCTGCGTGCTGGTGGTGGTGGCGAGAATGAGGTCCGGGTTTGCCGGTTTGGGCGGGGCAGGGATCGCCGTGGCCTGGACGGATGGCGCGGTCGGTGTCACCCCAGGTTGAGCCGACGGCGAGGCCGGAGATCCGGCGCCGCAGGCTACGAGAAGGATGGCGGTTAGAATTGTTGCGATGATGCTGGCTGGTTTCGTGGTAGGATTCCTCCTTCGCTTGTTTCGTTGTATTGAAACCACAGATGAACGCGGATGAACGCGGATATTTGTCTTGTCTAAGACTAGGAGCCTCCGCGCTCTCCGCATTCTCGGCAGTGCGCTGATGCGCGCTATTTGGCGATGATAACCTCGGTCGCCTTGATCATGGCCACCACGTCGTCGCCGACCTTGAGGCCGAGATACTCGGCGGAGGCGCGGGTGATGGCGGCGACGACATCTTGCCCGCCGATGTCGACTATCACCTCGGCCATTATGGTGCCAATCTTCAGGTTCTTTACCTTGCCCTTGAGCTGGTTGCGAGCGCTCAGTTGCCTCTGCATGTTCCTCTCCTGGTTAGCTGTCAGCCCTCAGCTTTCAGCTTTCAGCCTCATGAGGGAGGGCTGAGAGCTGACGGCTGACGGCTGATAGCTCTGAATTCATCCCACGGACCTGATCCTGCCCATTTCGCTTACGTCGTAGCCGCCGAGACTCTCCACGACCTGCCGGAACTCCCCGTCGCCGATGACCGTGGCCAGAGACGAGAAGAGCAGGCTATCGTAGTGGCGCCGGGGAACCACGAGGTCGTAGCGCTCCTTGACGAGGGGCAGGAACTCCAGTCCGAAGGACCTCGCGGCAGCAAGTATGCCAAGGCCGGCGTCGGCGGCGCCGCTGGCCACGGCGGCGGCCACGGCCAGATGGGTCTGTTCCTCCCGTTCGTAGCCCAGGACCTCGCCGGCCTGGATGCCCAGAAGTTTGAGCCGGTAGTCGAGGAGAACGCGGGTGCCGGCGCCCTTCTGCCGGTTGACGAACCGCACCCCACCGCCTCGCAGATCATCAAGGCCGCGAACACGCTTCGGATTGCCCGGGGGCAGCATCAGCCCCTGCACGCGGTGGAACAGAGTGAGGAGAACCACCTCCTGTCCCGGCAGCAGGCGCTTTACAAAGGGAAGGTTGTACTCGCCCGTTTCTTCGTCGAGAAGATGGGCGCCGGCCACGTGGGCCTCCTCCCGTTCGAGGGCAATTAGGCCACCGAGGCTACCGACGTTGCTGACGGAGAGGGTAATATGGGGATAGCGCCGGCGCAGGTGACTGGCGAGAAGGTCGAGAGCGAGGTCGTGGCTGCCGGTGAGGATGATGGTGTTCTGCTTCTCGGCGAACCTGGCGATAACGGCGCCCGGCTCCCCTTTCTCCCGCTCGACCCGCCAGCGGGCCATATGCAGGGCGAACGCAGCCTCGATCTCGGGCGGCGTATAGCCCAGGCTGAGGGCCTCGAGGGCGGCCTTGCCGACGATGGTCCACAGCCTTCCCTCCCGAATCGCCCCCAACCCCGCCTCGTCGCCCCGCGCGGCGATGAAGCTGCCGCCGCCGCGGTGGGTCGCGATGATCCCCAGTCTTTCTAGTTCGGAATAAGCCCTGGCCACCGTGCCGGGATTGACGTCCAGTTGGCCGGCCAGGGCGCGGACCGTAGGCAACTGCTGCCCCGGCTGGAGATGTCCGGCCGCGAGGCCGCGCTCGACTTGCTCGACTATCTGCGAGTAAATGGGGATATCGCTTTGGAGGTCCACCCTCAGGTTCATGGCGCTTCTTTTTGTATCATTTGCACTGACACAAGTATACACTATGCTCGCGGTTTGTCAAGCGTCTTTTCGTCATGGTCACAGAGAATAACGATACTTGACAACAGGGAAATCGGCTGTATACTTGTGCTACTACAAATGATACAGATGACAGCCGACGAAGTGAAGCGCGTAGAATCGGGATCGGCCGCAGACCGGCAGTTGCTACCGAAAGCAATGCTGCGAAGGTTATGCGGCCTCGGCTTGGTCACAGGACTTACGCACTGGCGTGGATAGGGGCATCGATAGTCCGAGCCTGTAGGGGCAAAGCGTTCGCAGGATCAGTTGATTCGGAGATATCACCATCCTTTGCGAATGCTTTGCCCGACCGGTTTGTTGCCACGTTAAGCTTGCTCAGGCTGAACAGCGCTGGTGGGTAGACGGCGGGAGCGGGCGAAGCATTGGCGAACGTGCGTGAAGGCCAGTCCAGCGTTTTGCGCCAACGCTTCGCCCCTACAGGGGAACGGGAAAACGCCATCGCGAGGCGAACGCGTAACTCCTATTAGCGAGGTGAGTCTATGCGCAGTCTTCTCGAGGATATCGACGCCGCGGCCTCCTTCCCCGGTCACCTGTGCTCCGGGATAGTTATAGGCGTCAGAATGGCTCGCCTGGCTCTAGGCCAACTGGGCATACAGGAACCCCACCGCCATCGAGACCTGGTCGTATACGTCGAAACAGACCGCTGCCCTGCCGACGCCATTGGCGTCGTTACCGGTTGCACCCTCGGCCGGCGGCGTCTGAAGTGGCTGGACTACGGCAAGATTGCCGCTACCTTCGTCGATCTCCCGGCCAATCGCGCCATAAGGGTGTGGGCTGACCGCGAGCGCACTGGCACGAGGGGAGACGAGGGCGTGCTGGAGTATTGGGAGAAGATACCGGACGAAGCTGTAGTCACAGTTCAGCCGGTGCTGATTGAGGTCCCACCTGAAGACAGGCCGGGCAAGCCCTTGCGTGTTGCCAGATGCGGAATGTGCGGCGAACGGGTTCTCGATGGACGCGAGAGCGAATTTGCCGGGAAACAGGTTTGCCGAACTTGTGCCAATGGAGCCTACTACCGTAAAGACTCGCCGCACCCTCCGTGATTTCTTACCTTGACAAAGGCAGCGCCATTGGCTATATTGCTCCTGTGCATGGAAGGCTGAGTTAGCCGCAGAAAGCGAGTATCGGCGATCGGCCTGACCGTCGCTGGCCCGAGGCTATGCCAACCGACGGCTGGTTGCGGCTGGCTGGCGGCATGCGATGACCGGAGGTGTTTGCGTGGATAAGGACGAGGATACCCGATCGATCGCTTACGAGGCTGATGGAGAGGCCATAAAGTGGCCAGTCGAGGCAAGCGGCCCTGGCGCCGTCCCACCGTTACAGTCATCCACTTGGGACGGACGGAGCTTGGAGGGAGACCTGGCGGGGATGCGAGCACCTCGAGCTAATCACAGACTAGCAGCTCTACCCACGGGCGATGGACATGGGGTTGATTTCTCACAGCGCGATTTGCGGCGAGTCCCCTTCCGGCGAAGACCTTGACGCTGCTTGAGGACCCGTGCTAGTATTCGGGGCGCGAACGAGGAGCGCGCGCCGGAATGACGCTGTTTAGCCGAAACATAACCGTCGATATAGATGAGGGTGAAAACGAGAACCTCATTGTGACCAGCCGGATGGTTGATGTTTTTCACGACATCACCGTAACGCTCGACGTATCACATCCCGGCTTCACCATCCTGGATGCCCATGTCGAAATGGCCAAGGTCCCCAGCCAGAACTGCTATCTGATTTACCCGGTAGCCAAGAAGCTTATCGGCCTCAGCATCGCCAGAGGGTTCAACCGCAGCGTTGTGAACCTTCTGGCAGGTGTCGCGGGATGCTCAAACATCCTCAATCTCGTATTGGCGGCAGCGCCTCTTGCCATCAACGCGGCGCACATACGGGAGGAGAGGGGCCGGAGACCGAGGGACAGGGGACAGGGGACGAGGGTCCAGCACCCGACCCCTGTCCCCCGACCCCTGTCCCCGGACCCCGACGATAACTATCTCAAGGGGACCTGCATTGCGCATCCTTAGCGATTGGGGGAACGATTGCAGGACGGCATCCTAGGGCGCCTGCGCGTCCTCCAGCCAAGCGCCCAGAGTCCGCTGGCTCGCCGTGCCCTGCTGGTGGTTGCCTGCATGCTGTTCGGCGTAGTTGGGGGAGTGGTGACCGCCGGCGTGTCACCGCTGGCCGGTTTTGCCGCTATTGCCGGCCTCGCCGTGGTGGCGGCGATCCTCGTCAGCCCGCTGGCTGGCGTTTTGGCCTTCGCCGGCGTGGCCTACCTTCTCCCCTTCGCCGTCATTCCCGCGCCCGTCGGCGGCGTCAAGCTCACGCTCATCGACGCCGCGCTCACACTCTGCCTCGTAGTGTGGGTGCTGCGGTTGCTCGTGAAGCCGGAGGAGAAGCTGGTCGGTTCTCCCATCGACCTGCTTGTCGCCCTGTTCATCGGCATGGCAATCGCCTCGTTCCTCATTGGCGTCAACTCGGTGACCGTCGAGGCCACCCGTTTCTTCTTGAAGACCATCAACAGCATTCTCTTCTTCTACTCAGTGGTGAACTGCGTACGCAGTCGTCGCCAGCTCGTGGTCGTCAGCGCCGTCATTTTGCTCGCCGCGCTGGGCGCCGCCGCTCTGGGCATCCTGTTCTACGTCTTGAGACCAACGTGGACGGTGCAGATCCTCAGCCAGCTTCGCCCCTTCGGCTATCCGGCGGGCATGAGTCTGCTGCGTTACATTGCCGGAACCGATACGCTGAGGGCCATAGGCACCGCCATCGATCCAAATATTCTCGGAGGGATGCTGACCATGGCCATACCTTTCGCGGCCGCTCAGTTGTTCAGCCGCGATCCCCTGGCCTCCCGCCGCTACATCGGCCTCGCCCTGGCGCTCATGGCGATCTGCCTCGGCCTGACCATTAGCCGGAGCTCCTGGCTGGGCACTACCGCAGGAGTGCTCTTCATCGGCACCCTGCGGTATAGAAAGCTTTGGCTGGTCTTCGCGCTGTTTCTGGCGGTCCTCTACTTCATCCCCCAGGGCGACTTCGTCGTTGAGCGGCTGGAGTCAGCCGCCACGTTCGAGGACCAGTCCGCGGCCATGCGCCTTGGCGAGTACAAGGATGCACTGCGATTGATCGCCGCCTATCCCTTGTTCGGCGTCGGCTTCGGCAGCGCCCCATCCATCGACCTTTACGTGGCGGCCAGCAGCGTTTATCTGCTGATGGCCGAGGAGATGGGGCTTCTGGGCCTCGGCGTGTTCCTGGTGGCCATGGCCGCCGCCTTTGTCTACGCCTTGCGGAACTCGGGGAAAATCCTCGACCTCCGTCTGCAGTCCATCCAGACTGGCGCCATGGGAGGGACTATCGGCGCCCTGATCGCCGGCATATTCGATCACTACTACTTCAATCTCAATTTTCCCCACACCGTGGCACTGTTCTGGCTCTTCGTCGGCCTGATGGTGGTTTCCACGCGCCTCGGCGTCGCCGGCCAGGACAAACACTAAGTACCTATCCGAAAACTTATCCGCAGCGAACGCTGTTCCGGGTTTCGGATAGGCACAAGGCCGGCTCTCACCGAAAATGCGCCCTGACTCAGCACCACTTTCTCTGCCGCCTCGTGCAGCCCGCCCGAATGCCCCAGTCATCCATGCCCCCATGATAACACCTGTGTTCTATTTCCGCGGTTCCCGCATGTTGTGCTACGTCTCGACACTTTCCCCCGCTATGATCATGGCGTTACCCGTGATGTTTATACCCAACGCATATCCGCTGGCAGCGAAACGCCACATACCAGACGCTGCGTGTTCTTGTTGCTCCGCGGTCCGCGACAAAGAGGCTGGCGGGGTCGACGGCCCGCAGTGGCTACAATCTGCCCGTTAAGTTGATAGAGAGTAAAGAGTCACCGGCAATACTTCCCCCTGGCCCCATTGTCCGACTTCGATGCGTTTCGTCTACGAGTTTAACCTCACGTGATGACGATGCTGTCCCTACTTGATTGGCCCAGGATATCGCAGGTGAAGGCAAAATGGCCTCTTGGGCGTGGTATAATGCCTCCTATCAACGGGCGAGGCGCCTGTTGATAGTTGCAAAAAATGATCGCCACGGGCCCACGGCTGGCCCCTGGTCGAGGAGGTATACGATATGAAAGTCCGCCACATCGATCATGTGGGTATCATCGTTGACGATCTCCCTGCCGCGAAAGCGTTTTTTGTAGATCTCGGGCTTGAAGTGCTGGGGGAGGGAGAACTGGAAGGAGAGCTGCTGGATTTGGTCGTTGGGCTGAACGACGCGAAAACGGCCCTTGTCACGCTGCGCAGTCCAGATGGTCAGGCAAACATCGAGCTCGTCAAGTTTTATCGGCCGGCTGACGAGAACGGCATGCAGCAGCATGCGGCCAATACCCTGGGGATCCGGCACATTGCCTTTGTTGTCGATGACATCGACGCTGTTGTTGCCAGGCTGAAAGAGAAAGGCGTAGAAGTCTTTAGCGCGGTACAGCGCTATGAAGACCAGTACAAGCTCTGCTACATTCGCGGCCCGGAGGGGATCATTCTCGAATTGGCGGAAGAACTCAAGTAACGACAAAAGTACTTGACAGGCTCTAATAAGCCGCTTGCTATCAACGGGCGAGCGCGGGCGATGCTGCCAACAGCGGCAGGTACAACTGGCTAAGGCAATTCGCATAGGGCTTGATCAATCGTACGGGCGCACGGCCGTTCGCCCCTACAAGTAAGCAGCGCGAGGCATTGCCGTTTGGAGAACAAGATCGGTTGCTCGATGTGGGTGTGAACTGCTGCAAGGAGCCATTCTCCTGTAAAGAGCAACACGGAGATCAAGAGCGGGGCGCCTGGGATCTTGGTGACTTCGTGTTTACCGTTCCCCGCCCGCCGAGGGCTACGAACGAGGGAAGAACTGGGACCACCATCGTCGGGGGCGAACTTCCGCTTTGCCGCCGTCGGTTTCGTCGAGCGGGACGACTTGGTCGATTCGGACGACGATGATGCCGATGTTATCCGGCCCACCAGCGCCGTTGGCCAGGTCGACGAGGGCGTCGGCCGCCATCTGCGGCTCGACCTCCGTGGCAATGACGTTCTGGATCGCACAGTCCTCCACGGCCGTCGTCAGACCGTCGGAGCACAGTAGCAAGACGTCGCCCCTATCGATCTGCCGAACCGAGAGATCGACTTCTACATCCGGCGCGCTGCCGAGCGCTCGCGTGATGACGTTGCGCATGGGATGGCCCCGCGCGGCTTCCGGGGCGAGAAGACCCCGTCTGACCTGCTCCTCCACCCAACTGTGGTCCCCGGTGACCCCGGTCAACACGCCCTTCCGAAACAAGTAGGCCCTGCTATCGCCGACGTGGGCGATGAAGAGCCGGTCGCCGTGGATGACGGAGCAGACGCAGGTGGTTCCCATGCCCGCCAACCTATCGCTCTCGGCGGCCTGCTCGAATATCTTCTTATTCGCCAGCTTGATGGCAGCCGTGAGGTTCGCGGCCACGTCGGCTGGTTCTTCGGCGTAATAGGAGGCGAGAATGCGATCGACGGCGATCTTCGATGCTACTTCTCCGGCGGCGTGGCCGCCCATGCCATCGGCGACCACGAACAGATCGCCCCAGCCTCTCGCCTCTTGATCGCCGGTCGCTTGCCGGTAGCAGAGGTTGTCTTCGTTGTGGCTTCGCTTGAGGCCGGTGTCCAGACTCGCGCCTACTGTGGCGATGGTACTTGTCAATGCGACCCTCACTGCGCTTGCTGACCCTGCCATTTTATCACTAGGTCGGCGTTGCTGTCATCCCGCAACTCCTACCAGATAGGGCCTTTTCAAAGTCACCCTGAGTATCCCAGGGTTCCCCGAACCCTGTGCCAAGCACAGAAACTTGAAGTTTCTGAACAGCCGCAGCGAAGGGTCTGGGGTGGTGAAGGGACTCCCCCCGCCAGATGCTTCGCTGCGGCTCAGCATGACCCGATTTCGGGACTTTGAAAAGGCCCTGCCCTACCAGGCGAGCGGCAAGCGCGAGCTTGTGGAAAGGGGGCTTAGGGTGTATGATCATATTATGGGCGGCGCGAGGCACGGGCGACGTCGCCTCGGGCTGGGAGGTAACGGCAATGCCGGAGGTAGTCTTGGTCATGGACATGGTGAGGGGGTTTCTCGAAGAGGGACATCCCCTTTATTATGGCGCCGATGTGCGCAAGATCATTCCCAACGTGCGCCAGCTCCTCGACCGGGAGATGGGTAGAGACGTACGAATATTCTTTGTGTGCGATAGGCACAGGCCTGGCGATAAGACCTTCGCCAAGCTCCCTCCTCATTGTCTGGAGGGAACGCCGGAGGCCGACCTGATTCCCGAGCTGGCGGGGTATCCAGGCGAGGTGGTGCCCAAGAGGCGAAATAGCGCCTTCTTCGGCACAGGAATTGACGCAGTGCTAAACAGTATCAGGCCGGAAAAGATAATCGTCTGCGGGATTCTCACGGAGAACTCGGTCATGCACACGGTGGCCGATGCCAGAAGCCGGGACTACGCGGTTGAAGTGCCGGCGGATTGCGTGGCGAGCCCCGATTACGAGGCCCACCGCTTTGCTCTCAAGCACATGGAGAGGGCGTTGGGAGCAACCATGACCCGGGCCGTTCCCAAGGCAAGCGAAGCGGCGTAGGACGGTAGGGCGGTAGGGTACAGGGTACAGGGTAGAGGGGACCCAACCCCGTCCCCTCTACCCTAAACCCTATACCCTCCACCCTAACAGACCTACTTGTAGGTGTCCCGCAGAGCGGCCTTCAGGATCTTGCCCATCGGATTGCGGGGCAGGGCGTCGACGAACTTGATAGTCTCGGGGGCCTTGAAGCTGGCCATCCTCGCCTTGCAGAACTTGATCACGTCCTCCTCGGTCAGCGAGACTCCCGACTGGGGAACCACCACCGCCACGACCTTCTCGCCCCACTCCTCGTCGGGCAGACCGATAACCGCCGCCTCGTCGATGTTGGGGTGGAGGTGGAGGACTCCCTCGATCTGCTCGGGAGCGATGTTCTCGCCGCCTCGAATGATCATGTCGCTCTTCCGGCCGGCGAGGAACAAATAGCCGTCCTCGTCCAGCCAGCCCATGTCACGCGTGCGAATCCAGCCGTCTACCAGCGTCTTGGCCGTATCCTCCGCTCGCTTCCAGTAGCCGCTCATGACGCGGGCGGCGCCGATGGCGATCTCGCCCACCGTCCCGGCCGGGACCGGCTCGCCGCCGTCGTCGAGGATCTGCAACTGCACGACGCCCAACGGGCGGCCGATGGAAGCCAGACGCTGAATCTTCTTCTCGACCTCATCGGCTGTCCCCTCGAGCCGGTGATCGTCGGGGCCAAGGAGGGTGACGGTGGAGGTAGTCTCGGTCTGGCCAAAGGCGTTCATGAAGCCGACCCGCTCCGGGAACCTCTCGATGGCTCGCCGGATGACGGGCACGGGCATGGGCGCACCTCCATAGGAGACCATCTCTAAAGAGCCAAGATCGTACTTGGCAAATTCGGGATGGTCGATCACCATCTTGAGCATAGTGGGAACGAGGAAGGCGTGGGTGACCCTCTCCTTCTGGGCCGACTCCAGCCACTCCTTGGCATCGAATTGTCGGAGGAGGACGAGGGTTCGCCCGCCGTAAGGACCGGTCATGGTGGCGCTTGCCCCGGCGATGTGGTAGAGGGGAGCGGCAAGAAGGTTGGCCCCGCCGGATTCCTCGTCGAACGCCGGTTCCACGGAGTTGAAGACCATCTCGGTGAATCCGCCGTAGGTGAGCATCACGCCCTTGGGCAGCGCCGTCGTGCCGGATGTATACATTAGCATGTTGAGTTCCGCATCATCCACCTCGGCCTCCAGCCCCGCCGACTCGTCCTCACAGCCTGCGATCAGACCTTCATAATGCTGCATGTCGGATTGCTGACCGTCGATGGATACATAATGCTTGACGCCGGGGATATCGGGGCGCATAGCGTTCACCATGTCGACGTAGCGGTCCCCGACCATGAGGACGGTGGCCTCCGAGTTGCCCAGCATGTAGGTCAGCTCGTCTCGCTTGGCCCGATAATTGAGGGGAACAAATACGCAACCGAGGAAGGAGGCGGCGTAATAGGTCTCGATGTACTGGTTGCAATTGGTTTGGAGAATCGCTATCTTGTCGCTTCTCCCCACGCCGAGCTTCGAAAGAGCTGTTACAAGTCTGCCAACCCGGTCCATGAACTGAGTGTAGGTGAATCTCTTGCCTTCGAAGACCAGACAGACCTTGTCCGGCATCATCGCCTGAGGAATGCGCAAGAACTCGATCGTGTTCATTCTCACCTCCAAGTATTTGTCTGTAGTGGATTAGCTTGAGCCAGAAGACTTGCGGGAGCCAGTATATCACTTTTGCTGGGCAGTGTCGATACCTACGGAGCAAGATTCATGATCTTAGTTCCCTTACTTGTCCAAGCCGGTTTACCCATGTATAATGGTACTTGCTGGATTGGCTGTGGTGTCGGCACGACACCGCGACGCGGCCCAAAGATTCGGGGACCCGGTGCCTGAACACGAGGGCGAGCGTCCAAAGCTGGCCCCGACGATGTAATTCGGACGAACCCACTGAGGGAGCTGAGATGGAATTCGACCTGAGCTTCGAGCAGCAGGCGCTAAGGCAGATGGTGCACGATTTCGCCGACAAGGAGGTAGCGCCAGTTGCCGAGGAGCTCGATGGGACCGGCAGGTTCCCGTATGAGATCGTCGGTCAGTTGGGCAAGCTTGGTCTTCTTGGCCTGCCGTTTCCCGAGAAGTACGGCGGTGGCGGCGCCGACACGGTATCCTATGTGATCGCCATCGAGGAGCTGGCCAGGGTTGACTCATCCGTGGGTGCCACCATGGCGGCCAGCATCTCCCTCGGCGGCATGCCGATCTATCTCTTTGGCACCGAGGAGCAGAAGCAGCGCTGGCTGCGGCCGCTGGCCGAGGGGAAATGCCTTGGCGCCTTCGGCCTCACAGAGCCGGGCGCGGGCTCCGATGCCGGCGCCACCGCTACCACGGCCAGGCTCGACGGCGACGAATGGGTGATAGATGGGACCAAATGCTTCATCACCAACGCCGGCACCGATATCAGCGGCTTTGTGACCATAACAGTGGTCACCGGCTGGCAAGACGGCAAGAAGCAGATCAGCAGTATCGTGGTTCCCGGAGGCACATCTGGCTACACCCAGGGTCCTCCCTACAGCAAGCTGGGTTGGCGGGCCTCCGATACCCGCGAGCTTGTCTTCACGGGCTGCCGCGTGCCCAAGGAGAACATCCTCGGCCAGCCGGGCTCGGGGTTCCGCCAGTTCCTCGCCGTCCTCGACGGAGGGAGGGTCAGCATTTCCGGTCTCGGGATCGGCTTGGCGCAGGGGGCGCTGGATATGTCCTTAGCCTACGCCAAGGAGCGGGTCCAGTTTGGCCAGACTATAGCCAGCTTTCAGGCCATACAGTTCAAGCTTGCGGACATGGCCACCGAGATCGAGCTCGCCCGGCTGATAACTTATAAGGCGGCAACCCTGAAAGACCGAGGCAAGCCGTTTTCCAAAGAGGCAGCGATGGCTAAGCTCTTCTCATCCGAGACCGCGGTTCGGGCAGCAGAGCAAGCGGTGCAGATTCACGGCGGCAGCGGCTACATGAACGAGCATCCGGCTTCGCGGTTCTATCGAGATGCGAAGATCCTCACCATCGGCGAGGGCACATCGGAAGTTCAGCGCCTGGTGATCGCCAGGCTACTGGGATGTTGAGCAGCCGTCAGCCGCCAGCTTTCAGCAGTCACCCGTCGCCGAGCCGCGAAAAGCTTCATGAAGGTTGACGGTGACCGGTTCCGTACCGAAGGCTGATGCCTGATGGCTGATAGCTGACTGCAAATTGGCTATTGCTCGACGCGGAAGGACATGATGGTTAGACCATCCTCACCGCTCAACTCCACGCAGGTGACGGTGCCGGCGCCGCCAACGTTGGTGGCCGCCCCAGAGTAGCGCATGATGGTGCCATCGTATTCGGCCTGTCGGGGGAAGTGGCAGTGGCCGAGGGCCACGTAGTCGACGTTGCCGAGGGCCGGGCCGTGGTCCCTGAGGTTGATAGGCGAGCTATGCGCTACTCCTCCCCTGTTGGGCTCTAGCTCCCCGTGGGCCAGAACTATGTTCCAAGTGCCGTTGACCTCCATGGCCTCCAGATTGGCCAGGGGATCGTTGGTCGGGCTGTGCTCGGGCATGCCGCGGCCCCACACTCGCAGCCTCCCATCTGCCGCCACAACGGTTTGTCCTCCCGGAGAGCAGAGATAGACGCTTCGGTTGCTGAGGCGAGAGAAGAGGAGGCTGGTCGGGTCGCGGTGGTCGTAGACCACGTCGTGGTTGCCAGGTATGGCGACGATAGGCGCACGGAAGGACGCGAAGAACTCGGTGACCTCGTCCACGAACCGGGTAGGCTGGCGTGTCGAATCGAAGACATCTCCGGCCAGCAGGATCACGTCGACGCCCAGGGAGCGCTCCAGGGTGGTCAGGCTTCGCAGAACGTTGAGGCCGTTCTCCCGGCTATGAGAATCCAAATGGAAATCGGAGCAATGTAAAGCGCGCACAGGCGGCCTGGTATCCATCACGGAGGTATTGTACCACAAAACCAAGCGGAGGATAAGGGGGGAATGCGGGAACACGAAAACGCGAAATGACGCGAACGGGAAAAGGGAGAGCATCGTCCCCTTTTCCCCTTCTTCCCCCGGCCTACGCCGCGTCCGAGTCGATGCCAAACGCCCGGTTGAGGGCGTCGATGTCTGGGGAAACGATGAAGACCTCCTGTACGGCGCTGGCGCCGTATGCCAGGTATTTGCCGCCGCTGACCGTCTTGTATTTGAACCGCAGCCTCACGGCGCCCCTGGCTTTCGAGACCGACTTTATCTCGCCCGGGATCACGCTCTCCACGAGCTCCGACTTTGCCATCTCCGTCAGGAGTTCGCGCAGCCCCTTGATGATCCCGTGTTCGATCTTCAGCTTCTTCGACCGATGCTTCATGTCCTCATTATAGCACAGATGGTCTGAGAGAACCGGCCCCTTGCTTGACGGAAGAAAATGAGTCGGGTTATACTTAAGCCGGGAGCAGGACACTGGCTTAGGGCCGCTAAGAGCACCCCACATGAGCCGAGGTGGCGGAATCGGCAGACGCGACGGACTTAAAATCCGTTGCCCGCAAGGGCGTAGGGGTTCGACCCCCCTCCTCGGCACCCCCCTTGCCCCAGAAATGGGGCTTTTTCTTTGGTGTTCAGCCCTATTTTCGCTGCTTTCTCCCCACTTTGCCGATGTCGATTTCTAGGCTGCCGGCCGCTGCCGACATTTTGCCGACATTCCTGCAAGGAGTGCCTTAAAGATACACGTAGGCTCTCAGGAGTCGAGCGGTGTCGTGGCAATAACAGATTGGCAATGGCGAAGTGGTATGCCGAGCCGTGCTAGCCAGGGCATCAAATCCTCCTTCGCAGACGCGTCCATATCCCCACCGCTGCCCCGCCCACCAAGGCGCCGAGGAAGAAGATGAGCGTGGTATCCAGATCGGAGCCTTGCGCCGTACCGACCATACCTCCCGCTGGCGATCCCGCCGGATAGGCCAGGACTACGGCGGCCGCCACTGCGCACACAGCTATCCCCCCCATCGCCAGCCGCAGTGAACGCCTGCGTGGCAGCCAGGACAGCAGGCTGGAGCGCCTGACTTCAGGACGCTCGCTCGAACTGGCGAACTCGATTTCGGGCAGGCGCGCGGCCATGAACTGCGTTATTTCCTCCAGCCGAGTGAACGCCTGGCCCTCATGGCTCTGGACGTGGCTGATTTTGCCCCGCCACCGCCCAAGTCCCTCGCGCCACACGCGGACGATGAAGGACTGGGGATCTTCCCTGTTGAAGCTGTTTCCGTCAGGCATTGCCTACCACCTTTGATAGCTTCCAGCGCTGAGCTATCGGCAGTTAGCCATCAGCGATTGGCTGTTAGTGCTCCCTGTTCCCCAAGCTATCGGTCCTTCGCGTCCAGTGGACCAAGTTCATGACACTCCTCCGAACAATCTCCCCAGCGCCTGTCTGGCCGTTCTAACCAATCTCAGGGGCTCACCCTGCCTTCCCTCCGCTAGGGCAATCTCGGCTCGCAGCAGGGCCGCCTGGCTGACTAGAGCCGGGCTGCCCGAAGCTGCTTCTAATGTCGCGCAAACGTCCCAGGCCTCCTGACGCTTCCCTTTCTGCAATAGCTCGGTGGCCCGTCGGATCTCGTCGGTGGCCGGCTCCGGCGCGTCCTGGAGGGCCATCTGCCTCAGCCGCTGGGTCGGCGGCGACGGGGAGGCGCCCAGCTCTGCTGCCAGCGATGCGGCACACCGGGCATACACCTTGAGGGCGGACGTCCTGTCACCCCGGCGCAGGCACACGCCCATCAGGGCGCGATAGCTCCGCTCGCGCAGCGGGTCGGCCTCGATAAGCAGGTTGAGGGTCTGGACAGCCTCGTCTGCTGGCTTTGCCGCGACCTGCGCTTTGGAGAGATACCACAGCACGTCCAGATAGAGAAGCTGAAGCCGCTCTCGTTCGGAGAGCAGCCACTCCTCGAAGAGCGGGGCCTCCCGTACCGTCAGCCCTTCCAGCAGGTCGCCCCGGTACAGAAGTACCAGGCCCCGCAGGCGCTCGATGTCCTTGCCGGTGATGTCGTGCGCGGCGGCGCCGAGGGCCTGGCAGCCTGTCCTGAAGTCCAGGACATCAACCTTCACCCCGCCGTCGAGACAAAGCCAGCATGAGCGGTGGTCCGACTTCAGCAGACCGTCGCCGATGGCGCGGCGCAGTTCCCAGAGCGCGTGGCGGAGGCGGTAGTACGAGGCGTCGTCGGACTTCTCCGACCAGAACACCATTGCCACCCTGTTTCGGGCAACGCGCTCCGGCGCCGAGGAGGCCACGTAGGCCGCCAGAGCAAGGTGCTTGGCAGGGATCCGGGCGGCGGCATCTTCACCGTCCATCAGCACCCGGGGCGGGCCCAGGAAGAGGAAAGCGGCCTTCTGATAGTCCATTATTAGAGCCCACAACTCAGGAGTCGGAAGAAGTCAGAATCCGCCCTGTCCATCCCCCTCCCGGCGACTGGCTTCTGCCTCCTGACTTCTGACTTCTGACTTCTGTCCCTTCTCTTTATCGATCTTCTCGCCGATGGCGATCCATAGGCTGGGACCGGTGGTCGTCTCCTTCCCCGCCAGGGTCGCGCCGAGGCGCAACCAGATGGGTTCGGTCTCGGGCGGCAGGATGGAACGAACGTAGGACATGCAGTACACGCCTACCTGCCGTCGCAGCCCGTCCATCTCGGTACGCAGGGCGGCTACTTGGTCGGCCAGCTCCCGACGCGGCTTCTCCTCACGCGTCATCTCCTGCGCCTTGCGCTTGATGCCGAGCTGCGCCTGCAGCTTCAGGAAGGCTTCCACCTGTTTGCGCTTCTCCTCCCCAAACCGCTGGCCGACGGGCGCAAGCAGCACCTCCAGTTCGGCCATCTGCTGGACCACCGCCGACTCCTGCGCCGAGACGCCCACGCCCAACCCCAGGATCTCCTTTAGCCAGCGGCGCTCCTGCCTCAGACCCCAGAAGATGAAGGCGGCCACGATGCCCACCCCTCCCAACCCGAGGAGTACCGCCGCCATGACGCTGAGTGACCCAGGAAGGGCGGTGAGCGCGTTGTTGAAGAAGATATGCAACAACATGGCGGCCGCCCAGCCCAGGACGAGGGAGAGTATGCGGGTAGGACCGCGCCCGTAGCGCAACCGGCCCAGGGCGATGCCCACCAGAGCACTGGCGCTGCCGTGCATCAAGGATGTGGATAGCGCCCTGCCCAGGATCAGGAAGAGCGCCTCGCCCGCGCTCGCCCGGCCCAGGTAGAGCAGGTTCTCCAACACGGCGAACGCGGTGCCGGCGGCAAACCCGTAGATGGCCCCGTCCACGAAGTAGGTGAACGACGGGCGCCGGACCAGGTAGATCAGGACGAGCGACTTCAGGATCTCCTCGATGATCGGCGCCGCCACCACGACCAGCAGACTGAAGCCGATGATGGCGCCGACAAAGGTATTTATTGCGAGGGCAAGGAAGAATGCCGCAACCCCCGACCCCAGGCAGATGAGTAGGACCTTGAAGCTGCCGGAGGCGTACAGGTCCAGCCAGCGCACTATGAACAGGAACACGAGAGGGATGGCGATAGCGACAATCGCGGCGAGTATCATCGCTCACGCCAACTCCGGCATCTCGATCGGCTCGGGCTGTGGCTTGCAGATGCCGCACCAGAAGGTGTCGGCCACCACCACCGCCTTGGGTGTCCGGTTCTCACCCACGTAGATGGTGATGATATAGGGCATGCTCCGGGCATGGCCCTTGCACAGCGCCCGCCCGCAGAAGCGGCAGACGCCTTGGGCGGGCTTGTCGCAGTGGATGCAGTTCATTTCCCGCCCTCCTCTTTTTCCGTCTTCTCCCCCAGGGCCTGCCAGATGTTCAGCGGCACCTCCCGCCCTCGCTTGGGCGCCAGGCGGACCCTGTAGCGCGGTAGCCCATCGATCACCAGCTCCCGGATGAAGCCCCGCTCTACCAGCGAGGTCAGGGTGGACCGCGCCGCCCCTTCGTTCTGGCCCAGGTACGCCATCGCGTCGGAGAGCCCCACCTCCTGCTGGCGCATCATCCAGTTGAACAGCCGCCGCAGGTCGTCGGGGAGGGTGAGGACGTCGGCCATGCTAAGCCCGGCGGCTTTCTCCCGGGCCTCCAGTTCGCGTCCCAGCCTGTCAAAAAGCCCGCTCATACTGTCCTCCTACCCTGCGGTGACCTGCTGGGCAATGCCCCGCAGCGTTTTGGTCAGCGGATGGTCCGGGTACTTCATCGAGAAGAGGCCGCCGCTGCCCAAAGCGATCATCTCCTCGGACTCCGGCATCACCCCGGCTACGGGAACGCCGTAGGTGCTCTCGACCTTCTGCTTCAGCGCCTCGAGGTCGAACGACGGCAGGGCCTTGTTGACCACCAGCATCAGCCGGGGCACCTCTAGCCTCTGGGCGATATCCACGGTGACTGCGGTGCCCTGGTAGTCCTGCTGATCGGGGCGCATGATGATGAGGAGCACATCGGAGATAGTGATGGAGAGGAGAGTCTCCTCGTTCAGGCCGGGGTGGGTATCGATAAAAAGGTAGTCCAGCTCCAGCTTGCGTATCAGCTCCCGGAAGCCGTCGTTGAGCAGGTTGACGTCGTAGCCTTCCCGCAGCACTTTGGCTATCTCCCCGGCCCTGAGGCTGCAGGGGATGAGGTACATGCCGCCGGCCATTACCGCCACTTCTCCGCCACCCATTTTGAGCGTCGGGCTGACGTCATAAGCAGCCTGCTCGATGGCGCACTTCCCCCAGAGGTAGTCGTTGAGGGACCTGTCCATCTTCTCCTCGTCCAGCCCGAAGAGCACGTGGATGCCGGGCGACTGGATATCCGTGTCGATGACGCCGACTCGTTTGCCCTTGCCGGCGATGATGGCGGCCAGGTTGGCCGTGGTATTGGACTTCCCTGTGCCGCCGCGGAAGGAGTGGACCGATACGATTCCAGCCATCTAGACCTCCCAATTCGAATTACTCGAAAGCTCAAGCAGGCCCCGGAAGGGCCCTCCCCGACCTTCCCTGATGAGGGCCTGATGAGGGATGGCCAGAGAGGGGGCCTTGCCAGGGGCTTTACCGCGCTTTTGACCCCGCCGATGTCAGTCCAAGGTACTCACAACCCAGTCTTAGAACCATGGATAATTCCGCATGTTCAGATTGTTCGTGCACCCGCCCTTGACTTCATCATTGACGATGGTGGGCCTTAGGAGCCTTTTCATAATAACATGAACAAATCAACCCGATTGAGCGCTGCGCGGCGAGAGGCTGTAGTTCCATTCCCCGTGGAAGTCGCAACGCTCAATCGCCAGCGAGTTCATTTCT
>JACPQF010000149.1 GCA_016190625.1 Chloroflexota bacterium | reverse complement strand
CCTCGTAGGTTAGTGGTTGGTCTAAAAAGCCGAAAGGGCCGGTGCAGGTATCCACAGGAATGCTGCGCTAACCGCTATTCTACCTCAAAGTAGGCTATGGAACATATCTTCTTTTGGTTGCGGCCAGAGGCCGCGCTAGGAAATGGAGTACTTAGTTAGGTATCGGGAGACAGATGATGAAAACCGTAAGTCCATCGACGATAGAGCGTCTTGCGGAATTGGAGCAGGAGATGATCGCTTCGAAACGCTCGGCTGCAGCCGAAGCGTTGGGAGAGGCCTTGGCTGCGCTAGTTCGCCCCGCAAGCGGTTGGCTGACTACCGGTCAGGCTGCAGAGCGCCTGAATATAACTATTCCCACCGTGTAGGACTGGATACGGCGCGGCACCCTTAAGGGGCGACCGGTAGGAAGCCGCTGGTGGGTTTCCGAAGAGAGCGTCGACAGGGTTCTCCGTCTTAGAGAAGTGCTGAAGGACATGGAAGAAGGGGGCCAGCCGACCGAAGAAGAGATCTACGAGATCACGAAGAAAGTCCGCCGCGAGATGTCAGCGGAACGAAACGGACGCGTTGGATAGGCTGACATTCGAGAGGGTTACCCTCGATTCGAGCGTTTTGCTCGGAGTCCAGAACAGGCAACTTCTCGCTGCCGCTGACCTCGGCTACTACCGGGGATACTGGAGCAGTTGGATAGCAGCAGAGTTCGCCAGGGTGAGGACCGAGTGGATTGCCCTCCGAGCGGCGAGGCAGTTGGCGTCCAGGTCGGAAATGGAAAAGCGACTCTAGAAACATCTCGGTCGAAGGTCAACTCTGGCATCGACAGCCTTTCCCGCGTCCTCACATTGGTGGATTACCATTCAGCATCCGACGCCGACCTTTCGTGGCTTCAAGATGAGGACGATCGCCCAATTATGCAGACCGCCATCGCTGCCGGCCTCCCAGGCGTTCTGGTTACGGACAATAGGCGGGATTTCCCTTTGGGACAGGTAACGTAACGGGATCCTAATTCTAGACAGCAACAGATTCCTGGCAACTCTTCTACGCATCCATCCCGGGGCCGATAAGGCTATCGGAGAATATCTTGGAAGCAAGGAATGATTAGGGAATACGACTGTATCGTGCTGACGTAGGACCTGCCCGAAAACGGCCTGAAGGTCGGCGCTGTCGGCACCAGCGGCAAGACATCCTGGGCGATGACGATCCTGACGGTCTCCTTCAGCAAGTGTCGGCGGGCCAGCTCGAAGGCCGAAAGGATCTGCGCCGCCTTGGCCAGCCCCATGCCAGGAACCGCCGTCTGGTGCTCCAGCTTCAAGTCGGCGGGTGAATTACTCTGGACAATGAGGCTCATGATAATCAAGCAAATGGGGCATGGCGTTAGCGAATATGACGCGAATGGGCGGATGGGGCGGGTCGGCTACTCACTTATTCGCCGAATGTCCGCTGACGCGTGGCCTCTTCCGGTTCATCCGTGAGGCAACCAGGCGAAGTTTTCACCCAGACCCGGCGCGAAGACACGGTGAGACTTCGGGGAGCCCCGGTTGGCGACAGATAGGTCCGCCTGGTTTTCCGTATGGCGCTAGCCTACAATGTGCTGGTCGGTTGGTCTCCCTGCAGGGCTGCTACCGGGAATGGGTCGATGAGTCCGTCGTGATAGGATTGCGATTGCAGGATAGGGTTAGCTGTGCTCTTTTGGTTCAGGGAGTGTACGCCATTCACCCGGTTCCTGTCCAGATAGTGCAAGACATCCTCGGACTTGAACCTGAGATCGCCGCGCACGCTGATGCGATAGGCGGAAAGCGAGCCGGCACCTACGAGGCGTCTCACGGTATTGGGGTGGACGCTCAGAATCCTCGCCACCTCTTGGAGTGTCATCATTCTGTCTGAGTTGTCACGTCTCTCAATCATTTCACACCTCACGTGTAGTCACCAAACAAAATGTCACCAGCCATTACTGCAAGGAACATGCCAAGGATGTTGGCAATCAGCGGTCAGCTAGAGATTCTCGCCCTGGTAGGCGCCGTTGTATCCCTGATGGACCTGTCTGGCGAGGCGGAAAAAGACGAGCTGGAGGACGCGGGCGTTGCGGGCGAGGCGAAAGCCTTGAGGGTTGTACACTACGAGAAGGCTCTGGGAGCGGCCTGAGTAGCCGGCGTCCCAGACCGCCGTGTGGAGGGCCACGCCGCAGCGAAGCAGGCTGGACCGCGTACGACCGAGGGCAGCCAGGCCGAGAGGAAGGTTCACTACCTCGTTCAGAGTAACGAGGTAGGACCCGGTCACGAGGTGCCAGGAGCCATCGTCCCCGAAAGGAATCTCGACGACCGGCGACAGCTCTCTTTCACCCGGCAGAACACCTAAGAAGCCGCCTGAGACAAAGGATCCAACCGAGCGCAGGGTCAAATCGACCCCGTTCGGCTGCAACTGATTCTCGGGATCCAGCAACCCTTCGACTAGAGGCGGCCGGCCGGCGATCAGCTCGCGGATCGTATCTCGGTCGAGCATGCTCCCCATCTGGCTCATCGGCCGGGGCTATCCCCCCTCTCTGCCAACCCACACCTCGCCGTCTTCCCAGACCTCCTTCTTCCAAACCGGAACAAATCGCTTGAGGCGATCGATGGCGTACTGGCAGGCCTCGAAGGCCTCCTGGCGGTGAGGGGCGGAAACGGCAATGGCCACGGCCGTCTCGCCGATTTCCAAGTAGCCGACCCGGTGGCGAATGGCGATCCGGTCGATAGGCCAGCGGGCCTTGATCTCCTCGCCTATCTCCGCCATCTTCTTCTCGGCCATCTCCTTATAGGCCTCGTACTCGAGGTAGAGCACCTTCTTTCCTTTTGAATGGCCGCGCACCACGCCGGCGAAGGTTACGACTGCGCCGTCGGCATTGGTGATCACCAGATCCTCGAGGTCGGCGGCCGCTATCGGCTTGTCCGTGATCTCGAACACTCTATCCTCCACTGACCGGGGGCAAGAGGGCGAGCTCCTGCCCATCGTACAACACCGCATCGGCGGCCGCGAACTCCTGGTCCACGGCGAACATGGTAGCCCCGGCGAGGCCCGCCAGCGCCGGATAGTCCGCCACGAGCCTGGCCAGAACGCCGCCGGCCGTACTCCCTTCGGGCACGGAGAGCTCCAGCTCGCTTTGTCCCACCTTCTCCCGATAGGTCGCGAACAGCTTCAGCTTCACTTTCATCATGGAAGACTTATAGCATAGGTTTTGCCAGTGGTCAACCTACATCTCAATCTTTAGTATCTTTGTGCCTTCGTGGTGTGACATGGCCAGAGCGACCTTGAAGAATCCCCCGCCCGTTGCTATAATGAGGTCAGGTTTGCCCGACTAGCCAAATGAAGTTCATCAGAACACGGGGGTACGGCGTCAACGGATATCCAACGGATAAACGGATAGCCAACCCTCCCCATCCGTTTGTCCGTTGCCGGGCCCAGAGGGCACCCGGTTGACGCCGTGTTCTATGCGCCGGTACCTGTTCTTGTTTGTGGAAGCTGGAGTGGGAGGAGCGGATTGCAAATCAATGGTGAGGCGCGCTAAAGGGGTTCCTTTGTGGCGATAGCATCTAGTGCCGACGGCGCGGCGGTGCAGTTGGGGCAGGTCAAGGAGGTCCTTCGCCGCTACTGTCAGGGACTGGCGGCCAGGGGTGTCCAGATTTACGCCGCCAAGGACCAGCTCGATGGGGGCGCCGGCTGGTCGGCGGTCGAACAGCCACACGCCGAGGGCACGTCGATCTTCCTGCCTGCCACCGTCGACGTGTTCCCGTCCGCCGACCATAACTTCGCCCATTACAAGGTCCTCGCCACCCACCAGGCCGCCCATCTCGAGTTCGGCACCTTCGATTTCGACTTCGCCAAGAGCGCGTTTCTGTTTGGCAATACCCGGCAGGACATCCACGAGAGGCTGGGGGCCAACGGCAAGGGTTCGACGGATTTCCAGCGCTTCTTCGATCTCTTCTCCGACCGCAAGCTGGCTTCCGACGTGTTCATGGTGGTGGAGGACACCCGCGTCGACTATCTCCTCAAGCACGAGTACCGGGGGATACGCCCGGACTATGAAAGAGCCCAGCGAAACGCCCTCGCAAAACGGCCGGAAGTAGCGTTACTTCCCTTGCGGGAGGCCCTCCTAGAGATTCTAGTTCAGGTCAGCATCGAGAACTGGGGATTCTTTCCCGTGCCCTCTGGCCATTCGGAGAAGCTGGCTGACGCCGTGGCCATCCTCCGGCGGGTGCGGAATTGCCGGGCCAGCGTCGAGGACTGCGCCGAGGCCACCATCCGCATCTACAGCCTCCTTCCCGCCACTGAGAACGCCAACCCGAGGTCGCGCCATCCCCAGAGTTGGGACTCCACTAACCCGCTAGAGAACGCCTACTCTCAACCTGAGGAGGATCTGGAGAAGCTCGTCTCCGACTTCCTCGACCAGAACGGCGCCAACGGCGGCAAGGGGTCCCCGTCGGAGGAACCCTATCGCAGCCCTCGGGAGATCGACTATCGGGGTGGGATCAAGCCGGAGATGGTGCAGGCTCCAAAGCACCCTTCTGGGAAAGACCGGAAGACGCCCGCCCGTGCCCAGGCGGCCGGCAAGCCACAACCGCAAGACGCCCCACCGGCGGGAGCCGACGGCAAGACGGAGGAGGAGCGGGCAGATGCCGCCAAAGCCAGACCGGCGGTTCTCCGACCCCTGGCCGAGGGTGGGCTTGGCGCAGAATCGGGGGAGAGCGACGGCCCCGAACGGGCGGGGCAGTTGTCTCGGGCGATGCGTGGTCTGCGCCTGCTTGCCGCCAAGGCAGATGCTTCCGGCAGCGAAAACGGGGCCTTCCTCTACGACGAATGGGACTATCTCCGGGGCGAGTACAAGCGCCGCTGGTGCCAGTTGCGACAGCGAACTATCGAAGAGGGCTCGGCCGAGTTCTACGCCGACACCCTCAAGACCCATTCGGGCCTGGTGGCGGGCGTTCGAAGGGAGTTCGAGCGACTTCGTACGGAGCGGTTCAGGAAGGTCAGACGGCTGCCGGACGGGGACGAATACGATCTGGACGCCGTGGTCGACGCGCTCGTAGAGAAAAGGGCGGGCGTCCCGCCCGGCGACAAGCTCTACTGGCGGAAGAACAAGGTTGAGAGAGACGTGGGCGTGGCGCTCCTGCTGGACATGAGCGCTTCGACCTACGAGAGCATCAGCGGGGGCTATAGATTGGGGCTTCCCACGGGTAGGATGCACGCTGGCGATTACGAGCAGTGCCAGCGGATCATCGACCTGGAGAAGGAGAGCATCGTGATCCTGGTGGAGGCGCTGGAGTCCATCGGCGACGCCTATGGCATCTACTGCTTCTCGGGCCACGGCAGGGAAAACGTCGAGTTTTACGTCGTCAAGGACCTGGGCGAGGAGCTGTCGTCAGGCGTCAAGAAGCGCATTGAGAAGATCGCCCCGGCGCAGGAGACTCGCATGGGCACGGCCATCCGCCATGCCAGCCTCCTTCTCGACCAGCAGGAGTACAAGACCAAGGTTCTTCTCCTCCTGAGCGATGGGAGGCCCCAGGACCACGACTACGGCTCTCACCATCTCCGGAACGGCGACGACGGCGCCAGCTACTTCACGCAGCCCAAGCGCTCGTACGACCGGTTTATGAAGGATTACGCCGTCTCCGATACCCGGGTGGCCCTTCTCGAGGCGAGGCAGAGGGAAATCATTCCCTTCTGTCTCACCGTCGACCGGCGGGGCCACGACTACCTTAAGGCCATGTGCGGCGACATCGGTTACGAGGTTCTCGACGACATCACCTCTCTCCCCAAGCGTCTGCCGTTGCTGTATCGGCGGCTGACGACATAGGGGGCGGGCGCTAGCGGTCAGCCGTCAGCCTTCAGCGGACACATCCGTCTAAGAAGGATTGACGGTGTCGATGCTATGAGTTACAATGATTGCAGCAGCATCGTACACCAAGGAGGGAGCCAATGTCAAAGGTTGTAAGCCTGCGGCTGCATGATCAGCAGGTACAGCGTCTCGGACGCCTGGCCAGACGCCTGGGTCGCACCCCTAGCGAGGCAGCAGCCCTCCTTCTCGAAGAGGCCCTACGGCAAGCCGAGTTTGCCCTCATTCAGTTCCGCGACTCTCCGGTTGGCCGGCAAGCATACGTACAGGGGACTAGCCTAGCGGTGTGGGAGGTCGCCATGGTGGCAAAGGCCTTCGACAATGATCCCGGTCGGACGGCGGCCCACCTCGAGCTGCCCCCGCTAAAGATACAGGCTGCCCTTGGCTACGCCGAGGCCTATCCCGCGGAAATCGCCGAGGCCCTAGCAGATAATGATCGCCCATTTGCCGAGCTAAAGCGCCTTCTCCCTAACATCGAGTTGATTACAATCGATGCGGCTGCTTCTTGACGAGCATCTGCCGCCGCCTTTGGCCACCCAGCTCAGTCGTCACGGCATCGACGCGGTTGCCCTACGCGACTGGGAGGATGGTCGGTGGCTTCGCATCCGGACCACGATATACTGTCAGCAGCGAGGGAGGACGGTCGAGTGGTCGTGACCTGCGATTGTCGAACCATTCCGCCGCTGCTCAGGAACTGGGCCGAGCAGGAACGGTCCCACGGAGGCGTGATCTTCGTGAATGATCGGACCATGGCTGCCAGCGACGTCGGCAGCCTCTTGCGAGGGCTGCTCGAAACCGATAGGCGACTGGGTGGGGAGGCATGGCAGGACCGGATCGTATTCCTCGCGAAGGCCCCGTAGCCATCGAGACTTTCGGTCGGGAAGGCGTCGAGGAGTGGTCACCCGTGATCGACGCCTTCGTAGCCGAAACTGGAGTCAACATCCTACGCCGGGTCTTCCGGCAGATGCGCCGAGAAGGAGGTAAGCTGTGGGGAATTCCAGCGCAGAAGAAGTTCGCTACTGGGTGATGGTCGACGACAACGGCCGCTACATGGACGAGGACGCCCGCAGCCAACACGGCTGGTTCGAGGATTGGGAGACGGCAGTGACGGCGTGCAAGGGGTCGTGGGCGATTACCTGACTCGCAACCACGTACCAGGCACGTCGGCGGCAGATCTACTGACCACCTACAAGAGTTTCGGCCCCGACCCCTTCGTCGCCCCGACCAAGGATGGCGCCGCCTTCTCCGCATGGGCCTACGCAGCAGCGCGATGCGAGGAGATCTGCACCTCTTGACATCGCCTCGTAAGACATATATGCTATATATGACATAACTAACGCAGAGGTGGGCGCAATGGCTGCCGTGCCGAAGACGATACGCATGCCAGACGAGGTTCGACTCCCCCTAGAGGAGGAAGCTCAACTGTCGCGACGTGATTTTTCCAGCGTGGTCAACGAGATGCTCCAAGAGGCAATCAAGATGCGGCGGATTCCGGGGATAGTGTTTGCCAACAGCCCATCAGGCGGGCGTGTGGCACGGATAGCCGGCACCGGGATCGAGGTGTTTGAGGTAGTTCAAGCCTATCGGTCCGTGGACGACTCCTGGTCGCGGCTGAGGGAAGCCTTCCACTGGCTCACCGATGTGCAGCTTAGGGCAGCCCTGGCCTACGCCGAAGCCTACCCGAACGAAATCGAAGCGTGCACCCGGCGTGATGAGCGGTGGACCGCCGAGGCGGTGGAGAAACGCTATCCTTTCATGTCGCCCAAGGGGCAATGACGCGTGCGGTTCTACCTTGACGAGGACCTTTCGGGAAAGATAGCGGAGATAGCCAGGGGAGTGGGCATCGACATCGTGACAGCTCACGACAGCGGAAACTCGGGCGCGGAAGACCAACTCCACCTTGCATTCGCCGCCAAAGAGCGCCGCTGCCTAGTAACCCGCAATCGTGACCACTTTATTGCTCTCACCGTCAAGTTCTTCGAGGAACGGCGCCCTCACGCCGGCGTCCTGATAGTTCCCTACACCATGCCCAGCGACCGGTTCAGCCTGATCGCCAGCGCTCTCGCCCGGTTCGACGGCGACCACCCCGAAGGCATTACCATTTACGGTCTGGCCTTCCTCTCTCTCCTCCAGCAGTAAGCTCCGGCGCGATTGAGACCGACTCGGTCTCAGAGACCGGGTCGGTCTAGCAGGGGATCAATCAACCCGATTTGGCATGGAGGTCCGGAGGAAGGCCGACTGCGCCGGGCGCGGGAATGTACCGGTTCGAGTCCCATTGTCCGTATTGACACGCGGCAATCAGTCGAGTATACTTGCGCCATGACGTTGAGCCAGAAGCACGTTCTTCGTGGCGTCCCGACCGGAAAGGGCGTTCCCCCATGGATGGGCCACACAGATTGCTCTGGGCGAAATACGATAGAGATACAGGGGCATGGCATCCGCTGTGGAAGCACTTGCTGGACTCAGCGGCGATGTCCCTGGCGTTGCCTGCCCCCGTCATCAGCCCTGGCTGGGAAGCCGAAGCGACGGCGTTTCTGGTTGGGCTGCACGACGTCGGCAAAGCTGATTCCTGTTTTCAACACCAGATTCCGCAGCTTTCAGACGGGCTTGTGAAAGCCGGATTTCCCATAACGGTCGATGCCCGGTGCCGGCATGAGCGCCTCTCCGCCAAGTTCATCAAGAACAAACTGAAAGAGGGAGCGGTCAACCCGTATGTGGCCGACGCAACAGCTCGTGTAGTGGTTGCCCACCACGGCTACTGGGATGAGAACGGGCGCGACGTGGGGCAGCAGTACGCGGAAGCGCAGAATCGGCTTTGCCATTTGCTGGAGCTAGTGCTGGATCTCAAGGCCCTCCCCTGCGAAAGCCCGCCTGATCTCAGCGCTTTCGGAATGCGCCTCACCGGGCACGTTGTTCTGAGCGACTGGCTCGCGAGCAACGAAAAGTTCTTCATGGACGCTCGGCTCATGGGCATCGAGGACCCAGGCGAGTATTTCACAGTGGCACAAGACGTGGCCAAGGGGTGGGTCACAACCTTGGGCTTTGAGCAGGATCCCACTGGCGCGGAAGCCAATCGAGTTGTGGAATCGCCGCGCCCGATTCAGACGGCGCTGCTCGACCATCTTATTCCTCCGGGACTGGTTATCATCGAAGCGCCAATGGGAGAGGGGAAGACGGAAGCCGCCTGGATTCTGGCCGAGAAGTGGCGCGACGAGGGTTATCGCGGCATGTACATGGCTCTGCCTACCATGGCGACTAGCGATTCTTTATATGTTCGCTATCGCGACGCCTACCTCAAGAAACTGGGGCGTGCGGAAAAGGCCAGGCTGGTTCACGGCATGGCATGGCTCCGCGACGACGAGGAGCCTGAAAAGCCGCCGGCAGTGGGCGAGACCGGAGACGACCGCGACCTCGCTGCCGCCTGGTTTAGGCCAACTCGCAAGGCAATGCTCGCCGCCCACGGCGTGGGGACGGTGGATCAGGCCATGTTGGCAGGAATGAACGTCAAGTTCGGCTTCCTGCGGCTCTATGGACTCGCCGACCGGGTGCTGGTCATCGACGAGGTGCACGCCTACGACGCGTACATGAGCGCGATCATTACCCGCCTGCTCCAATGGTGCGCCTGCTTGAAGATTCCGGTCGTCCTTCTCTCGGCAACCTTGTCCGCCAAGCAGCGGACGGCAATGATCGGGGCGTACGGGGCGACGGGCGGCGACGCAGGACCCGAAGCGTCATATCCGCTAATCACGGTGGCGGAGGCGGGGCAAAAAGCATGGGTGATTGAGGCCACCGCCTCCTCAACCAAGAAGCTGAGGATCGTAACTCATCCAGGGCTACTAGGCGACGCCAAGAAAACGGCGGCGAAGGCCATGGGCTTGGTGAGGGACGGCGGATGCTGCTGTGTAATTCTGAACACCGTCAAGCAGGCCCAGGCCGTTTACAGGGCGCTAGACATTCCCAAGGGCGAAAAGCTGCTCTTTCACGCCCGTTTCACGGCCTCCCATCGCCACCAGATCGCTGAAAAGGTTCTCGATTTGTTCGGTAAAGACACGACCAACCGTCCTGCCAGGTTCGTGCTAGTGGCGACACAGGTGGTGGAGCAAAGCCTCGACGTGGATTTCGACTCAATGATTAGCGAGATTGCGCCCATCGATCTCCTGCTCCAGCGCAGCGGCCGAATGCACCGGCATAGCGTGCGAGAATGCGACCCGACCTTGCACGTGCTTCTGCCGGAAGACGGATCCGTCAATTTCGGCGGAACGGGCTACGTATACGCCGACAAGCCCCTTCTGAGAACATTGGCGATTCTGGCCTGCCATAGGGAAGCGCAGCTTCCGAAGGATTTTAGGATGCTGATCGACCGATGCTACGGATCGCTGGAGTGGGAGCAGAGCGCCGTCAGTTGGGAGGCAATCAGAAGGGCAGACCTGGATTGGAACAAGGAGACCGAAGTCCTTCAAAACCAGGCCAGGCAGTTCGCTCTGCGGGAACCCAGCAAACGGTTTTTCCTGCCCGTCAGCAACGATCCGACGGGCGATGACAGTGATGATGGCAACGGCTGGCGGGCAAAGACGAGACTTGGAGCAAACGACCGTACTGCCATCTTGGTCGAGGAAAGACAGTTGCAGCGTTTGGAGCCGGGCGAGGTGTGGATGAAGGAAGTCCGCTCTCTGTACCAGGGATCACTGAAGCTCCCCAACTACCTGCCGATGCATAGCCCTGCTCCAGGCTACAGCGCTGCAGTGGAGGCGAAGGGTAAGCTGCGGGGTCTCACACTCCTGCCTCTCGCCGGCGACGGGTATTGGAAGGGCATTGACGATAAAGGAAACCTGTATGAGGTCGCCTATGACGAAGAACTGGGCCTTTTGGCCGGGAGGGTGCAATGAACCGTCCTTCGTTTAGCGTACTTAACGAGCCTTGGATTCCAGTGGTCCACCGAAACGGCGCGCGCGTTGAGTTAGGGATACTGGCCTGTCTGGAACAGGCGCCCGACCTGCGGGAAATCCGCGACCCCGCGCCAATTGTCGAATTCGGGCTGTACAGATTGCTGGTGGCTTTCGTGCTTGACGCCTTGGTCCTCGCCGGTAGGCGGCCCGGACATCCGCTTGAGCTGAAGGGGATGATCGAGGACGGCCGCTTCGATTCGCACCTGATCCAGAACTACGTGGAGGAATGCGGAGATGTCTTTGACCTGTTCCATCCCGAACGACCGTTCTTGCAGACTAAGATGAAAAAGGCAAATACAAAGCCCCTCGCCGGCATGTTCCCGGCTGCGCCTAGCGGCTCGACTGCGAGTCACTGGCATCATGAGCATGAAAACGACTTGAAAGTTTCAGTCCAAGTTGCCGCAAGATTGCTAACCACCATCGCGCCATTCATGACATCGGGCGGACGCACCTTCAGCCCATCGATTAATGGCGCTCCGGCGATTTATGCCTTGCCCATGGGTATTAGCTTGTTCGAAACGATCGTGCTGAACATACCACTTCGCGCCGATCAGGACAGCGGCGATGGAGGCGCTGCCTGGCGAAGCAAGCGTTCAGTTGGACAGGACCGCACGCAAGCGACGACGGTCGAAGCCTTGACTTGGCGTCCGCGTCAAATTCAGTTGGTCCCCGACATCGGCGATGGTAATAGCGTTTGCGTGCGAGAGATGAAGTTTGAAAAGGGAGATAGCACGCGACTGGCTTGGACCGATGCCAGTCTTGCCTACCGGTATGCCACGGAAAAGGTGACGCCCATTCGCATGAGGGAGAACCGTCCGCTTTGGCGCGATGCAGGCCCGCTCATGTTGCTAGATGATCGCCAACTCGGCCACGACGCGGGAAGAGTGTCATTTAGGCGGCCCGACGTCGTCGAGCAGGCGTTTTCGATCATTGATGCCGGCGATTCGCTCGCGATTCGGGTGTACGGAATGCGGACCGACATGAAAATGAAGGTCTTCGAGTGGGCGACATCCGCATGGTCGGTGCCCTCGAAATTGGGGCATTCCACGCGGCTGGGCAGTCTGGTTCAGCACGAACTCGACCGGGCAGAACAGGCTGCCTATGCTTTGCGAAGCAGTATCAAGGCGCTCTACCCGCGCGATGGTGCGGGGAACAAAGAGGCGTTGGGAGGCGTTTCCGACCGCTGCGAACGTGCCTACTGGCAGCGCCTGGAATACGGTTTTCATCCCCTGATGAATGTCTTCGCCGCGCTGGATCCAAACGCGCCCGACAATCCCGATCTCATTGCCGGGACGGCCAGGGACTGGCGCGGGGCCATTGGCAGTCTTGCCCGCGAGCAATTCGAATTCGCCGCCAAAGACATGGATGCGGACGGTGACGCGCTCGAGCGACAGGTACGGGCGCGGAGCCGGCTCAATAATACGCTGAGGATGGTGCTCTCATGACAACAACAGAAAGGACCCGCGAAGAGGAGTTCACTGAACGCGTCGTGCGGCTCGACACTGGCGAGCTAGCGAAGCTGCGACGGGGATGCGGGGAACGCGATCCCGTAGAGGGGCGGTGCCCGTGGCTGCTCGGCCTCGTTCACGGCGTCGCCAGTGAACCGACCGCATTTCTCATCGCCAGTCTGCTGGCGCAATACAAGACTACGGTTATTAGGGCTGGTGGTCACCGTCTCGATGGGAACTTCGGCCTAACATGGAAGCGGGCCATTGCGGGAAACGCGAGCAAATCCATCAGACGCCGTTTCCATATCCTCCTCGACGCCGATTACGACCTCAGGACCGGCGACGGCGACCTGCCGCACCATCTCCGACAGATGGTGCGTTATGCAGCGGGCAAAGGCGTTGGCGTCGACTGGCCGGCTTTGCTGAGGCACGTTCGCGCCTGGGATTCGCCGACCAAGTGGGTCCAAAAAGAATGGGCTCGCAGCTTCTTTAGCGACCAGGACCCGGGGGAACCTAAAGTTGAATCAGAAGAAAAGGAGTGATCGCGATGCTGATCGAAGTCCACATGCTGCAAAACCACGCCCCGAGCAATCTCAACCGGGACGACACCGGAAGCCCGAAAGAGGCGGTGTTCGGCGGCTACAAACGCGCCCGCATTTCTAGCCAGTGCCTGAAGCGGAGCATACGACGCTCTGATGTCTTCGAAGAGAGATTGGCCGGGCTGTTGGCGACGAGGACCCGCAGCCTTCCTCAGCTCGTTAAAGATCGGTTGATAGCAGCCGGCCTCAGCCCAGATATGGCCGGAATCGGCGCGCAAAAAGCGAGCGGATTCGGCACTAAGGACGGCGCTGAGCAGAAGCCAAACAAGAGCGGCCTCTACAGGACGGCGCAGACGATGTTCCTGACCGACTCGGACATTACAACAGTAAGCGACGTGATCGCCGAAGCTGCAAGGAAAGCTGGAGGCGCGGAAGAATTCAAGAAGGTAGCGGCGAAAGACCTGCAAAAACAGGCGGAAGACAAGGGATTTCGCCCCATGTCCGTCGATGTCGCCCTTTTCGGTCGCATGGTCACGAGCGAAGCGTTTGTGGATGTGGAAGCTTCAAGCCAGTTTGCCCACGCGATCAGCACTCACAAGATCGAACACGAGTTCGACTATTACACCGCCGTGGACGACCTCGAGAGGGCGGCGGACGACGAAGCGGGCGGGGGCGCCGACATGATCGGCGATGTGGAGTTCAATTCGGCCTGTTATTACAAATACTTCAACGTCCACGTAGAAGGACTGGTAGACAACCTCACCGGCAAGGCGTTAAAGCGGTCGGTAAATGCTGAGGATGAGAGAAACGCCCGCGAAACCGCTGGCAAGGCAGTTCGGGCGCTGGTGGAGGCCGCCTGCCGTGTCACGCCGAGTGGGAAGCAG
The DNA here is from genome assembly GCA_016190625.1 of Chloroflexota bacterium. Lineage (GTDB taxonomy): Bacteria > Chloroflexota > Dehalococcoidia > JACPQF01 > JACPQF01 > JACPQF01. The sequence goes on along the minus strand of JACPQF010000149.1, from coordinate 839 downwards.
AACTCGTTCGCTGCGCACCAACTGCCCGGCCTTGTATGGATCGAGGTTCGCGACAAGAACCTTCCCGTCAGCTACGCCAATGCCTTCGCCCAACCCGTGAACCCGAAGGCAAAAGAGGGCCTTGAGACGGAGTCCGTCAATGCCCTCAAGAGGGAATGCGAGACACTGACGGCGATGTATGATCTCAAAGCGCGGAAGCGGCTTCTTCTAGCGAAGAACGGCTTTGTGAAGATCCTCGATGCTCCGGCGTCTGAGAGCCTGAAAGTTGTTCTGGATGCATTGGAACAGGAGGTTCTGCATGGCTAAACCTGTGCTGCTCCTTCTGTTGGAGGGTCCCATGCAATCGTGGGGCACGCGCTCACGGTGGGACGTGCGCGACACGGGACATGAGCCGACCAAATCCGGGGTGATCGGTTTGATTGGCTGCGCCATGGGGCTTGCTCGCAATGACCCGGAACTGGAAAGGCTCGACCGTAGCCTTCTTTTTGGCGTCCGCATCGACCGACCCGGCGTATTGTCGACGGACTACCATACCGTTACGGGCTATCACCGGACGGCCGCAGGGGAGTTCAAGCACAGCGACGGCACCGCCAAGAGCCTCGAAAAGGCGCAGGAACACGGCGAGAGTACGATCGTTTCACCCCACGACTATCTCCACGACGCCGCGTTTCTGATCGCCCTGTCGAGTGACGACCGCGTGCTGCTAGAAATGCAGCCGAAAACTGGCAATATGCAGAGACCCGCGAATTCTGTCCCCACTAGGAGGTCTGAATTGTTTGCCAGACCTGCTGTTGCCCCCCACATAGTGCCAAAAAGCGGATGCGATTCCCCACCGCTTT